>CALDOK010000256.1 GCA_937912125.1 uncultured Pseudomonadota bacterium
TGTGGACCTCCGAGGGGCGAGCCAGCGGCGGCAGCCGCGGTGCCCGAAGGGCAGGGGAAGCCCTGCTGCGCGCTAGCGGTCTGGGGGGAGGCAGCCTCCCCCCACCAGCAAGCAGGCCGCGGGTCCCTGGCTGGCGATCCAGCCTCGCGCTATCCCTAATCCCATGATCGTCTTCGCCCACGGCCTCGAGGGGAGCCCGCAGGGAACCAAGGCCCAGCTGCTGGGCACCTTGGGCCTGTCCGTGCTGGTCCCCGACATGCGCGCCATGCCCCTGCGCGCCCGCTGCGACCTCCTCGAGGAGCACACCCGCTCGGGCGGGGTGTTGCTGGTCGGCTCGAGCTACGGCGGCCTGGTGGCTGCGCTGCTGGCCCAGGCCCACCCCGAGCGCTTCCTGGGGCTCGTGCTGTGCGCGCCGGCCCTGGGCTGGAGGGAGCCCCCCAACCTGGACCCCAGCGCCCTGACGGCGCCCCCGGGCCTGCCCGTCACCATCATCCACGGGCTGCAGGACGAGGTGGTCCCCATCGCGCAGAGCCGGGCCTACCGCGATCGCTCTGGGGTTGGCGTGCGGCTGCTGGAGGTCCAGGACGACCATCCCCTCCGCGGGTCGCTGCCGCTGCTGCGCCAGGTGGTGCTCGAGCTGGCGGGGGAGCGCTGATCGCGGGCTGGAGCTCGGTGGGATCCCCCTGTGAAGGTCGCGTTGACCCTGCGCGCGCGCCGCGGCTATACTGCTCGGGAGTCAGCCCGGTGACGGTTGGGCGAAGCCGACCTGAAACCTTCTATATCGCGCATTGTCGGCCCTGTACCGGGCCTGGCGCGGAGACGAGCCCCATGAACGACCCACGCTTCCGCTGCTCCTGCGTCCTCGGCGGCGCGCTGTTGTTGGCGGCGCCCCTGCTCGGCGCCTGCCATCCAGACGGCCAGGGGGACCCCGACGACACCCCCAGCTCGAACATCCTGACGCTGGACCCGGCCGTCGGTGGGCTTGACACCACCCTCGGCGTGCGCTTCGCCGCGTCCTGGTCCGCCTTCGACTTCGAGGGCAGCCAGATCGACTTCGGCGAGGGCATCACGGTCGACGAGCTGCTGGTGCTCGACGCCTGGAACATCGACGCCGACATCACCATCGCCGCGGATGCCGCCTTGGGCGCCCGGGACGTGGTTGTGGAGTCCGGCGGCTACACCCGCACCCTCGAGGATGGCTTCACCGTCATCCAGGAGTCCTTCTCCATCTCCCCCGACGTGGGCATGCTCGGTGAGACCGTCGAGGTGGAGTTCACTGGCCGCAACACCGCGTGGGAGGGCGGGGTCACCTGGCCTTCCTTCGGTGATGGCGTCAACATCATGGACTTCACGGTCATCACCGATCAGCTGGCGCTGGCCACCCTCAGCGTGGCTGGCGACACCTACGCCGGGCCCCGCGACGTGCTGATGGAGACCGGGGCCGAGGTGGTGGTGCTCTACGACGGCTTCCAGGTGGACCGCGCCGGCCTGGCCGCGTCCTGGGATCCCATGGTGATCGAGCAGGGCGAGACCGTGGCCTTCGAGGTCGAGGCCCGCGGCACCAACTTCGTGGACGGCGACACCGAGCTGATCGTGATGGACGGGGGCGAGGAGTCCAACGACTACGCCATCGACAGGCTCGAGGTGGAGGACGCCACCCACCTGTACGGCGAGATCACCATGTCCAACGCCGCCCGCACCGGCTTCCGGGACGTGCTCATCAGCACCAGCGCCGAGGGCGTGGTCATCCCAGACGCCTTCGAGGTGGTGGACGGGCCCCTGGATCTGTCCGAGGTGGCCGTCTCCATCGCCTTCAACATCACCCGGGGCATCGACAACAGCAGCTGCCAGGTGGCCGAGAGCGTCTACGCGCTGGTGTGGTTCTACATCCCCCTGGACCCCCCCTGCGGCGGCGGCGGCGGCATGGGCTCGGGCCCGCAGCCCTACGACGTCAACGGGGTCTTCCCCTACCCCGAGGGCGGCGGCGGCGGTGGCGACGACTGCCCCACGCCCCAGTCCGTGCCCGCCGGGGACTATGTCTGGCTCGAGAGCGACTTCAACACCGTCACCCTCGACCGGGTCGAGGACACCACCAGCGGCATGGTCTACTACTACGGCTTCGACCTGACCGCGGCCGACTACGGGGCAGGCTACTGGTACGACCTCCACCCCCAGGGCGAAGAGGGCGGACTCCCGGAGTACCTGGTCGAGGATGTGCAGCCCACGGTGCCCTCCGACTGGCAGCTCACCAGCCCGCAGCTGTGCCAGGACTACACCCACAACCGGGCCGAGGACTTCACCTACACGTGGACGCCGGCTCAGACCTACCCCGACGCCATCTTCGCCACCGGCATCCCGGGCACCCTCGAGGCCACGGGCACGGGCGGCTTCGCTGGCTGCATCCCCTGGGATGACGGCGAGCACACCTACCTGGGCTCCGAGCTGTCCCAGCTGGTGGCCAACCCCGCCGAGCCCTACTTCTACTCCTACATCGAGGGCCCCGACTTCGGGCTGCCCGACAGCATCTACCAGAGCAACCCCACCGAGTCGTTCATCTACCTCTCGGCCTACATGGTGCTGGAGTAGTCATGGGCTGCGCGCGCACCCTGCCTCTGTTGGCCCTGCTGATCGGCTGCACGCCCGAGCAGGAGTTCATCGAGATCCCCATCGACGCCATCGCCGTCACCGCGGGCGACTACGACCGCATGGAGGCCCTGCTGCTTCGTCAGCTGGTGAACTACCAGCTCTACGAGGGCTACATCGTGGGGGCCACCTACGAGCCCGATCTCGATCCGGACGTCATGACCCTCGAGGTCGAGGGCCTGCTGGGTAGCGAAGACGAGCTCGAGAACTACGGCGCCGTGTTCGTCAACTCCGGCACCCGCGGCCTGGGCCGCTGGGTCTACAACGGGGTGGCCGAGGACGACGGGCTGGTGGCCGATCCTGCGGTCATCGACAACGTCACCTCCTTCGTCTCGGGCGGCGGCGCGCTCGTGGTCAGCGACTGGGCCTACGACCTGGTCGAGGCCTGCTGGCCGGACATGATCACCTTCGTGGGCGACCAGGACGTGCTCGACGACGCTCAGCGGGGCCAGCGGGGCACCACTCAGGCCATGGTCCACCGCCAGGCCCTGATCAACGACCTGGGCCAGAACGTGGTCTCCATCGACTACGACTTCTCCCACTGGGCCACCATCGCGTCGGTCTCCGACGAGGTGGAGGTGATCCTGAGCGGGGATGTCTGGTACCGGGTGTCGGAGTTCGAGGGCGACATCGAGCTCCAGGATGTGCCCCTGCTGGTGGCCTTCGAGCACGGCGCGGGCAAGGTCTACTTCTCCACCTTCCACTGGCATGTCCAGAACTCCGCGGTGGCCGACACCATCCTCTTCTCGGTCGTCGAGGGCTTGAACCCCGGCGGCGGCGAGGCGGCGGACACGGGCGAGGGGCCTGGGGACACCGGTGAGTAGGCCCGAGCGGGGAGCCTCGAGGCTCCGCAGCTTGGGTGAGGACACGGGCATGGGAGACGCGATGCGACCGTTGTTTTTGATCTTGCCGCTGCTGTGCAGCTGCACCGAGTACAGCTACACCTCCGAGGTGGCGGTGGACGTGTTCCAGCAGAGCCGCCGCAACGTGGTGGACGTGCTGATGGTCGTGGACAACTCCGGCTCCATGATCGAGGAACAGGCCAAGCTCGCCACGAACTTCCAGGCCTTCATCCAGGTGTTCAGCGACATCGATGTGGACTGGCAGATCGGCGTGATCACCACCGACATGACCACCGAGACCGACCAAGGTCGGCTCCATGGCGGCGACGACGAGATCGTGCTGGTCAATCGGGCGGGGCTCACCATCGACCGCGTGGCCTTCGACCGCAGCTGGGGCATCCCCGCCGGCAAGGCCTGGCAGCTGGACCCCTCGGTGGTCACGGCTGGGGGCAACGATGTGGCCTCGGCCTGGTGCGCCGCCGCCGACGTCTACGCGAGCACCGACACCGGCAGCCCTGGCGCTGAGAACCATGGCTGTGCCCGGGCGCCCATGCCCGACACCGCCGACCCCGGCGACAGCGCGCTGCCCGGCGACACGGGCGGGGCGGGCCCGGGCCCCGACGAGGCGGGCGAGGTGTTGATCACCGAGTTCATGGCCGATCCCGTCGATGTGGCCGACAGCCTGGGCGAGTGGGTGGAGCTGACCAACTTCAGCGGCGAAGAGCTGGATCTTGGCGGCTGCAAGCTGCAGGACGACGACGCCAACAGCTGGTCCTTCCCCGATGGCCTGCTCCTGGCTGCAGGGGCCCGCGTGGTGGTCGCGCGCTCGGCCGACGGCGGAGTCAGCGCCGACGCGGTGATCGACGCCGGGTTCACCCTCAACAACCACGACCTGCTCATCACCCCCTCCACCGACGCCCCCGACGAGGTCTTCGCCGAGAACGTGGCGGTGGGCATCACCGGCTCGGGCTGGGAGATGGGCTTCGAGGCGGCCCGCGCCGCCTTCCTCGAGCCCGTCTACAGCGAGGACAACGCCGCCTTCCTCCGGGACGACGCCAGCTTCTCGCTGATCTTCTTGTCGGACGAGGAGGACTCATCCCCCTACGAGGTGGACGACTACCTGCGCTTCCTCACCGACCTCAAGGGCCCCGAGGCCTACCGTGACCACCGCATCTTCAACGTCAGCGCGGTGGTGGGCTCTACCGAGCCGGAGTTCGAGGGCGATCCCGCCTGCTCCTCCGAGCACGGCGACGCCAGCTACGGCTCCCGGTACATCAAGGCGGTGCAGCACACCGAGGGCGTGCTGGAGTCCATCTGCGCCGAGGACTTCTCGCCCATCGCGTCCAAGCTCGGGCTCACGGCCTCGGGCCTCGAGGTGGAGTTCGCCCTGTCCCAGTCCTGCGATGAGAACTCACTGGTGGTGGGCCTGTACGAGAGCGACGACAACGACAGCCTGGTGCGCGAATTGGTCAAGGACGTCGACTACACCTACGTGGTCGAGCACAACGCCATCCGCTTCGACGAGGAGCAGGTGCCCCCGGCTCAGTATTACATCGTGGCCGAGTACCGGGTGTTGGCCGTCGGGGCGTCCAGCGGCGGCGATGACGAGACGCAGGAGGAGACCCTGTGATGCGGAAGATCTGGATCCTGGGGCCCCTGCTGGCCCTTGTCTTCTTCCTCGCCGGCTGCGGTGAGAGGTCCGAGTGCTCCCAGAGCGAGCCCTGCCCCTTCGGGGCCACCTGCCAGGAAGGGCAGTGTGTCTCCGCCCACTGCGCCAACAGCACTCAGTGCGGCATGGAGCAGCACTGTGACGTGGGGACCTGCGTGCCCGGCTGCTCCCAGGACACCGACTGCTACCCGGGGGACGCCTGCGACACGGTCACCAGCCAGTGCGTGAACGATGGCTGCACCGACGCCCACCGGGACTGCGCCTTCAAGGAGTTCTGCAACGGCGCCTCGGGCGAGTGCTACGAGGCCGCGGGCTACTACTGCCGCGGCTGTGACGACGACGACGACTGCGGCGGCGAGTCCAGCGGCAACCACTGCTACGGCGGCGACTGCCTGGTGGAGTGTACCCGCGACGCCGACTGTCCCGCGGGCTTCTACTGCTACGGCTTCGTGGATAGTGCCGGGAACATCCAGTACTACCAGTGCTTCACGGTCTGCGAGATGTACGAGGACTACCAGGGGGTGCGGGCCGGGCGCGTCACCCCCGATCCGCCCGAGCAGCGGCTGCTGCCAGCAGATCCGGCCCAGGACACGAGCGCCGGCTCGGAGGCCTCGCCATGAGGCGCGTGCTGGTTCTCGGATGCCTGGCCCTCGTCGCGGTGGGCTGCCCGCCGCCGGCCGACACCGGCAGCCCGATCCTGGCCGAGGGGCCCGTGCTCGAGCACCTCCCACCCGTGGGAGTCCTGGTCGAGGGCGACGTCATCGACCTCGCGGTCACCGCCACGGACCCTGACGGTGTGGCGGGTGTGCGTCTCTACCACCGCGAATTGGGCACGGACGCGTGGGACTGGCTGGACCTCGAGGAGTCCGGGGGCGCGTGGAGCGCCGGCCTCCCCGTCGAGGACCCCGGCCTCGAGTACTACTTCAAGGCCGCCGATGCAGGCGAGTTTCAGGCGGTCTCCTACCTGCCCGCCGCCGCAGGCAGCGAGCCCTTCGCCTTGGACGTGCTGGTCCAGGCCTTGCCCCTGCCTTTCACCGAGAGCTTCGAGCTGGGCGACGGCGAAGACCAGCTGCGCGACCTGGGCTGGGTCTCCTACCAGGCCGAGTTTCCAGGCTACCCCTGGGAGATCTCCGACACCGCGGCCGACGGCGCCACCAGCGTGCGCCACGCCGTGGGCAACGGTGACGTGACCGATCTGATGGACGACTGGCTCCTGGCTCCGGCCCTGGACTTCTCCTCCCTCGAGACCATCCAGGTGTCCTGGTACGAGAAGGGCACCCAGGTGGAGCTGGCCGACCACGGCCTGTATCTCTCCACCGGCAGCCGCGATCCGTCCGACGGCGACTACAGTCTGGTGCAGGCCATCCCCGCCCCTGGCGATGACTGGGGCCGCTCGGCGGTGGTGGATCTCAGCGGGTTCGCTGGCGAGCGCGTGGCCTGGCTGGCCTGGCGCTACCACGGCGCCGACGCCGACAGCTGGTCCATCGACGCCGTGGTGGTCGACGAGCTGGCTCCCGACCTGAGCGCGGCGGTGGCGAGCTATCCCGAGCTGGTCCACCCCGGTGACGAGGTCAACCTCGAGGTCACCGTCAGCAACGCCACCGAGATCGGCGCCAGCGACGTGGTGATCGGGCTCTACGTGGACATGGGCGCCGGCGGCGTCATCGAAGAGAGCGTCGAGCTCGGAGACGTGGGCGGCCTCGGCAGCTCCATCGGGCAGCTGTTCTTCACCCTGGCCGAGGCCCTCCCCGACAACAGCCGCTTGCCCTACGAGCTCACCCTGAGCGCCGGGGACCAGAGCTGGAGCCAGAGCTTCGAGCTGCAACTGGGCTACCCCTCCACCGCCCAGCTGGACTACACCCTCGACGCCACGGCGCTGGTTCAGGTGACGCTGGGGATCGGCGATCCCGACGATCCCACCACCGAGTGGACCGCGTTCACGGCCACCGAGGCGGCCGGCGCCGGCAGCCTCGAGGTGGACATCACCGATCGCTGGGAGCTGCTGCCGCCTGCGCCGGGCCACGAGCGTTGGTTCGCCCGGGTCACCGCCAACACCACCGGCAGCGTGGACGGCTTCTCCATCCGCTTCGGCGACGAGCTGTACGAGGCCACATTCGTGCCCTCCCTCGCCTCCGGGATGGCCGCCGTCGTCTACCTTCCCGAGCCCCCCGACCCGCTGATCGAGCAGGCCCTCACCACGCCCGCCACGGTCCGGCCGGGGGACCTGGGCGTCACCTTCTCGTCCCTGCGCCTGGTCAACCAGGGCGACGCCTCGAGCGGCCCGCTCTACGCCAGCCTGAGCAGCGCCGATCCGGCCGTCACCGTCACCGACGGCGGTCCCTTGCTGGTGTCCGCCGATACCTGGCTGGCGGGCGAGAACTCCACCCTCGTCGACGCCTTCGCCTTCGATGTCAGCGCCGACAAGCTGGACAGCGAACCGGTGGAGCTCCTGCTCACCCTCGAGGACGAGATCGAGAGCTTCGAGCTCGCCGTCGAGATCCCGGTCCCCTGGCCCGTGCTGCGCATCGTGCGCGTCCAGGTCGAGGACGACGACGACGGCGACGGCATCCTGGATCCCGGCGAGACCGCCACCCTCGAGATCGAGGTGGCCAACACCGGCGACCTGGACACCGACGGCATCGCCCGTGGCTCCCTCACGGTGCTGTCGTCGAGCACCGCCGACGCCACCATCGTCAGCGGCGAGGAGAGCTTCGGGCAGATCGAGGCGGGCGACTCCCGCTCCGAGGACTACGACATCGTGGTCACCGGTGGCGCCGCGGGCGACGTGCTCGCGCTGCAGGTGGACATCTACGATGGCACGGCCACCTTCTCCCCCTCCTTCGAGTTCGTGCTGGGCGAGCCCCCCTGGCTCGCGGCTGCGGCGGTGGACGACGAGCGGGGCGACGTGCTCGACGGCTACGGCTTCGACTGGGTCAACGCCTGGTATCGAGTGAACGAAGGCATGTTCCAGCTGCGCTGCGAGGCCACGTCCACGGTGGACGCCGGCGCTGTGTTCATCGAGGGCTGGGGCAGCTCCTCGGGGGCCGGCTACGTGCTGTACCAGCTGGTGATCAACTCCGGCACCGCCGACCTGCTCGGCTGGCCCGACTACGGCAGCCACTACAGCATCGCGACGCCCACCATCTCGGCCTCGGGCAATGAGCTGCTGGTGGAGTGGGACCCCGCGGTGATGGATCTGAGCATCGACGGCTTCAGCATGGGCTTCGGCGCGGGCTGGTGCGGCCCCCCCGAGTACTACTGCGACAGCTTCCCAGACGCCTGGGGCTATCCCTACGACTCCTATGACTCCGGCGACTGGTTGGATCTGGAGTGGTAGTGGGCGATCTCCCCTGGTGGAAGCGCGGCGTCGTCTACCAGATCTACCCCCGCTCCTTCATGGACTCCGACGGCGACGGGATCGGGGACCTGCAGGGCATCATCGACCGGCTCGACCACCTGGCGGACCTGGGAGTGGACGCCATCTGGCTCTCGCCCATCCAGCCCTCGCCCGACGCCGACTTCGGCTACGACATCAGCGACTACTGCGACGTGCATCCCCGGTACGGGTCCCTCGAGACCTTCGATGCCCTGGTCGCGGCCTGCCGGGAGCGCGGCTTGCGGGTGGTGCTCGACGGCGTGTTCAACCACAGCTCCGACGAGCATGCCTGGTTCCAGGAGTCGCGCCAGGACAGGGCTGGGCCCAAGGCCGACTGGTACCTCTGGCGCGACGGGCGCGGCGGGCCTGGCCAGACCGGGGCCCCCAACAACTGGGCCTCCACCTTCGGAGGTGGGGGCTGGGAGTACGCTCCCGAGCGGCAGCAGTACTTCTTCCACTCCTTCCTGAAGAAGCAGCCCGACCTGAACTGGCGCGAGCCTGCGGTGGTGGACGCCATCGAGGGCGTGCTGCGCTTCTGGCTCGAGCGTGGCGTCGAGGGCTTCCGGCTGGACGTGTTCAACTGCTACCTCAAGCACCCTGAGCTCCCCAGCAACCCGCGCACCTGGAACCCCGCCGGGCTGCTCTACCCCTACATCGGCCAGCGCCACCTCCACGATCGGGACCAGGACGACATGGGCATCGCCCTGAGCATGATGCGGCGGGTGGCGGACGAGCGGCCCGGGCGCTTCCTGGTGGGGGAGACCCTGGACGAGGATCGTCGGTACCGCGAGGCGGCGGGCTACGCGGGCTCCGGGGAGGACCAGCTGCACCTGGCGTTCAACTTCCACCTGCTGCGCTCCCGCTGGGGCGCCAAGGCCTTCCACACGGCCATCATGGCCTGGACCCAGGCCCTGGGCCCCGATGGCTGGGCCACCTGGGTGTTGTCCAACCACGACTTCCCCCGGCATGCCAGCCGCTGGGGTGGGCGCTGGGCCGACGCCCGCTGCCGCCTGGTGGCCATCCTGGCCATGACCCTGCGGGGTACTCCGTTCTTGTACTACGG
>CALDOK010000257.1 GCA_937912125.1 uncultured Pseudomonadota bacterium
CGAGTGTGGGCGGCATCACGGGCGTGCTGGTTGCGCGCGGCCTGGTCGTGAGCGGCCCGGGCGCGGGCGGCCTGGTCACGGGCGGCCTGGTCGCGGGCGGCCTGATCTGGGTTGACCTGACCGTGGTTGCCGCTGTTGCCCTGACCCCGCGCGCCGGCGTCGTCGTGGCTGCGGGCGCGCTGCTTGTGGGCCTTGTGGCCGTGGTCGTCGGCGAAGGCCGGCGTGGCGGCGAGGGAGAGGCAGAGGGAGATGGACAGCAGGGGGAGTAGGGCGCGCATGGCTTTCTCCGAGTCGGTGTTTCGTACACGGCCCTGGACGGAGGGCCCGCGGATGCATTCGATCGCGGCAGAAAAAATGACCAACCCTGTTACGAAAACCGCGGATAAGGTATGCTTTCAGCGAACAGTCCACCCGGAGGCAGCGTGCACCTGGCCGCGAGCATCTCCATGCGCACCGCCGCCGCCGTCCACTTCGGCACGGCCACCCACATCGCCTTGACACTGCTGGTGGTCGAGAGCCCCGGCACCATCGACCAAGGTCTGGAGCTCGAGTTCCAGCTCGAGCTGCCCGGCATGAAGGACACGGTCTACGGCCGCGCGGTGGTCCACCACGCCCAGCACTACGATGACCAGCCCAGCGCCTACGAGCTGCGCATCATGAACCTGCGCGCCGGCGACGAGGTGTTGCTGCGGGAGTGGGTCGACGACATGCACCACGGGGGCAGCTCGGTCCACCCCCACCGCCACTTGCGGGAAGCCGACCTCTCATCGGTGATCTCCGAGGTGCGCACCGCCGACACCACGGGGCTCCCCTCGGGCGCCGTCAGCACCTGGGACGCCCGCCGCACCGCCAAAGCCGGCCCCAGCGCCCGCGGCCGCAGCTCCCTGCGCGACGGCCTCCGTCGTCACCTCGAGCGCGTCACCGAGCCCGAGCTGGAGCTGGAGCTCTCAACCGAGCCCCTGCAGCCCGAAGATGGCGAAGCCATCGACATCGAGCTGGAGATCACCGAGCCATAGCGGTCAGAAGATCCCCAGCAGGCGCGACGACGAGATCACCACCACCGCGATGAGCACCCAGCGGATCAGCGGTGGCCCCCAGCTCATGGTCAGCCGGGACCCGAGCCAGCCGCCCACGCTCGAGCCTGCCGCCAGGCTGATGGCCACGTCCCAGGCCACCAGCCCCTGCTCCACGAAGATGGCTAGGGACAGGAGCGTGCACATCCCCACCAGCGCGACCTTGATGGCGTTGCCCCGCACCAGGTCCAGGCCCTCGAGGAGCACCAGGGTGATCAGGGTGACCACGCCCACACCCGCGCACAGAAAGCCACCGTAGAAGCCCACGCCCACCAGCGCGGGGATCCGCAGCCAGAGCGGCCCAGGCAAGGAGGCCGGACGATCGGAGAGCCAGCGCTTGGGCTTGGCGAGCATCAGCGCCAGCACGCAGAGCATGGCCACGCCGATGACCTTGCGGAAGAGATCGTCGCTCAGCTGGGCCGAGGCCCAGGAGCCCACCAGGGTGCCCACCGCGATGGGGGCCACCATCAGCGACGCCCTGCGCCAGTCCAGCATGCCCTTGCGGTGGTAGCTGGCGGCGGCGGTGAAGGACTGGGTCATCACCCCAACCCGGTTGGTGCCGTTGGCCACGGTGGGCGGCACGCCCAGGAAGATGAGCGCGGGCAAGGTGATGAGCGATCCGCCCCCCGCGATGGTGTTGACGGTGCCGGCGAAGATCCCCACCAGAATCACCAGCAGCAGCTGAAGAGGGGCCAGGGTCATGGGATCCTCGGAGGTCGCACCGACCATACTGCGCCCCGCCCGCCAAGGCACCCCACCCTCCGCGCGGCAGGCCACCCGGCTGCGCGGTGTCAAGAGCCCGTGAGAACGGAGAAGGCGAAGGAGGCCCCCCCCGCGCCCTCGGTAGCGGGTGCCCGGGTCTGCAGATAGGCTGCCTTGCCCCGTCTTGCGGAGACTCCGATGCAGCGCATCCTTTCCACCGGACTCCTGCTGGCCTCCGGCCTGCTCTCCGGCTGTGGTCTCGACCTGGTCTGCCCCTACGACCCCCACAGCTGGTACGACGCAGAGAACGCCACCTACACCCTGCTCGAGTCCAGCGTCTCCGGCCAGACGGCCAGCTACGACTTCGACCCGGTGGGCAAGGCCAACTCCCGCCGCAAGGGCTCCTACCACCTCGCCAGCGGCGACCTCGCCTGGGTCGACTCCTACCAGGCCGCCCACTGGCTCGAGGAGCGCAAGGTCGAGGGCTACGGCACCATCTACGACAACGGCAACCTGGACATGCTGGTCAAGGTCTCCTGGACCGACGTGCTGGCAGACACCTGGGCCGAGCTGCTCCGCGTCGAGCGCTACCGCTGCGAGGGCAACACCACCCGCTACAGCTTCGACCCCGAGTGGACCATCGAGCACGCGCCCGATCCCACCGCCCACACCGAGTACTGGGCCTCGGAGATCAAGTCCGACACCAAGGTCACCCTGTACGGCGAGTACTCCTCGGGCAGCTCCAAGATGGTGATGAACCGCACCTGCACCGACAAGATCCTGCGCACCGACGAGTTCGACTACGGCGACGGCGCCTACGAGGGCACCAGCACCTACCGCTACGACGGCACCGGCGAGTCCCACTGGGCCCAGTGGGGCGCCGCGAACAACACGGACTCCGACTTCGTCGGCGACAACGAGTACTACTTCGACGGCTCCAGCCTGCAGGAGTATGGCGTCTACGACGCCGGCAGCGACAGCCTCGCGGCCTTCTGGTCCATGAACTACGAGTACGACGGCTCCGCTGTGGGCAGCTACACGGGCTACAACGCGGCCGGCAACCCCTCGCTGCAGTGCGACGTCACCATCACGACCAACGGGTCGTGCTCCGCCGTCTGCGACGACGGCAACACCTACGACTGCTAGCCCACAGGCCTGCGCCTCGAGCCCAAAGCCTTCCGCCAACGTTTGCTGTTCGCGATCCGAGCAAGCCCCTGGCGCCCGCGGTGGCCGTCGGGGCTGGAATGTCAGGCCCGAGTCAAGGTAGAGTCAAGGAGGGGTCGAGGACTCCTTCATACGCCCTCGCCAGCTGGGCCCTTCACGCTGCGCGGCCACCCTCGGTGGTCCCAATGACTCCACGCCCCTCCGCCCGCCTTGCCTATGCGCGTCTTCAACCAGACCTGCACATGGCGAGAGATCTGGACGCTCCGGCGCTCCATCGCCCGGGCGCTGGCCAACCCCACGCGCATGGTCAATGGAGCCCGCACCGCGTTGGCCGTCGGCTTGCGCAGCCAAGCGCTGCTGGGCGATCCAGTGCTGCTGCTGGTGGAGCCTTCATCCCGCTGCAACCTGACCTGTGGACTCTGCCCGATCACCAACACACCTCCAGCCGAGCAGGGTGAGCTCGACCTCGACATCTACCAGCGGGTGCTCGACGAGCTGGGCGACAGCCTGTTCTTCCTCTGCCTCTGGTTCTACGGCGAGCCGCTACTCCACCCCCAGCTCGAGGCCATGGTGGCCCAGGCGCGGCGACGGGGGGTCATGGTGGCGGTCTCCACCAACGGCGTGGCCCTCGAGGCACCCAGGGTCCAGGCCCTGCTCGACGCCGATCTGGACTGGCTCTTCGTCTCCCTGGACGGGGCGACCGCGGCCACCCACGACGCCAACCGCGGCGACGGCAGCTTCGATCAGGCCACCTCGAATCTCCGCCACTTCATCCGGGAGCGCGACCACCGGGGCCTGCGCAAACCCCTGGTGGAGCTCAAGCCCATCCTGCACCGCGACAACGAACACGAACGGGACGCGATGCTGGCGCTGGGACGAGACCTGGGCGTCGATCGGGCCACCTTCCAGCTGCTCACCTGGGCCCACGACCCCACCCTGCGAGCGCGCGCGCCCCGAGACCCGCGCTTGGTCCTCAGCTACCCGGACGCTCGGTCCAAGCCTCACAGCTGTGCCCGCAGCCACAGCACCGCGGTGTTGGGGTGGGACGGCACCCTGCTCCCCTGCTGCGAGGACCACGGCCGCACCATGCCTCTGGGCGACCTGGCCCAGGCCGACTTCCGCACCGCGTGGAAGGGCCAGGCATGGCGCGCGCTGCGGGACGACCAGCGCCAGCACGACACCCGGCCCCCGCTGTGCCAGCGCTGCCACATCGCCGACTTCGAGCGCGTGAACCTCAGCGTACCCCTGGCACGCTGGTGGCCGGAGCGGGCGCTGCACCGGAGCCTGGATCGACTGCGGGAGCTTCGAAGCGCCACAGGCTGATCCCTTCGTCCGGGTAGCTCCCGGCCCGCACCAGGGAGGCCTCGAGCCGCGCCACCAGGCAAGGCGCCACGGTGGGCGTGAGCAGGTGCTCGTGGACCACCAGGTACCGGAAGTCCTGGGCCACGAGCCACGGGTCCACGGGCACCGCTCCACAGCCCGGCTGGGAGGAAGACCCGGCGAGGGTCTCACGCCCGGCGACCTGGTCGGCCAGGTTGCGCACCAGATCCGAGCGCTCATAGACCTCGGGCAGGGCGATGACGGTCATGCGCACTCCCAGGCGCTTGCCGTGTACCGTCTGGTGGAAGGCCAGGCGCTCGTTCCAGAACGGGGGGGTGGGCTGGATGTGATCGTCGTACCAGAACTGCATGCCCTTGGGCTCCTGGTAGGGGAGCTCCAGGATGGCGAAAGGTTCTGGGTCCGCGGCGAGATCTTCGAAGACCCGCGGCATCTCCACCCGACGCCATGGCAGCGGCCAAGGCACCTGGCTCACCAGGGTGTAGTCCAACATCATCACCAGCCCGATGCCCGCCACCACCAGCACCCGTCGCCGTTCGACCAGCCGCGCCAGGACAGGGCCCAGCAGCAGCCCCAGCACGGGCGCCAGGCACAGGCTGGTCATGACCAGGAAGCGGTAGGGGGTGCAGACCCGCTCGAAGAACGGCATGAAGCGCCACAGCAGCAGGAACGGCATGGGGATCCACCGCCCGCCTGGGCCAGTGATCACCTCTTCGGTGAGCACCAGGTAGGGCCCCAGCGCCAGCACGGCGAAGCCCACGGCCCCCACCACCCAGGGCAGCAAGGCGGCCATGGTCTCCTCGCGCTGCGAGCCCAGGGGCGCGCCGCGGCGCCGCAGCACCGCCGCCGCCAGCAGCACCAGGAATGTGCTCGCCCCCAGGTAGTCCAGGTGCATCAGCATGTTCTCGGGCTTGGCCCCCAGCGGCAGGAAGATGGCGAACAGGCCCGCGGAGCCCATGCCCGTGCCCCCCAGGAAGCCTGGCTGTACGACCCCACCGTGGGCCAGCAGCTCCTCGGCAGGGCAGGCTGGCGCGGGCAACAGCAGCTCTGGCTCCGGCACTCCGTTGAGCATGCTGAAGTACAGATAGGGGCCCAGCTGAGCGGCCACGCACACGGCGAACACCAGGGCGGTGCGCACCAGGGTGGTGCGCCAGCGATCGGGCCGGCGCAGCAGCCACCAGGCGGGCACCAGGGGCGTGAACAGCCAGCAGAACACGCCGAAGTAGGGGGAGTTCAGCACCACCCAGGCGGCGGTGAGCCCCAGCCCCAGGAGCCTTGGCCAGCCCCCCTTCTCCATCCACCCGATCAGCAGCAGAGCGTACAGGGCGATCCATGCGTGGTTCGAGTAGCTGACCTGACCGTTCTGCACCACGCCCAGCACGAAGGGGTTGAAGGCGAAGAACAGCCCCCCGATCCAGGCGGCGGCGCGGCTGCCCCCGACCCGCTCGGTCAGCAGCATGCCGAACCAGCCCGCCAGCGCCAGGTTGAAGGGCACGCTGAGGTTGTAGCCGGCCAGCGCGCTGCCCAGCAGATCACCCAAGATGATGAAGAGCAGGTTGCCCCAGGCGATGAACACCAGCACACCCTGCTGTGGGTAGCCGAGCACGTCGGTGCTGGTGACCACGCGGTGATGCTCGATGAGCCCCTGCTTCAGCACGAAGGCGTTGCTCAGCTCCCCCAGGAAGAAGGCGCCGTCGAGCTCCCAGGCCCAGGGGCTCAGGGAGGCCGGCAGGAACAGCACCTGTGCGACCAGCAGGAAGACGAGGAAGGGGAACGCGGGCTCGAGCCTGCGGCGGAGATCGGACATCATGGGCGGGACCGATGGGGGGTCGAGGCTGAGGAACGGGACGGAGCGCCAGGCTCGCCCTGGACGGACGCGGAGGCTGGCTTGTTGGCCACAGCCAGCAGCGAGGTGCCCCGGGCCCGGGTTGGCTGGTGGATCCGCTGCCGCTCGAGGGCGAGCAGGGCGTGGGCCAGCCGGCCGACCAGCGGGGGATCCCACATGGCGTGGTGCAGCTCGAAGGGGGGCTCCCGCCGCTGGGCGCCCCCGGCAAGGCGATCGAAGACCGCGCTGGCCAGCGCGGGCAGGTACAGCGCCGCGAAGAACTGCCGCACCAGCACGGGCTCGAGGCCCTGCTCCCGCAGCATGTCCGTGAGATCGGTGTCCCGGTACCGCCGCACATGCCGCTGCATTCGATCCCAGGAGCCCCACAGCCGAGGGTGGGCGGGCACCGTGATCAGCACCTGGCCGCCCGGTCGCACCGCCCGGGCCAGCCCGGCCAGGGCTTGGCGGTGGTCCGGGATGTGCTCGAGCACGTCGAAGGCGCACACCGCGTCGAACTCCTCCTCGAAGGGGAGCTGCAGGATGCTGGCGCGCACCAGGCGCTCGAGCCCCTGCCGACCGGCCCACTCGAGGGCATGGGCGGACAGATCCGCACCCCAGACCCGATAGCCCTGCCGAGCCAGGCTGCCGGCGACATGCCCGCAGCCGCAGCCCACCTCGAGCACCCGGCTGCCCGGGGGCACCCGCTGCCGGAACACCTCGAGCAGGATCTCACGCCGGGCCCGGTGCCAGTAGTGCCGCTGCTCGGCACCGTAGCGGTATCGAAACTCGAGGGGGTCGAAGTAGCTCTCCACTGTGTCGGTGGGCTCGAGATCCACCCAGGCCTCCCGCGCCGGGTCGAGCCCACAGCCGCCGCAGGTGAAGCTCCGCGCGTCCAGGACGCCGGCGCAGCGAGGACAGCGGATCACAGGCTCCCCCCGGGCGCGTCGGGGTTCCGCAGGGCGCAGACCAGCCAGGCCTCGCGCTCCAGGCAGGGTTCGCAGCGTCGGTCGCGGAAGGTGCGGAGCGCAAGCGTGAAGCCCTGAACAACAGGATCGTCGAAGCCTCCCCAGGCCTCCCACTCCCGCGTGCCCTCCCGGGGCACCACCAGGTGGGTGATGTTCCTGGTCGCGAGGGCCTGCCCTACTCCGTCCGGGTCCTGCATCTGGGCCAGGTCGAAGAAGCCCACGGGCAGGATGGTGTAGGCGGGCTTGTCGAAGAAGCCGTTGGAGATACCAGCGAGCCGCGCGTCGGGGGGCAGCTCGTGGTTGACGGCGTGGATCAGGGGGTTGTCCAGCCGGCCCGGCGGGACCTGGCCGGGCTGGGCGTGGCTGGCCCGGACCAGGGACTCCACCACCAAGCCGCCCTGCTCGAGCCAGCGGAAGCACAGCACCGCCCCCACGGCCACCAACAGCGAGGCCCATGCGACCCGGCGCAGCGTCGGCCCGAGGCGCGCGAGCACCGCGGCCAGCCCCAGCCCCGCCATGGCGGCCAGCACAGGCAGCACAGGCAGCAGGAAACGATCTTGAGGCAGCAGCACGAACCACAGAGCGTAGTAGCCCAAGGCCCACAACCCCAGCAGCCTTCCTGGCCCGCGCCCCCAGAGCAGCGCGAAGGGCCAGAGCAGCAGCATCAGGCCGTTGAACAGCTCTCGCTTGGGCCAGCCCAGGGGCGCCAGCAGGAAGCTGAGCACGCTGCGGTCCACGAAGAGCACACGCTGGGCGATGGCGGTGTGGAGGTACTCGCTGGTGGGGTTCAGCCCCCGACCGCCGAAGAGATCGAACAGCAGCGGGTAGACCGGGTTGTGCAGCTGCACCAGGTTGCGCAGCAGCCAGGGCGCCATGGCCAAGCCTGCGACCGCACAGAAGATCAGCAAGGGCTCGAGCCTGGGTCGCCAGCCGTCCCTCTCCACGAACAACAGGGCGACGGCCCCCGCCGTGGCCGCGAGCAGGCCCAGGTAGTAGGTGCCCACCGAGAAGCCCAGCAGCACCGCCCCCAGCACCAGCCAGCCCAGGCGACGGCCTTCGAGGTAGCTGGCCAGGGCGGCCAGGCCCGCCAGAGCGTAGAAGCCCAGACAGTTCTCGTTGGCGTGTACCGCCACCCGCCACAGCACGCTGTGATCGCTCAGGTAGACCAGCATGGCCAGCAGGGCCACGCCCGCGCCGGCGCGGCGTGCCAGCAGCCCGGCCACCGTGAGCCCGGCCAGCAGGGTGAACAGGGCCTGGATCAGCTGCGCCAGCGGCCGGTCGTCGAAGGCGATGGCCTGGAACAGCTCGAGCTGGAGGGGGCGGTTGGCCGCATAGTTCTCGAAGCAGATGTCCAGCTTGCCCGTGCGCAGGATCTCGTTGATGGCCACCCGGTGGAACTCCATGGAGTCCGGATCCACGTCCACCACGTAGGCCTTGGCCAGCACCAGCAGGCAGATGACCACCAAGCCCACCAACCCGGCCCAGCCGGGCGCCCCCATGGTCACCGGCGGCGAGGCGGGCAGGGGTCCCCAGCGCCAGCGCGCCGCGAGCAGGCCCCCCAGGCCAACGACGCCGCAAGCCACCTGAACGCCCAGCACCGCGGCCGGCCGGAAGCCGCCCATCAGCGCCAGCGCCAGCAGCGCCAGGCCCACGACCACGCTGCCCGCCGCGAAAGAGAAGCCCGCACGCTCGACGACGGCGAGCCCCCCGAGCAGGGGACGCAAGAGCAGCGCCCCCAGCAAGGCACAGCATCCGAAGAAGAGCGCGAGCCAGGCCAGATCGGGGCCCACCAGGCCGAGGAGCGCCATCAGGTCGACCTGGGCCAGCTGCCCGAAGCCGTCCAGGCGCAGCGGGGGGTCGAGCACCGCCGGGTCCCTCGCCCACAGCACCGTGAGGGGGTCCGAGCCGAGAAAACGCGCCGAGGCCCAGGCGCCGTTGAAGCACCACAGCAGGACCACCACCACGGCCCAGCCCAGGATCGCCACCAGGTGCAGGCGCGGGCTACGCAGGTTCATGGGAGGTCCTCGGGGGCCGCGCGATCCTAACACCGACGGCGCTCGACCCGGCGTTGCAGTGGAACGAAGCGCGGGTGCCGCATTGCAATCCCCCCGGCCACGCATGGTAGAATATCTATGCAATCGACGGGCCCACCCTGCCTGTGGAAGACTCCAGGAGATTCACATGTTTCTGCGCACCTTCCTGATCTCGACGGTCCTGCTCCTCTGCTCCTGCGGAGACAAAGACGACACCAGCGTCCTGGACTGGGAAGGCCAGAACCCGGGAGAGTGCGCGGACGGAGCCGACAACGACGGTGACGGGCTGTACGACTGCAACGACCCGGACTGCGCCGGAGCTCCCGACTGTGAGGAGTCCGACACGGACACCGACGCCGACGCCGACACTGACAGCGACACCGACGCTGACAGCGATGCCGACAGCGATGCCGACAGCGACGCCGATGCGGACGCAGACAGCGACGCCGACGCCGACGCAGACAGCGACGCCGATGCGGACGCAGACAGCGACGCCGACGCCGACGCAGACA
>CALDOK010000258.1 GCA_937912125.1 uncultured Pseudomonadota bacterium
CATCCAGCACCTCGGGCTCATCCCAGGAGGGCTCCCACGCATCGGGCGCGGGCTGCAGGTCGGCCTCGCCCTGGTCCCATGGCTGCATGGCGCGCTCCTGGCGGGGCTTGCTGGTCTTGCCAGGCCTGCGCCGCTCGGGCCGACCATGGCCGGGCTGGCCGGGCTGGCCGCCCTCGGGGCGGCGGTGGCGGCGACGGGAACCACCCTCGTCCAGGCGCTCGGCCCGGCTGCGGTGGCGCTCGGCCCTGTTGCTGCGGCGACGGCTGCGACGCTTCTGGCGGCGGCGACGACGCTGCTCGCGGCGCTGCTCGTCCACGCCGAAGTCGTGCTCGCCCTGCAGGTTGCTCATTGCGATGGCGCGCTGGAGTCTCATGCGGTGCTCCAAGAGGGTTCGAGAAGGCTGTGGGGCACGGCAGGCTCCCAGCCGGAGATGCCCTCGCGGGCCACCTGCCAGCGGCGGCGTACATCGGCGCTCACCGCGCCGTTCATGCCCAGGCGGGCGCTGGGGTCGTCTCGGTGCCAGCGGTCGCCCACGCGGTAGCGGACGACGCAGTGGTACAGCCCCGGCTCATCATCGGAGCTGCGGGTGCGCAGCATGACCTCGGCGTGGATGGTGCCCAGGCCCATGCGCTTGGCCAGCTCGTAGCCACCATCGCCAGGTCGCAGGGCCTTGGCCCCACGGGCGAGCAGCTCGCCGGCCCGAGCGGAGGCCAGACCGTCGCAGTCCTCGTGACCCTGGGCGAGCATGTTCAGGTAGTCGCACCAGGTCTCGTCGGCCTCACGTCGGTAGACCACGCCCGCGTCGTACAGCAGGGGCAGGTCGGGCCGCGCGCGCAGGATGATGGCGTTCTCCTGCGCCAGCCAGTTGAGCAGCCGAAGGGCGCCCAGCTCGTCGAAGGCCAGCTTGACAGCAATCTTCACGACGTGGTGCCTCGAGGGTGCGAAGGTGGAGGGGGAGAAGGGGTCAGAGGGAGAGGAGGAAGAGGGTGCGGTAGGCGGTGGCCCCGGCGGCGAGAATCTCCAGCTTGCCGGCCCCGCCGATGGGGACGCCGTTGGAGGGCTGCTGGTCCCCGACCGTGGTGGATCGCAGGGTGCCCTGGCCGTCGTAGACGCGGATCTCGGCTCCAGGGAGCAGGGAGGCGTCGGCCAGCTCGAGGCACAGGCCCTGGGCGAAGGGTGGGACAGAGAGCTGCTGGACCGCGTTCTCCTCCAGGTCGCCGCACCGCTCCAGCACGTTCCGGGTGACCGCCTGGCCGTCGGCAACGGTCACGCCCACCCGGTTGTCCTCGCTGGAGAGGTTGGCGGCTCGGACCCGCAGGGCCCGGGCGAAGACCGCCACGCGGCCAGCTCGGGCCAGGGTGAGCCGCATCGAAGCGCCCGCTCCCGAGCCCGACGACCACTGCAGCTCCACCTCGAAGGGGGCGCCGTCCACGCTGAACAGCTCGACGATGCGCCAGGCGCCTTGCCGAGCCTCGGTGTCCAGCAGATCCTCGAGCTTGGGGGAGTCCCCCAGCGCGGGCAGCGTCTTGCCGTCCGACCTCGTGGTCAGGGCCGTGGCGCTGCTCCGCGACATGGGGGCATCCTCCCGTCATCCGTGGATCAGCGGCCCACCGGCTTTTCGCCGATGAGGGTGGCGGAGAAGTCGCCAGCGCCGGCGGTGGAGCCGTTCACCGTGATGTCCAGCCCCGCCCGCAGGCTCTGACCCTTGAGCAGGCCGCGCATGAAGGAGTTGGAGGCGAACACGCCCACGTCGATGCCGTCGCTGTTGGACCACACCACCCGGTCGCCGAAGAAGATGCTGGTGACCTTGGAGCCGTCCGCGGAGCCGGTGAAGGTGATGTCCTGGGCCTTGAAGTCGTGCTGCAGGCGGATCTTGACGCTGGCGGCACCGGCCTCGGCGACCGTGTCGCGGCCGCCCACGGCGGTCATGCCCCACTGCTTGTCCTTGTCGCCTCCGCCCCGGCGGGCCTTGCGACCCTGGCGCCGGGTCTGCCGGCGAGCCTGGCGGGTGGCGCGACGGGCCTGGCGGCGGGCACGGCCCCGACCGCGGGCGCCGAAGTCGTCGTCGTCGCCGAAGTCATCGTCGTCGCCGAAGTCGTCCTCACCGAAGTCGTCTCCGAAGTCGTCGGTGTCGCCCTCGAAGTCGTCGTCGTCGCCGAAGTCGTCGTCCTCGCCGGCGAACTCGCCGGAGAAGCTGGAGCGGCGCAGGGAGTCGGTGTCCACCACCAGCTCGCCGGTGGCGGGGTGGCGGAAGACGCGGGCGTGACCGAGGGGGGTGAGCTTGCGTGCCATGGTGATTGTCCTCGTGCTGGGAAGGGTCAGGGGGGGCTGGGGTGCGGGTTCGTGAAGGGATGGAAGGGGCGGGCGCCGGGGCGCTACTCGTCGAGATCCTGGTCGTCGTCCTGGTCGTGGTCGGCGCGCACGAAGCGGCCAGGGCGGCCTCCGGATCCGCCGCGCCCACGGCTGGGCTGACCATGGCGACCACGGCGACCGCGAGGAGGACCACGGCGACCGCGGCTGCGGCCCCGGCCCTCGAAGTCCTCCTCGTCGTCCTCGAAGACCTCGGGGGTCAGCAGCACCTCGCGCAGGGGGCCGCGCAGGGTGGGCTCGGGGATCAGCGAGGGTGCGGGCAGGGCCAGCAGCTCGCCGTTGCCCTGCATCGCGGGGATCATGGTCGCGGCCGGGGCCTGGGCGGGCTGCTGCGCCTGCTCGGGCTGGGCGGGCGCGTTGCGCTTGTCGCGCAGGGTACGACCCGCGCTCACGCCGACCGAGGCCAGCCAGGAGCCCATCACGCCGTTGCCCAGGGCCAGGGCGTGGCCCCCGCCCTTCTTGCTGGTCATGGCCTCGTAGATGCCGTAGCCCTGGGTGACGATGGCCACGGGAGCGCGCACGTCCACGCCGCCCAGCTCCAGCTTCTCCTTGCCGAAGAAGCCCTCGGCCATCGAGGCCAGGAACAGGGTGCCCTGGGTCTCGGCCGAGTGGATCACCATGGCGCCGGTGACCACCACCGCCTCCTTGGTCTTCTCGGAGGTCTTGCCCAGGCTGGACAGCCGCTTGAGGGCCTGGCCCAGCGCGGACTGCGCCTGTCGGTCGGTGAGCTTCTCGCCTCGTGTGGCCTTCTGCAGATCGGTCTCGGAGGTCTTGCCTGCCATGATGGGTGCCTCGTGATCGTGGGGGTTGGGGTCGGCGCGCTGGAGTCGGCGCCGGGTCACGACATGAAGCTATTCGCCGTTCGAGGGCACTTTCCAGCGTTTCCGCTTCCCCACGACTTCCCCATTCTCGGCATCCGAGCCGGGGAAGCTGTCACGCTCTCCGGGTAGGCTCGACCCCGCCGCAGGTAGGTGCGCAGCTTTCCCCAGGTAGGCTTCCCTGGCGCCGAGGTAAGCCCGGTCGGAGCTCCCGGGTAAGCGTGACCCCGATTCCACCTCCCCACCCCCAAGCACGTGGGTAAGCGGTTCTCGGGGGCCTCCAGGGGCCCGTAACAGCGCCAGATATTCCCCAGACAAGCGTGGTTAAGCGCGGAATCAGCCCGAAAACGTGACGGAAACCGTCCGATCTGAACGCTTGTCCAGTGCCGCGGGGCGTGCCATCTTGAGGGTGCGACAACCAGAGGAGGAAGGTGCAAGCAGACAAGTACTCGTTCGAGGGTCTCGACCCCATCGAGCGACGCATCCTGCGACTGGCAGAAGAGATCGGCTACCTGGTCCTGTACGACCGCACCGATCACCGAAAAGAAGAGAAGCTCGGGCGCATCGATCTGACCGAGGGCGACACCCTGCCCTGGCGCGAGGAGGCTCGAGCACCCCAGTCCTGGGCTGGGCTGGCCGCCGCCGCGCACAGCAGCGGTGACGAGGACGAGCCCGCCGATCCCTACGACGAGGACGGGGGAGAGGAAGAAGAGCCGGAGGAGCAGGAGCAGCCCCAGAAGCCTCGCAAGCCGCTGCCCATGAAGGTGCTGGCCGAGGCCGGTTGCCGCTGGGTGCGCGAGGTTGCTGCGGGCAACGCAGTGGGCGAGCCCTACCTGCGCCTGCGCCTGCGCGTCTACGCCCCCAAGGGCGACCGCATGCTCTTCTCGGGCCAGTTCATCTGCCGCAACCACGGCGTGGACCTGGACCTGCCCGACCAGGACGAGCTGCCGGTCATCCCCATGCCCAAGCCGACCTTCGATCAGGCCGCCAACAACGCCAGCGCCAAGGGCGTCAAGGCCCTGGGAGACTTCTACGCCCAGTGGGGCCAGTTGGTGCTCGGATCGGTCAGCCAGCTCCAGGGCGTGAACAACTCCATGCTCTCCAAGCTGCACCGCCAGCTGCAGGAGTCCCGAGACCAGATCGACCTGCTCGTCGCCAACATCCTCGAGCACCGGGTCCAGCAGGCCGAGCGAGTCGAGGACCGCCGCGCCGAGGAGCGCAGCGGCGACGCCCGCCACGAGCTCGCCCGTGAAGCCATCAACCAGCTGGGCAGCGCGGCCCAGGTCTTCCTGGCCGCCAAGGGCGTCTCCCCCGAGATGGCCGAGCTGCTGGGCACCCTGTCGTCCAGCCCCGAGTTGATGGAGGCCATGAAGAGACCCGGCGTGCGCAACCTCATGGCCGACCCCGACAACCTGGCCAGCCTGGCTTCCATGCTCGAGCAGGCTGCCGCCCAGCTCGCCCAGCAGCAGGGCCAGGCCCGGGCCCAGGCCCAGGCACGGGGTGCGCAGCCGCCCCCTGGCCCAGCACAGCAGGTCCACCCCGAGAACACCGCCCCGGCGGCGGGCTGACGCCCAGCCGTTTCACCCCGATCCGCCGGGGCGGATCGACCCCGGCATGGAGAGTCACCCCATGTCCACCTTTCCCAAGGCCACCAAGCAGCGCTCCCGCAAGGAGCCCCGCTTCCTCCACCTCGCCCGCACCTTCTATGGCGATGCCTTCGGCGCCCGCCGCGTTCGCGACCTCTCCGCCGCCATGGCCGAGTGGTCCGAGCTGACCGACGATGAGCAGAGCTTCACCCTCGCCCACCTGCACTACCTGGGTCTGCTCGCCCAGGCCCAGACCCAGAAGCTGCTGCTCCAGGTCCGCGACCTGCTCGACGACGTGGCGGAGGGGCTGGAGGAGCACGACGACGACGAAGACGGCTTCGAGGGGCTGCCCCCCGAGCCCGAGGACTTCGACGACGACCCGCTCGACGCGCTGCCACCCGAGCCCGAGGTGAGCCCCGAGCACGACGACGAGCCCGGCGATGACGCCGGTGGAGAGGAGTAGGACCATGGCCGCCGATCTGCCCGCCGTGCGCCCGGGTGCCGAGACCCAGGACAGCCTCGACCTGAACATCGACCTCACCCTGCCCGTGACCCGCTTGGGGGTGGGCATCTTCTCCCTCGACCCCGTAGAGCAGCTCATCGGGGCGCCCGTCAGCCACTTCCTCGAGCCCCTGCTGCGCGCCCCGCGGTTCAGGCGGCCTTCCCAGGCCGGGCCGGCGGTGGATGTCTACCCGCTGCGCATCCCCGAGGGCGAGGGGCTGAGCGTGCCCCTGGGGCAGTGGGGAGATCTGGGGTTCGCCAACAAGCGGGGTCTGCTGGTGCTCACCGTGCCCTGGCAGGTGAAGGGCTGGGTGCAGCAGCGGTTCGCGGGGAACATCGTGCGCGGGCCGGAGGAGGGGCTGAGCAGCGATGGAGGGGCGCGCGTGGCGCACTTCGCCATCTGGCTGCGGGCCGGGATGAAGGCGGGGTTGCCGCTGGGAGCGCTCGGTGAGGTGGGGGTGGAGGCGGGGGGGTAACGTCTTGGGCTTATGCCGCGGACGCGCGAAGCGCGGCCGTCGGTCATGAAGCCCGTGTTACCTGGCTGACCTCCAGCGCTAGACACTCGCAACCGGCCCTAGTCGAACAGTTCATCTGGGGGGAGGCCCTCGCGTACCACGAAATCGCCTGGTTCAAGAGCATTCATGTCAATGGCCACCCAGTCACCGTCTATCAGAATGTTGACCATGAAGAAGGGCGCTGAACCATCTGCAGCCAATGGTTTTCCGCTACCATCATGCGCTGCGACCGGGCCGGCGCCGCGCGGATTCCAGTAGTAAACGCTTTGTTGCGCTCGTTCTGGCGGCAGCTCTGGCGGTGCGTCCCACGGGATCCGCATCCACGAGGCTTCAGCTTCACAGGGGTGACTCAGCCGATCGCTGCCCTGCCCGCAGGCCGTGCAGTCCCGCGCAGCAGCCTGACGAGCCGCTGGCCCCCGGCGAGGGTGATGTCGACATCTGCACCGTCAGGCAGGGCGTAGCGCTGTCGGTGCTGGGTCCAGGTGAGTCGGCGGTGCTGCCGGTCAGCCTCCGAGCGTGCGAGGAGGGCCGGATGGGGGATGGGATCGGGGGGCAGGGTGATCCGGATGTAGGTGGCGAGGTCACGCACCTGGGCGTCGAAGAGGTGCCTTGCTGCCGCAGGCATGAAGAGGGAGGGCAGACAGGCGAAGAGGGAATCCGAGGACGTGACATCCAGCGGCAGCACGAGGGGTTGCACCCCGTTCTGTGCGTCAGCGTCGGCCTCGGCCGTCAGCTTCCTGTCCGCCGTGGCGCGCTCACGACGTAGACGCTGGACCACTACGAGCTGCCTCCTGATAGCTTGCAGCTCGACCCTGTCCACGGTGAAAGTGGTGAGCTTCTTCATCAGCTTCCCGGTCGTGGTGAAGCAGTCTCCCAGCTGATCGCAGTCCTGGCAGGCGCCCTCCTCCCCGCGGAAGATGATGCGCGCGCGATGACGCGGGACGCGGCGGACATCGACGCAGGTGAGGACCAGCCCCCGACCATCGGGGCAGCGGAGCAGGCCGGCCTCGTCGTCCCAGCTCCAGCCGTCCCTCCTGGCCAGCAGGCGCTGCCAGTCCAGCTCCCCGAGCAGCCCCGCCAGCTTCGACTCGGCCACCTCCAGCGACGGATCGAGCGCAGGCTCGGCTGACGCGGCGCTCTTTGGCTCCACGATGTCGGCGGCACCTTCGCTCTCCCCGTCCAGCTCGACGGCCTCGTAGGTCTCGGGCGGCACGGGCCGAGGGTCGAGCTGCACGATCCGCTCGCCCTGTTCCGGGGGCTCCCATGGTGGAGCCTCCAGCTCGAAGCCAAGCGCGATCCTGGAATTCCACACCATCAGGCCGATGACCGTGGCCAACTCCTGGCCCGGTAGGTGGTAGCTGAAGATGCGGTCCAGCATGAGCTCGTGATCCTCCTGGGCGAAGCGGTTCTCCTGCCCGGTGCGACCGAAGTAGGTGGCGACGACCTCGGCGGCGGGCCACGACTCGGGTTCGAGGCTGGTGGCGAACAGTTCGTACTGCCAGCCGGCGATCACCTTGCCGCGGCTGGCTTTCTTCTCGCGCAAAAAGCGGCTTACCACCACGCGAACCCGCACGGGCGCGTAGCGAGATCCGTCGTCCTGCCTCGTGCTGCCAGCGGGCTGCAGCGTCACCATCCCGACGTCGGCAGCCGAGCGCAGCGGGCCGCTTTTCGAGTCGGGCACCAGCTCCCACTGGGCCTCCACCAGCCGGCGCCGCAGCTCAGGGTGGTCCAGCAAGGTGGCCCGGTTCAGCCGGGTCACGAACTGCACGCCATGCTCGATGAAGGAGGACATCTGTGGCACACCGCCGTATTCACCGTCCGCGCGGATCAGCGCTCGCTCCAGGGGGTGGCCGAGCCACGCGCAGATGTCCACCATCACCCTCAACGCTTCGGTCTGCTCTGCGCGGCGATCACCGTTGCCTGGGTTCAGCATGGCGTGCAGCCAGGCCCCACTCCCAGCGTGCTGCAAGGTCGCACGGCGCAGCTGCACCTCGCCCCGCTTGCGGCCCTGATAGCCCGGGGCCGCCATCCCCTCTGCTCGCCGACGGGCCTCGGGCAAGTCCTCACCTGTTGGCAGCGCCCGCTGTCGGAGCACTGTGATCGTCGGGTCGTAGTCGAACACGTGCCAGCCCTGCCCAAGGGCGTCGTACTGCTGGGCCGCGGGGTGCCGAAGCACCGCCTCGATGCCTGAGGCCTCAGCCAACAGCCAAGCGATCTGAGGACGGAGGTGCTTCCACTCCACGGCTTCCAACGCCCGAGACATGGCCGTGGACGATGGCAACTTCTTCCGCTCGGCCACCGCAGCGAGGTTCCCTTTGTGGCCGCGCGCTCGGTACCAGAAGGGCTTCAGCCCTGTCTGCAGCTTCGAGGCGAAGTAGTACACCAAGAACACGAAGACATCGATGGCGGCGAAGCCCCCCTCTCGACGGATCTCCAACCGCTTGGCCACCTCGGCCAGCATGCTGCGGCGGATGAGGTACAGCAGCAGCGCTACCCCGGCTGCGGCCCAGTCGGGCAGACGCTCGGTGTTCTTCTCGGTCGACGTGACAGTTCTTCTGCAACGAGTCATGTTTCCCTCGGTCGATGGGTTGTTCGTGGGCTTCGGTGCCACCCGAATGTGGGCCCACGGATGAAGCCTCCCACGCTGTCACCGGCCTGTCCGATGCAGCGTGGGAGGTATCGACCCCCTACTGTGGGAGGGGTGGGAAAACTAGTCCCGATCTCGCTATATTTGACGTTCTTACACGATTATGACGGATCCGCGTCCCGTGGGTGCGTCATACGCCATTGCCATTAGTTGATGCTGCGAAACAGGACCTTCTTTCTCCCCCGCTATCCTTTCAATGGTATCTTTCGATAGCTTGTGGACTGATTCTGGCGCAGCACCATCAGAGGGCCGCCAAAGGAAACCATCGTGGCCGTACACGCGGTGTCCGCCAACCAGTTCGGGCATAGACAGGTATTTGGACAGATCGAAGGGAGGGAGAGTGATCGAATTCAACTCCTGCAGAAGACGCAGGTAGAAACGCATCAGTGTGTGCTTTCCAGACCTTTGCACGTCGCTCAAGTGCCCCGTGCGATACACCGCCCGGTTCTCCTGGTCTCGGATCGATTTCTTTGGGCCGATGATGCCCTCGTTGATCACGACAATGAAGTCAGGCCTATGGGCGATGGCTGTGGCCGCCTCATCAAGTTTGGCAACTTGTTTGGCTATCGTGTCAAGCGTACGGCCGCCTTCGTATGCAAACACCACCCCCACGGGAAGAGGCCAGTGGTATCCACGACTGAACCCAGGCATATGATCCTTGCGGAACATCGTCTGGGGAGCGAGGCTCTTTAGCGAGGCGATGTTCCCATAGGACGCCTCAAGTTCTGATGACGTCAGTGTCGTCTTCACCTGAACGGCGCCGTAGACTGCTTCCAGCGGAAAAAGAGCATGAGAATCCTCAACAAGAAGTCTGGGGCACACCGCGCCATCAAAGATGACGACGTCGAGTTCTCCGCTGTGGTGGTTCGTCGAAGCGACGACCTCTCCCTTTCCCAGGCTGTACCTCCATGGAAGTACCTGCTCCAAGAACCCTCGAAGAAGATCCTCGCGATTCGTGCCCCTGCCCCCTTTGTGGTTCGCCTCGTACGTACCCTGAAAGTCAACGTACATCTTTGCTGCTGCACCGAGAAACTTCTTCCTGACATCCATGACCGCTCCCATTGGGGCAGAAACGCTACCTCGTCCAGGTAACGTCTTGCCGTTCTGCGGCGGAGCCGAAGGCGACGTCCGTCAGAAACGGCGTGTTCGGCATGGAGCCGTTGCGCTCGGACCTGGCGAGCGCGCGGCTGG
>CALDOK010000259.1 GCA_937912125.1 uncultured Pseudomonadota bacterium
ATGCCGCCTGAGTTGCCGGCCCAGGCCCTGCGCGCGAGCCCATTGCCCACGTCCCTGCTCAGCGTGGCCTGCGCTCGGCTCCCCTGGCGCTTGGTGTGTGGTCCCCCGCCGGTCGTCCGAGAAAACCTGATAGACTTTGTCGTGTTGAGGGGGCACTGGCGCTCCCGAGCCGATCGACATGCTGATGCCGACCTTGGACATGGACATCCCCCAGGAGCCCGCGGCGCCTCAGGCGTTGCCGCCGCCCTTGGCGGGTGGGCGCTACGTCTTGCAGCGCACGCTCGGCACCGGTGGCATGGCTACGGTGTACCTGGCCACGGATACCTTGCTGCAGGTCGAGCGGGCCGTGAAGCTGCTCGCACCCCGCTTCTCCACCCACACTCTGGTGCGGCAGCGCTTCCTGGACGAAGCGCGCACCATGGCGCGCCTCAAGCACCCCAACATCGTCACCGTCTTCGATGTGGGCATGGAGGGGGAGCGTCCCTTCATCGTGATGGAGTTCATCGAAGGCGGCAGCCTGATGGACTACATCACGCTGTATGGCGCCGCGGACCGAGTGCTGGCCATCGAGATCATGCAGGGTGTGTTGGCGGGGCTCGAGCTCGCCCACGATCGTGGGGTCATCCACCGGGACATCAAACCCCACAACGTGCTGTTGGGCGATGGCGGCGTGCCCAAGGTCACCGACTTCGGCATCGCGCGGGTAGAGGACCGCGAGGACTCCCTCACCAAGACCGGGACCATGATGGGCACCCTGGCCTACATGGCGCCCGAGCAGCGGCGCAACGCCCGGGGCGTGGGCGCTGGGGCCGACGTCTACTCGGCGGGGGCCACCTTGTACGTCATGCTCACCGGGCGAGATCCTTTCGATCTGTACTCGAGCGATCTGCACGACGAGATCTTCCAGGGGGTCCCCGACGACCTGACCAGCGTGCTCAAGCAGGCGTGTCGGTACCGTCAGGAGCACCGCTACGCCAGCGCGGCGGAGCTGCGGCGGGCGCTCCTGGCGATCGCGGGTCACCAGGCCGATTTGCCCGAAGACGAGCTCCCCGTGTGGGGGCCCATGTTCAGGGCTGGCCCTACCCACGACGGCCACACCGCGGTCGCGGTCGAGGCACCCAGGGGGGCCACGGCCGTGCCCGAGCTGTCGTCGTCCACCTTCGACATCGGAGCGATGGACGACGAGCTCGAGGCCTTGGCGGCTCTACGCAGGGCCCACTCCAGCCCTGGAACCCTCGATGGCCTCGAGATCGGTGGGCCCTCTCCGGCGCTGGCCCCCGCCCAGCCGGCGCCTACGGATCGGACCGGCGTGGAGCCCTTGTCGAGCGCGGGCACTGGCACCGTCGTGGAGAGCGATGACGCCGAGCCGTCGGAGGACCTCGTCGAGGACGTCGGGGAGCCTGCTGCCCGTCGCCGCACCTCCCCTCTGCTGGTCGCCTTCGCCGTGCTGGGCCTGACTTTGGTCGGGGGCGCGTGGTGGTGGAGTGGAAGCCAGGCCCGGAGGGGTGCGCCGGTGGAGGCTACGCCGTCCGTCGAGACGCAGCCTGTCGAGCGGGTGGCCAGTGAAGAGCTCGTCCCCGCGTTGGAGCCTGCCCCGGAGGAGGAGGAGGAGGAGGAGGCGACGGACGCCACGGTCGAGCCTGGCGCTGCCAATCCGGTTGAACCCGCCGAGATGGAAACCCCTCCTGTGGCCGCGCCGGTCGTCCCCGTACCCGCGTCTGCCCAGCCCCGGGTGACGCCGCGAGCGGACCCGCCCGTGATCCAGCCGCCCCCAGCCGAGCCCGAGCCCGAGCCCGTGGCCACTACGGGTCACGGCTACATCAACGCGCGTCCTTTCTGCAGGCTGGTGCTCGATGGGGTGGACCGGGGTGTCACCGGCTGGAACGGCGAGCTGGAGCCCGGTGTGCATCGCTTCACGCTGACCACCGAGGACGGACGGGTCCACGACGACAGCATCGAGGTCGTGGCCGGGGAGCCGACCCGGTATTGCTGGGACTTCGGGACGGGGGCGAGCTGTCGGTAGGGGTCAGCCGGTGTCGCTTGCAATCAGGGGACGGTGAGTTCACTCGGGACGGTCGACTGACCATAGGTGTCGTCGCCCCAGCAGTGCAGGGTGCCGCTGCTGTCGATGCCGCAGTCATGGTTGGTGCCAGCGCTGATGGCCTCGAAGGTACCGCTGGGCGGCGTGATCGTGGTGTCGGTCGATCCGATCTCGTGGATCCCCCAGCATTGAATGGCCCCGCTCGTGTCGATGGCGCAGGTGTGGTAGAGCCCGCAGGAAACCTGGGTGAAGGTCCCTCCAGGAGGGGTCGCCCGGCCGTTTTCGTCATTTCCCCAGCACTGGATGGCTCCGAGGGTGTCGATGGCACAGCCGTGGTGCCTTCCAGTGCTCAAGGATGTGAACTGCCCGCTGGGCGCATTGCGCTGGCCGAAGTCGTTGAGGCCCCAGCACTGGATCTCGTCCGTGGTGTCGATGGCGCAGGCGAAGTCCCATCCCCCGACACTGAGGCTGGAGAAGGTTCCACTGGGAGGGGCGTGGTGGCCTGACCCCCAGTACTGGATTTCGCCGTATTCATCGAGACCATAGCCGTTGTACACGTGAGCCCCGACCTCTGTGAATACCCCGGACGAAGGCGTGGCGGCACCATAGGGGTTGGCTCCCCAGCATTGCGCGGCGCCCACCGTGTCGATGGCACATGGGGTGGAGGTTCCCGCGTTGAGGTACACGAAGGTGCCACTTGGCGCGGTCGATGCACCATAGGCGGAAGTCCCCCAGCATGTGACGGTTCCTCGCCTGTCGAGGACGCAGGACAAACCGTCACCGCAGGAGACCATGGGGTCCACCAGGTACTCCGCCGTCACAGACACGCTCCCCGTGCTGCTCTCACCGTCCGGGTCCGTAGCTGTGACCGAGCAGGTCCACACCTCATCGTCATTGGTGTGCTCGCCCAGCACCGTGTCGTCGACCTCGGTGGTGGTGGTGGTGGCGGTGAAGCCCACTCCGTCCACGTCCCAGGAGAAGCTGTACACAACGCTGTCTCCATCGACGTCGGTGGAGTCGGTCACGATGGAACAGACCAGATCGTCCACCTCGGCCTCCGGCTCCTCGGGATCGATGTGCAGATCGGGGGGGGTAGGTGGGCTGTTGAGCACTGTGACGTTGTCGGAGACCGTGGTGCCGTCGGTCTCCCCGTCGTTGGGGGTGACATCCAACATCACCGGGTCGTACTTCTCGAACCATGCGGCTCCGGACAGGCTCGGGCCGGTCACGGCAAGGGTCGTGGAGCCGACTGTCCAGGTGTAGTCGAGGGTCACGCCGTCTCCGTCGGCATCGGTTGTGGTGATGTTCGCGGTGAGGGTGTCGTCGGTGTACAGCGCGCTGGGGGTGAGGGTGAGGCTGGTGATCGCCGGTGGAGTGTTGATGGCGGTGGCCGTGGCCGAGCGAACCGTGGCTCCATCCACGAGCCCGTCGTTGGGCGTCAGCTCGACGTAGATGTCCTGGTGTTTGTCGAAGAGGCTCGAGTCGATGCTCTCCGCCGTGGAGACCTCGACGCCGTCCACGAACCAGGCGTAAGCCACGGTCACGTCATCGGCGTCGAGGTCCGTGCTCTCCCCGGTGACGGTCAGGGTGTCGCCCTCGGCGGGCGCGTGGTTCGACAGGGTGACGCTGTCCATCACCGGCTGGCTGTTCACCACCGTCGCCGCTGCGCTCTGGACCTGGTTGCCCAGCTCCTCGCCATCCCAGGCCTTCAGCTGGCAGGAGATGCTGTCACCCCGCTCGAAGAGATCGCCGTTGAGTTGATCACCGTCTTCGGCCTCGAGCACCACGGCGCTGCCGTTGACCAGCCAGGTGGTCTCGTAGGCTTCATCGTCCCCGTCGTCATCCCGCCAACCGTGTCCTTCGCAGGAAAGGATGCTGGCCTCGGTGACCTCCTCGGGTGTGGGGTCGGTCCAGCTGATGGTGGCGTTGTCCACGCCAGGCGCCGTGTTGCGTACGGTCAGCGAGTCGCTCTCGAGCGCTTCGCCGTCCACGAAACCGTCGTCGGGCGTGACGCTGACCCACACGTCCTGGTGTTTGTCGAAGTGTTCACCCGTCAGGGTGTCGGAGGCGCCGTCCTGCACCAGCTCTTCCGCCACCCACCAAGCGTAGGTGAAGCTCACGGCGTCTCCGTCTTCGTCGCTCGCGACGGCGGCGGCCTCGAGGATGGTGGACTCGTAGGCCAGGGTCGGAGCCAGCGAGACCGACAGCATCACCGGTGCCGTGTTCTCGATGCTCACCGAGGCCAGGGCCTCGTCGCCCTGCTCCTCGCCGTCGTCTGGGATGACGTATAGGGTCCAGATGTCCCCCCGCTGTGTTGCCGAGGCCGGCAGGGTGGACTCCGTGTAGCCCGTCTCGTTCCCGTCCTGAGTCCAGCGGTAGGACACTGTCACCTCGTCGCCGTCGACGTCCAAGCTGGTGACCGCGGCCACTACATCCTCGCTGGTCAGGGGTACGGTCGAAGAGAGCGTCACCTCTTCCACCAGCGGCGGCGTGTTCAGGACCGCGACCACCGCCTCACTGGGCGGGCCGTCGAGCACGCCGTCGCTGGGCTGCACGAAGAGCTTCCACTCCTGGTGCTTGGCGGTCTCTGCGGCGGGGACCTTCAGGGTGGTGAGGTGGGCCTGGGGTTCGCCGTCGACG
>CALDOK010000260.1 GCA_937912125.1 uncultured Pseudomonadota bacterium
CAGCGACACCGACGCAGACTCCGACGCCGACAGCGACACCGACGCCGACGCCGACGCCGACAGCGACGCCGACGCCGACAGCGACACCGACGCAGACTCCGACGCCGACAGCGACACCGACGCCGACGCCGACAGCGACACTGACGCAGACGCAGACGCAGACGCAGACGCAGATGCGGACAGCGATGCCGACACGGACACCGGCGGTCCCACCCCCGAAGAGCTCGACTTCGTGCTCGATGGCGACATCACCAACACGGTGCTCGAGCTGTACCGGGTGGATCTCTCCTCGGGCCCCGACTCCTCAGCCCTCCTCGAGAGCGTCGTCGTCTCGAGCGACACCTTCACGGTGGAGCTCTACGCGCCCGACAGCTCCATGCTCTCTGAGCTCGAGCCCGGCATGTACGCGGCCTACTTCCTCCCCGTGGTGTTCGAGGACACCGACGGCGACGGCGCCCACGACAGCGGCGAGACCTACGTGGGCGTCGGCTGGACCCTGCCCATGTGGGTCGAAGGTACGGTCTCCGCCACCTACGCCGCCATGGGCGTCGCGGAAGGCTGGAATGCCATGAACGTGGCGAGCGAGAGCCACACGGAGACCTCCCTGGGCTCCCTGGGCTCTCTGGAGATCGACCTGGACTTCTGGCCCACCGAGACCATCTCGGTGGGTGGCGTCTACGCGGGCACTAACCCCATCGGCAGCATGAGCCTGGCCTTGGCACCCAAGAACGTCCTGTCCGGCTCCTCCACCGTGGCTGCACTGGTCTACGACGACGCCATGGCGGACCCCTGGACCGTCGACCTCATCAGCGACCCCGACTCGGATCACACCTTCACCGACGGCACGACGGGCCTGACGTTGGGCTCGGAGTACACCGTGGCCTACCAAGACACCGACGGTTCGGGCGGCTTCTCCAGCGGCGACACCCTGGACTACATGATCTGCTTCGACTCGAACGCGGTGCTGTTCGAGTGGTACGAGACGGTCACCACCGTCACCGCGCTGTTCGACTACCAGATGAGCTTGAGCACCACGAGCTTCCCGGGCTGGAACGTGATCAACCAGGATCTCAACGACAAGACGGCCATCCCTACCATCATCGACAGCACGGACTGGCTGTCCATGGAGGTCTCGGCCGACTGCGTTCCCTGGTAGAGGCTACAGCGCCGAGCTGTGGCCTCAGGCCGACGCCAGCGCGTCCCGGACGCGCTGCGCCAAGGCCCGCACGTCTGCGTCCTCGAGGTGGAAGCCGTTGGGCAGCTCGAGGCTGTGGGCGTGGATGTGGCTCGACGCCGGGCACGGCCTGGCCCAGGGCCGGAAGATCTCCAGCTCGGAGCAGGCGAACATGTCGTCCGCGTTGGTGTCTACCCCCGCCCGCAGCAGGCGGCGCCGCAGCTCGGCGCGGTGCGGCACCTCGACCTTCATGTAGAAGCGGGCCAGCTCAGCGCCTTCGCTGGGCTGCGGGATCCGCACACCCGGGATCCCCTGCAAGGCGGCCTCGAGGATGGCGGCGTGACGCCGCGTGCGGGCGTTGACCTGTGGCAAGCGCTCGAGCTGAACCAGCCCCACCCGAGCCTGTAGATCCGCCAACAACGCGGGCGAAGCGGGCAGCGCGGGCGGCGTGACCTCTTCGACCATCAGTCGATCCAGGCCCTGGTTCCCCAGCCGCGCTCCCAGCCGCAGGGCCGGGTAGAGGGTCAGGGGAAACAGCGCCCGGGAGGTGATGGCGCCGGTCACCAGGGTGCGGCCCACGGCGGCCAGCAGCGCCGCGGGATCTTGGCGGCCCCAGCCCTGGGCGATGGCGACCACCCGGCTCCACAGCTCCGGATCCCGGCCCACCAGCATCCCGCCGCCGAAGCAGCTGATGTTCTTGCCCGTGTTGAAGCTGAAGAACGCCAGGTGGCCGAAGCTGCCCAGGGCGCGCCCGTGGATGCTGCCGCCGCAGCTCTGGGCGCAGTCCTCGAGCACGACCAGGCTGTGGCGCTGTGCGATGGCGCAGATGCGCTCCATGTCGCTGGCCAGCCCGAACAGGTGGGTGGCCAGCACCGCCCGGCAGCGCGGCGTGATGGCGGCCTCGAGGGCTTCGGGGTCCATGTGGTGGGTGGCGGGGTCCACGTCCACGAACACAGGCTCGAGCCCCATGGCCACGATCAGAGCTGGCACAGCGGCCAAGGTGTAGTCGGGCACCAGCACCCCGTCGCCGGGCTCCAGCTCCAGGGCTCGAAGGGCGAGCAAGAACGCGTTTCGACCCGAGGACGTGCCCAGGGCGTGGGGCACGCCCACCATCGCCGCCATGCGCTGCTCGAAGAGGGCCACGTGGGGACCGCACACCACCTGGCGCCGCCCGATGGCGCCGGCCACCGCCTGCAAGACCGCTGGAGAGAGGTTGACCTGATGGCGCGGCAGAGGCCGGGAACGGACGACGCGGGGCATGTCAGCTCCTTCGGGGCAGGAGATCCAGCAGAAGATCGGGGTTGTGCCAATAGAACGGAAGGTAACGACGAGCGTGCGCGAGCAGGAAGCCCGGGCGCAGCAGGAAGCCACGGTAGGCCCTGCGGTACAGCTCGGCGAGCTCCCCGTCGCCCATGCGGCTGAGGTTCACCGGGGGTGCGCTGTAGTGGTACAGCTGGGGCACGACCTCGACCGGGAGCTGATCCCGGTAGCGCTCATAGGCGGCCGATCCCGGGTAGGGCGTGAAGTAGTGGAACTGGACCATGTCCGGGCCCAGCGCGTGAGCCAGCGCCACGGACTGCTCAGCCTGCTCGAGGCTCTCGTCGGGATTGCCCAGCAGCACCAGGGCGGTGGTGGCCATGCCCGCCCCGTGGCAGCGCGCGAACACCTCCTGGGCCAGCTCAGCCCAGTCGTCTCGCCCGGTCTTGCGCAGGGTGCGCAGCACCGCCGGGGACGCGGCCTCGACGCCGAAGCGCAGCAGCACGCAGCCCGCCTGGGCCATGCGCTCGATGAGCTCTGGATCCATGTCGTCGATGCGGGCGTGGCAGATCCACCGCGGCGGATCGGCCATGCGGCCCAGGCCCTCACAGAACGCAAGCACGTGATCCCGGGAGGCTGTGAAGTCGTCGTCGTCCAGGGAGAGCACGGTGGCTCCCAGGCGCACCAGCCCCCGCACCTCCGCCTGCAGCTCCTGGGGCTCCCGCAGCCGCAGGTGGGTGCCGTAGCTCTCGCGGGTGACCGGGGAGCAGAACAGGCAGGCACCCGGGCAACCCCGGCCCGTGAGCAGGTGACCCCAGCGGGCGCGACCCAGCATCCGCAGGGGGTAGTGCATCCGGTAGTCGTGCAGAGAAGCCCTGGTGAAGAGCAGCGGGGGCAGCTGGCTGGGCGACTGCACCAGGAAGGGCGGGGTGCCCTCGAGCTCGGCGCGCAGGGCCTGGAGGCTTCGGCCGCGGTCGAGCTCGCCCAGGATCTGGTACACGCGCTCCTCGGCCTCGCCGGGAACCGCCAGATCCAGGCCGACCATCGTGGCGGGGTCCACCAGGCCGGGGGCCGCCAGGATCTGCCCCATCAGGATGGTCAAAGGGGGCTGGTCAAGGCCGCGCAGGGCCGCCAGCGTGGCACGGAGCAGGTCCAGATCCAGGGAGCTGGCCTGGATCACCACCACGTCGGGGCCGAGGCGCGCCACCTGGGCCAGCAGCCCAGCCTGGGCGCGGGGGTGGACCAGCCCGTCGACGAAGCCCACTCGAACGCACCCATCCCGCAGCAACAGGGCCTCGAGGTACTTGCAGGCGTAGGGCGGCCGAGGGTTGCGGGGGTGGCCCACCTGCCCCACCAGGGCGCCGTGCAGGCGCACGATGAGGACCCGCTCCACCCTCACGGCGCCGACCCCGCAGAGTCGCCGCCAGCGCGCTGGTGTACGACCCGGGAGAAAGAGCCGTAGAAGGACCACAGGAGCGGGTCGATCTGCCGGTGGCGCAGCGCGGACAGGGCGCCGCGGGGGTCGGCCGCCACCGTGCCCACCATGGCCCGCGCCAGGGCCCGCTGCCAGCGGGGCGACCGCGCAAATCCCCAGGCGATGGGAGCGTAGTTGCGCAGCAGGAAGCGGTTCTGCATGGACGCCCGCGCATCCAGCAGCTGCGCCGGGTCCATGCCCGAGACCAGCAGAGGCTGGCGGGTGAAGTGCTCGGACCAGCGCTCGTCGAAGGCCTGCTCGTCACCGCCCAGCAGGCCCTGTTCCACGGCGTCCTGGTAGAGCTGGGAGCCCGGGTAGGGCATGCACACGTTGAACTCCACGAAGTGCGGGCGGACCCGCAGGGCCAGGGCCAGGGTGGCCTGGCGATCTTCGTCGAGCTCGCCGGGACAGCCGACCATGAAGTTGGCCATCAAACGGATCCCGGCCCGCTTGACCTCCACCATCCGAGCCTCGACCGCTGCCACGGACTGCCGCTTGGAGAGGCTCTGCAGGATCCGATCCGAGCCGCTCTCGACCCCCACTTCGATCTGCACGCAGCCCGCAGCGCGCATGGCCCGTAGCAGAGGCCCCTCCAGCCGGTCCAGCCGAGCCTGACATGACCACTCGAGGCCGAGCGGACCGATGGCCTCGCACAGCTCCTGCATCCACGGCCCGTGCCCGGCCAGATCGTCGTCCAGGAACCAGGCACCCCGCAGGCCGTAGCGGCGCTGCAGCCAGCGCAGCTCCTCGATCACCAGGGGAACGCTCCGCCTGCGCGGGCGCCGCCCCCCCACCACGTGGCTGGCGCAGAAAGAGCAGTGGTGGGGACAGCCGCGGCTGGTGATCAGCGTGGTGGTGCCCTCGCGGAACAGCCCTCGCAGCACCCCCGGGGGTGCCAGGTACCAGGAGAACGAGCCCGCCAGCAGGCTGCGATCCGCCATGGGCAGCGCGTCGAGATCGGCGATGGGGGCGCGCCGGGGCCCGCTCACCACACCACCATCGCCGGCGACCACCGTGCCGGGCAGGCCCTCGATGTCCTGGCCCCTCTCTGCGCGCTGGCAGATCTCGAGCAGCGTCTGCTCACCTTCGCCCACCACAGCCACGTCCGCCCCCAGCGCGCGCAGGCTGGCTTCGGGCAGGGCGCTGACATGAGGGCCCCCGATGACCAACAAGGCCTGGGGCAGCGTGCGCCGCAGCGCCGCGATCAGCTGGCCCGCGCGCACGAACTGAGCGGTGAGGAAGGACACCCCCACCACCCTCGGCCCCCACGCAGCGACAGCGTCGCCGGGCCCCACGTCTCCAGGCAGGGGATCCCAGACCCGGCAGTCGAAGCCCTGGTCCCGCAGCACGGCGGCCATGCCCAGCAGCCCCAGGGGAGGGACCGCGTTGTGGCTGATGCGTGCGTGGATGAGGGCGATCTTCACGGCGGTGATCCGGCTGCTCCAGGGGGCCTCGCAGAGGGGAGGCCAGGCAGGGAGCATCGTATCGGATTCCACCCCCTGCAGCCCGGCAGGGACGCCTGGAGCCGGGGTCCAGGCCACACGCGGAGTGTTATGCTGCGGGCCCCCACGGCCGGTGGTCGCCGAGGGTGCACGGCGGGTATCGATGCGCGTTCTGCTGGTCAACCCCTTCTGGGGCTTCCTCCCAGGTAAGAAGGGGCCCGTCTACGCCCGGCCCTTCCCGCCCGTCGAGCTGATCACCCTGGCGGGCCTGCTGCGCGCCCAGGGCCACGAGGTCCAGCTGCTGGACGCGGCCCAGCAGCGCCTGTGGCCCCTCCAGGTGGCGGCCCGTGCCCGAGGCTTCGACCGCGCCTTCATCTCCTCGTCCAACCTGGACCGCTGGTGCTGCCCCGAGGTGGACGCCAGGCCCTTCGTCGAGACCGCCCGAGCGCTGGCCCGAGCCTGCCCCGACACAACCCTCCTGGGCGCCCACCCCACGGCGCTGCCGCAGGCGATGCTGGTCCAGACCGGCGCCCGCTCCGCCATCCTGGGCGAGCCGGAGCTCACGGCCGCGGCCCTGGCCACCGCGGGCGATCCCCGCGGCATCCCAGGGGCAGCATGGCTCGATGCCGATGGCGCGCTGTGCCAGGGCGCGCCCCGCGCTCCCATGGACCTGGACGCCCAGCCCAGCCCAGCCTACGACCTGCTCGAGCCCGGGGTCTACCAGTACGAGCTGCTGGGCTCGGACTTCATGGTCTTCGAGTACTCCCGCGGCTGCCCCTACCGCTGTGGGTTCTGCCACCGAAGCCTCTACGGCGACGACTTCCGCCCCAAGTCCCTCGACCGGCTCTGGAGCGAGATCTCTCAGGCGCGCGGCATGCTGGGGATCCGGCGGGCCTACTTCATGGACGTGGAGTTCACGCTGCAGCGCGACCGCGTGCTGGCCCTGTGCGATCGGCTGCAGGCGGCGGGCAACCCGCTGCAGTGGTGCTGCCAGACCCGGGTGGACCGGGTGGACCGGGAGCTGCTGGCGGCCATGCACGCCGCGGGCTGCGACCTGGTGCACTTCGGCGTCGAGGCGGGCTCTCAGCGGGTGCTGGACAGCGTGGGCAAGGGCATCACGCTGGGACAGGCCGAACAGGCCCTGGGCTGGTGCCGCGAGCTGGGGATGCGCACGGCCTGCTTCTTCCTGGCCGGCCTGCCGGGGCAGACCCGGGCTGAGCTGGACGAGACCCTGCGCTTTGCCCAGCGCCTGAACCCCACCTACGCCTCCTTCCATGTGGCGGTACCCTACCCCGGCACCGCGCTGCACGCGGGCATGGCCGCCCCCCCCTCGGACGCCTTCCCCACCCACCTCGCGGACGAGTTCGAGCTGGCCGAGCTCGAGGCGTGGGTGCAGCGGGCCTTCCTGCGCTTCTACCTGCGCCCGGGCGCCATCGTCCGCCGCCTGGGCAGCCGGGACCTGCTCCACGCCCGGCGCTTGCTGCGCATCTTCCTGTGGTACCTGGGCTGAGCCCGGGGCCCATCACTCAGGCATGGGCGCCTTCTCGAACACCAGCACCCGCTGCCGAGGGGCGTAGACCCCGCTCTGCTCCAGCAGCCTGAAGCCCAGCCCCTCGAGCTGCCGGACGATGACCTCGGGAGCGATAGCCTTACGATCCTCCACCGGATCGTCGTGCTCCACGAAGACCAGCCGGCCGTCGTCCTTCAAGGCCCGGCGCAGGCTCTCCACGAAGGGGCGCACCGTGCCCTCGAGCACCGCGGGATCGTCCTTCTGGGCGTTGGTGCAGAGGTACTTGTAGACCTCGCAGACGAAGATGCGGTCCATGGTGTCGGCGGGCAGGCCCACGTCCGTGGCCTGGCCCAGCACCGTGCTGACGTTGCCCAGCCCCTCGTCCTGGGCACGCCAGGCGATGAAGTCCAGGAAGCCAGGGAAGATATCCTCCGCCCAGATGTGGCCTTCGGGGCCCAGCTTCCGCGCGAAGGGCAGCGCGAAGAAGCCCTCGCCGGCGCCGATGTCGGCGATGGCCATACCTGCCGCGAAGCCGAGATCCTCGAACACCTGCTCGGCGGTGACCACAGCCCCCGGCCGGTCCACCCAGCGAGAGACGCGGTCCTGGCTGTGGGAGTCCCAGGCGACCTGCTGGAACACCGGCCACAGGGGATCCTCGAGGGCTGCGGCGCGCACCGCGTCACAGCGGCGACAGCGGTGGTTGCACGAGCCCACGCTCTGGCCCTCCGGTAGGTCTTCGTAAGGTGCGCCGTCGATGGGACAGCTCCGCAGCGCGAGGGGAAAACCCTCGGCTCCGGCCTTGTCCTGGCGGATGTGGAGCTCCACGCGGTGCAGATAGCAGATCTCGGCAGGCTGGACGGCCAGCAAGGCCTGGAGATCAGCGCGGTGGACCTGGAACAGGTAGCGCCAGGTGGACGCTCGGCCAGGAAGCTTTTCCCGCAGCACCGCGGCCAGCTCGTCATCACGCCCCGCCTCGGCCAACAGAAAAGCCTCGAGGTAGGCGTTGAGGTGGTGGGGCCTGGCGCTCTGCACCACCCGCAGCGCCCGCTCCAGACCCCCCGGCTCATCCGTAGCCGAGAGGTAGTCCAGCACCGCGAGGGTGGAGGCCAGGCTCGTGGCGCCAGGGGTCCCGAGGGCCTCGGGGCCGGACTGTGGCGTCGCGTTGTGCAGGTGGGCGGGCCCGTGACCAGGGGGGGCGAAGCCCGGGGCGCCGTTCCCCGGAGGGGCCGGTGCCGTGGGTGGGTCCCCGGTGCAACCCACAGCGAGGGCCAGGACCAGACATAGGGCGAGGGCCCGGGACGGTGGGAGAGAGCTTGGATGCATGACAACCCTAGAGCATGCAGGTGGGGGCATGGCAAGCTGGGCGACCACGACCCTTCGCCAGAAATCCAGCGCCCCCCGCACGGCTACAGGGTGACATGGCGCCGGACTATACTGGCGCGATGGATTCCCCGAAGACCTCGACACAGATCGAGCACACGCCGGCCAGCAGCACCCAATGGCTGCTCACCCCACTGCTCATCGTCCTGGCGGGGGTCGCGCTCCGCGTCGCCCAGCTGGTCCGGTGGCCGGAGCTCTACCTGGACTGGGAAGAGCTGGGGCGCGGCCTGGTGGCACGGGAGCTGCTGGACGGAATGGCGCTCCACCTGCTGGACCACCAGATGGACCCCTACGCGGGGGGCTCACTGGTCATGGGGATCCTGGCGGTGCCCTTCTTCGTGATCTTCGGAGACAGCGTGGTCAGCCTGAAGCTGGCCGCGGTGCCCTTCATCGCCCTCACGGCCTCGTTCCTGTACGCGCTGCTGGCGCGTTCCGCAGGCCGTGGACCGGCCACCCTGGCTGCAGCGCTGGTGTTCCTGGCCCCCTACGCCCAGAGCCGCCTGTCCTTGCTGGTGTGGGGCGACCACAGCCAGGTCCCCGCGTTCATGGCCCTCTGCCTGCTCCTGGCGTGGTCGTGGGGAGTAGAAGAGCGCCGCAGCAGCTGGCGAGCTGGCGCGCTGGGGCTCACAGCGGGCTTCGGACTCTACTTCCACTACCACCTGGCCATCCCGCTGCTGGTGGTCGGCTTGCTGCTGCTGGCGACAGACCGGCGGGGTCTGCTGGGACGCCAGGGCATTGCCATGCTCGCCGGCGCCATCATCGGCTTCTCGCCCTGGCTGGTCTACAACCTGACCCACGACTTCGAGGGGCTGACCATCAGCCGCTATGGCTCCCTGGTCCAACCGGGCCTGGGCTGGGTGGCACGCTACCCGGGGAGGCTCATGGACCTGCTCGGGCCCGTCTGCGCCCAGGCCTGGGGGACCGCGCCCGTCGCCTCCACAGCCCAGCGCATCATCTCGGGTATCTCCTGGCTCGCGGTGGTGGCTTCCTGGGCGGGGCTGGCCTGGGCGGACCGTGGGCGCGTGGTGGCGTTCCTGCGGTCGCTGGTCAGAGGCGCCCCAGTGCCCGGAGCCGATCCCCGCGGCTGGATCGGCTTGCTCTTCCTGGCCTATCCACCCTGCTTCATCCTGTTGGCCGCGGCCAGCCCCTTCGACTTCGAGAACCGGCCCTGGTACTTCGCGGATCGTTACCTCACCACCCTGTGGCTCGCGGGCCTGGTGGTCGTGGCCCTGGCGGCTGGGCGGCTCTGGTCCCGTCCTGGCCCAACCCGCTGGTTGGGCGTGGGCCTGGCGCTCTGGTTCCTTACCACCGGAGCGGCCGCGCAGCTCGCCCTGCTCCAGGGTGTCGCGCCTGGTCCACTTCCCGAGGCCCGCGACCAGCACGGTGAGCTGCTCCGTGGCTACGACTACGCCCTGCTGGCCGACGACCGGGTCTGCCCAGGCTGGTACCGGGGGGATCTGGAGGCACCCCTGGCGGTCCTGGCCGCGACATCGGGGCCGCGCCGCACCCACCTGGCCAAGGCCCTCGGCTGCTCCCTTGGCTACCACGAGGGCGCGGATCCACGCGCGCTAGCCGCGACGCTCGACGCGCGCCTTCCGCCCGCGCATCAGGACACGCGTAGCATCTACGAGGGTGTGGGTGTGGCCATCGGCACCTGGCACGGCCGGGAGATCGCCGAGGCTATCAAGGCCATGGAGGCACACGCCCACCAGGACTCCTTCCTCGCGGGCCTGCGCGGCTCCATAAGCTGGTGGCACGGCGGCGACGGCCACACGCAGAGCGCTCAGCTGATCCTCGACGCGGTCCCAAGACGCCAGCAAGAAGACTTCCTCGTCGCCCTGGGGCAATGGATCCAGCAGAGCCACAAGGGCAAGCTGGACGAATCGCTGGTGCTGGTGACCCAGCAGCTCCCCCACGCCACTCGGCGGCCTGTGCTCACAGGGGTCTGCCAGAACATCGCCTGGCGCTTGTCAGCAGGCGCCCCGCGCCAGCAGGCAGAGACGGCAGCCCGCGCCGCGCTCCCTCCGGACCTCGCCCAGCACTTCGAGGCCTGCCTTCGCAGCGCCTGGGATCCGGCCCCGCCCCCCCCAGCCGACTGGGACGTGATCGTCGTCGGCGCTGGGCCCGCGGGGCTCGCCGCCGCCTTGGAGGCCGAGCGTGCGCAGGCGCGGGTGCTGCTGCTGGACGGCCAGGCCACCGTGGGCGGCCGCGCGCGCTGGGGCGACGGGGAGATCTGGTTCGCCGGCACGACCACCCAGCGGGCCTACGGCGTCCAGGACAGCCCCGAGCGAGCGATCGAGGACTGGCAAGCCGTCACCGGGGCTCCTCCAGGCCCCTGGGCTGAGCGCTACCTGCAGGAAGCGCCGGTCCAGGTCCACGACTGGCTCGTGGACCAGGGCGTCGAGTTCGATCAGCTGGAGCAGGACACCCGCAGCGGCGTCCATCGGATGCACCACGCCAAGGGGGGCAGCCCGGCCCTGGTACAGGCCCTGCTTGGCGCCCTCGAGGCGGTGCCCCAGACCCAGAGCTGGGTCACGGACCTGGTCGTCGAAGAGGGCGCCGTCCGGGGTGTCGTCATCCGGCGTGGCGACGCGAAGTGGGCGCTGGCGGAGGGCACCGAGCCCCTGCGCGCCCCTGCTGTGGTCCTGGCCACCGGGAGCATCCTCGGGACCAACAGGCGCATGCAGGCGCACCTGGACGCCACCCCCTGCGCCGCCCGTCCCATGTTCCAGCGCATCGGCAGCTTCCCTGACGTCACCGACGTCGTCGCCATGGTGGAGCCCCTGGGCGCTCGGCTCCGGAGCCCTGACTCCGTCGGCGCCTACGCCCACCTGCTGGCCGAGCCGCCGTGGCCCTTCATCGCCGTGGAGTATGGCCTGTGGGTCAACCAATCCGGAACCGTCTTCTTCGACCCCCGCGAGTGGACCTCCATCGACTCGGGCCTAGCATTGACGCGGCAGCCCGAGTGCCAAGGCTGGATCGTCTTCGGAGACCAAGACGCAGACCGGATTCTGGGGAGCATCGAGCCGGGCATGCGCAAGCAGGCGCTCGCCAGGGGCGACAGCCTGGTGCAGGCCTACAGCGTCGAGCAACTGGCGGCCAAGGCCGGGATCGATGCAGACGGCCTGCGGACCAGCCTGGCTGTCCCCAACCACGCCGCGCAGCCGCCGCTCTGGGCCGCTCGCTTGGGCCTCTCCATCGGCAAGTCCTTCGGCGGCGTCGTGACGGACCTGGACGGGCGCGTGCTCGACGGCTCGGGCCAGCCGATCCCCGGCCTGTACGCCGCAGGGGAGCTGAGCGGCATGGCCGGCGGCGACCTGGCGGCCCCGGATGGCATGGATGGCAGCCTGGGAGCCGTGATACTGTCGGGCCGGGCCGCTGGACAAGCTGCAGCTCGGTATCGGCCGTGAGGGTGTTGTGCGGATCCTGCTGCTGAACCCCTCCTGGACCCACGCCCGCCACAAGCAGGGTCAGGTCTACCACCAGCGCTTTCCGCCTCTGATCCTCGCCAACATCGCGGCCGTGCTGCGCGCCGACGGCCACAGCGTCACCCTGGTGGACGCCAACCTGCGCCCCACCCCTCCACAGCGCGTGGCCGAGCAAGCCCGAGACCAGGATCTGGTCCTGATCACCTCGTCCACCATCACGCGCTGGATCTGCCCCGACATCGACACCGAGATCTTCGACCGGACCTGCCGCGCCATCCTGGACCTGGGCATCCCCACCGTGATCCTGGGGGCCCACGGCAGCGCCCGACCGGAGTGGATGCTGCGTCGCACCCTGGCCTCAGCCTGCATCGTGGGCGAGCCCGAGTGGACCGCCCGGGCCCTGGTCGAGGCCTGGCCCGAGCGCGCTGTTCCCGGGGTCGCCTGGCTGGACGACGACGGAGGCTTCCACGGTGCGGCCCACCGCCCTCCATGCGCACTCGAGGACCTGCCCCCGCCCGCCTTCGATCTGCTCGAAGCCGGGGCCTACCACTACGAGATCCTGGGTCCCCGGCTGGCCATGTTCGAGATGACCCGCGGCTGCCCCCACAGCTGCAGCTTCTGCGGCCACTCCATGCAGGGCCAGCAGCTGCGCTCCAAAGTCCCGGAGCGCATGGAGCGGGAGCTGATCCTGGCGGGCAAGGCGATGGGCATGTCCAGCGCCTACTTCATCGACCTCGAGTTCACGCTGCAGCGCGCGCGAGTGCTGGAGCTCTGTGAGCGCTTGGAGCACCTTCCCACCCCCCTGCGCTGGTGCTGCCAGACCCGGGCCGATGCAGTGGATCCCGATCTGCTGCGGCGCATGAACCGCGCGGGGTGCAGGCTGGTCCACTTCGGGGTGGAGTCGGGCTCACAGCGCGTACTGGACAGCATCGACAAGGGAATCCAGCTCGCGCAGGTGGAGCGGGGCGTGGCCCTGACCCACGAAGCGGGCATGGACACCGCGTGCTTCTTCATGCTCGGCTTCCCGGGTGAAACCGCGGCCGAGCTGGACGCAACGGTGCGCTTCGCCATGCGCCTCGATCCCACCTACGCCTCCTTCCACCTGGCCGTGCCCTTCCCCGGCACGCCCCTCCACCAGGCCTTCGACTCGGCTCCGCTCGAGCCCTTCCCTGGCCACTTCCACCAGGACCACCGGCTCGTCGATCTCCAGCGGCGACGACGGCTGGCCACGGCGCGCTTCTACCTGCGCCCCAGCAGCCTGGGGCGGCACCTGCGGCGCACGACCCTAGGCACCGCGTCTTCGCAGCTCGGAGTGTTCCTGTGGTACCTGCGCTGACCGCCAAGGCGCAGGCGATCTCCCAGGGCGTCCGGCGCGCCCTGCCCGATCTGTTGCTGGTGGGGGTGGTGGTGGCCTTCGGCCTGTGGCGCCTGCGCGCCCTGGTGGGCTGCGAGTACGCCTGTCTGCAGGACTACAGCCGCGATCTGCCCTACGAGTTCTACACGATCCACGCCTTCGCCCGGCAGGCCCTGGATCAGGGCAGCTTCCCGTTCTGGGATCCGCACATCATGGCGGGGCATCCGGTGGGGGCACAGTTCGGCAACAGCCTGCTCTACCCTCCCCTGTGGATCTGGCTGCTGCTGGCAGGACCCGGGACCTACACGCCGCGGGCCGAGGAGCTGCTGCTGGTGGTCCACCTGGTGGGCGCGGGCGCGGCCATCTACGCGTCCGCCAGGCTGCTGGGCTTCGGCCGGGTCGGGGCCCTGGTGGCGGGGCTGATCTACGCGGGGATGCCCCAGAGCTTCCCCATGCTGCAGTGGCCGCCGATGATCTTCGGCATCCCCTGGGTGCCCCTGACCCTGGCGGCCTGGCTGCGCCTCATGGACAGTCCGCGCCCCAGCCAGGCGGTCGGGCTGCTGTGGCTCCTGGGGCTGTCGGGCGCACTGTTGTTGATGACGGCGCACCCCAACCTGCCCGCCTACACCTGGCTCTCCATGGCCCTGGCCGCAGGGATGGCGCTGCTGCGGGACGCCATCACCCGCCGGCGCGGTCCGCGGCTGCTGCTGCGCCACGCCCTGGAGCTGGGCCTGGCGGCCGTGCTGCCCGTGGTGCTGGCGGCCCTCTTCGTCGTCCCCCTGCTGCTCGA
>CALDOK010000261.1 GCA_937912125.1 uncultured Pseudomonadota bacterium
GAAGCAGGGAACCCTGCGACAAACCGCCCGGGAGCAAAACCCCCGGCAACAAGGCCTCCAGCCCATTCTTGCTTTTCGAAGGCGCCGACGGCTTGGGAGTCGGAGGCGGACGCACCTCGCGGACCTGCGAAGGGTCAAAATGTTCGTCGATGGCCGCGATCCGATTCTTGGCCCGCTGTTTTTGGATGATGGGTCCGAAATAGTCCTGCGGAGAACTCATGGTGGTGCCTCGGCTAGCCCGCGACCTGTTCTGTCAACCAAGCCCGGATGTCGTCCTCGGGCAACACGGTCTGGGTCTCGAAGGCCTGCCCCTGCATGGTGAAGGTGCTGCCGGGACAACGATCGATGGGCGGGAAGCTGTGCTCCACCAGGGGGGTGCCCGTGCGCCGGTCGTACACCGTGACCACGTGATCGGTGAGCCTGAGGGTCAGGTCCCGCTCGCTGCCGTCGCCGGCCTGGTAGCCCGGGCAGATGCGGGTGCCGGCCGTGACCTCCTCTGTGATGGCGATGGCGTCGATCCCCGCCAGGTGCGTGGCCTGCACACCCACCAGATCGTTGCTGGCGCCGTGGTACCAGTGGATGGTCTTGGGGGTCGGCACCGCGGTGGCCTGTTCACCCACGTAGAGCAACGGCCCCTCCTTGACCGACGCCAGGTGGATCTCGAGCATCAGCGCGTCTCGGGGGGGGAGCACCACGGTGAACGCTGGCTGCCCCGGCGCCTGCAGCTCCAGGCTGGCTCCCTCGACCTTCCCCCGCAGGAAGTCGGCGGTGGAGATGCTGCCGAAGAAGGGGGTCATCTCCGTCTCGAGGTCGGCCGCCCCGTTGTCCCGCACGTCCATGCTCTGGTCGCCCAGGGTGAACTTGGTCGCGGGCGGAAAACCGGACAGGTAGACCTTCAGGATGCCCTGGCTGAGGTTGACGCTCCCCCGCATGTCGTCCTGGCCGGTCACCGTGAACCTGTCGTTGGACTGCCACTCGATGACGTCGGGGCCCGTGAGGTACTTCGCTCGGTCTTCGAGGCTCTCACATCCGGCGATCAGGGCGAGCAGCAGGGGCAGGCGGGTCATCATCTTCGTCTCTCCCGAGGGTGCGTGTGTTGTTGGAAAAAGCCCTAACAAGGACGGTTGGGGAGCCTCCCTCGGCGGCCGCTCGGGCGAACCAGGACGCACAGCGTAGGGAGTTGCCGGTGCCGCTGAGGTAGCGAATCTCGAGGGTCTCGCTCATGGCATGGATTCTACACCTCATGGGTACGGAACCGGGATGTCAGGAAGTTGTCATGACGCCCGTCGCGACACCTTTCACCAGGAGATCCCATGACCCGCCGCCGCCTGTCCCTGCTCTCCCTTGTGATCTGCCTGCCCGCTGGACTCGCCCTGGCTATCGAACCCGTCCCCGACGTCGGTGATGGCTTGGTCTGGTCGGCCGATGATGACGAGGACGAGGACGAGGAAGATGACTTCGAGGACATCGACTTCGGCAGCTCGGCGCGCTCCGACTATGACCCCGGGCGAGCGGTTCGCTACAAGCCCCGCACCGAGATCGACTTCGACATGTTGGACGTCGATGCGCAGCTGGTGAAGCCCAGCGTGTCCCGGATCGCGCCCCGGGCCTCGTCCAACATGTCCGCCACCGTAGGCGGCGCCCAAGACGCGGCCTTCATGGACATGGAGCTCGAGCAGGACATCATCCCCCGGCCCGAGCACTTCACCGCCGAGGGCATCCTCTCCGAGCACGACCTGCCCGTGGCCGACGACGCCAGCTGCGAGCTGCTGCTGTGCGCCGCGGGCCAGGCCATGACCCTGGACCGCGGCCAGCGCTTGCTGGCCCAACCCGAGGTGGACGCCATCGCCCAGATCGGCTTCACCTCGGGGCTCGATGCCCAGGAGTGGCAGCGGCCCCCCCTGAACCTGGTGGCGGTGGTGGACACCTCCGGCTCCATGGAAGGGGAGCCCCTGGCCACCACCAAGACGGCCCTGCGCCTGTTGGTGCGGCGCATGGAGCGGGACGACCGCATGAGCCTGGTGGCCTTCGACAGCAGCGTGCAGGTGCTGGTGCAGGACGGCGACGCCCCCGCGCTGCTACGGGCCATCGATCGCCTGGTGGCGGACAACGCCACCTGCGTGGAGTGTGGCCTGAACCAAGGCTGGGCCGAGGCCGAGCGGGTGGGTGAGGACTTCGAGGGCATCAGCCGGGTGGTGCTGTTCACCGACGAACAGCCCAACGTGGGCACCACCTCCGTGGGGGGCTTCACCCGGATCCTCGAGGGCATGGCCGAAGAGGACATCGGCGTGACCACCATCGGTGTGGCGTCCCACTTCGGGGTGGAGCTGGCCCAGGCCGTCAGCACCGTGCGCGGGGCGAACCTGTTCTACTTCGAGGACCTGGGGGAGATGCGGCGGGTGTTCGACGAGGAGCTGGACACCATGTTGGTGCCCATGGCCTACGGCATGGAGCTCGAGGTGTCTCCCGCCCAGGGCTGGAGCCTGGCCGGGGTCTACGGCCTGCCCGGCGAGGCCCTCGAGTGGGGGCGCGATGGCAGCATCCGCCTGGGGGTGGCCACCCTGTTTCCCAGCCGGGACAAGGGTGGCGGCATCTTCCTCGGCTTCGAGCGCACAGGTCGGGAGGCCGGGGACGGCGCTGCGGTGGCGTCGGTGAGGGTCCGCTATGAGACCCTGGACGGGCGGGCGCCCAGCTCTCGTATCGAGCTGGGGTTGGTGGATGAGGACGAAGCCTCCCTGGGCCTGCGGCGCGGTCGGGTGCTGGTGGACGAGATCACCACCCTCAAGGCCGCCACCCTCGCCCACCATGATCTCGGGGACGACGCCCAGGCCTGGCGTCTGCTGCGGGACCTCGAGCAGCGCCTGGACATGGCCGAGGACCCGGCCTTGAGGCCCGAGTGGGAGCGGGTCGCCGAGCTCATGGGGCTCATCGAGCCCATGGTCGACCCAGCGGACCGCCGCATCAGCCTGCGGGACCCGGTGAGTGGGCTTCCGCGGCGGTGAGGGGGATCAGGGCAACAGGGCGTACAGGTCTTCGATGGGGGTCGCGCGGCCCAGGTAGGTGCCGTCGGGGAAGGTCAGCTCCCACACCAGCTCGCCGTTGGGGGTGAGCTCTCGGATCCGGCCGGCGTTGCCGGTGTTGTGCAGGGTGTTGCCGCCGGGCAGGCGGGCCACCGATCCCCCAAGGGGGGCTTCGATGCGCTCGTCGTCCCCGTGGCTCCAGATCTGGGTCAGGCGCTCGCCACCGTCGTCCACGCTGTACTCGCGAACCATGATCTCGTCGCTCATGGCCGAGCTGTGGGTGGACAGTAGCAGGGTGCCGGTGTCGGTGAGGTGGGCGCCGTGCTGCCACCAGAAGGCGGTGCCGGGCTCGCTGAACGACCAGGCCTGGGGCAGCTGCCCGAACCAGCGCTGGGCTTGGCCGTCGCCGTCCAGCTCCACCAGGCTGTTGGTGGCGAACAGGGACACCAGGAAACCATCGCTGGCGGCGTCCCAGGCCACGCCATTGTTCTGGCAGGCCTGCACGACCCCCAGCTCGGCGAAGAAGCCCTCGCAGTCCCACAGGCTGTGCTGGCTGCCGTCGGTGTCGAGGATCTCGAGGCTGTCATGGCCGCCGCCATCGGTGGCGCCCCAGGCGATGGCGCCGGTGCCCGTCTCAGCGAAGCCGTGATGCAGCCCGGGGGTGTCGTACAGGGCGAGCTCGGTGCCGTCGATGGCCAGCCGCCGCACCTGGGAGCCGGACCCGCCATCCAGGCTGCCGTAGAAGCTGTTGTGGTCGATGAGCAAGGCCTCGCCGTCCCGGCTCACCTGCGGCTGCAGGGTCAGTCGGCCGTCGGGGCTGCGGGAGGCCCAGACGATGCGGGCGTCGCGGTCCAGGATGACGCTCCAACTCTCGCCCTGGGTCATCCCTACCGAGCTGGTGAAGACCCAGCTCGAGGCGGGGTCCCAGCTGGGTTCGTAGGACGTGAGCACCGCCCCGTGGGTGAGATCCCCGGGCAAGGGATCCGTGGTGATGGTGACGGTCTCACTCGTGTCTTCTTCGCTGACCACCCGCAGTGTCGCCTCGACCCCGAAGGGGACCCCCAGCACCAACGCTTCCTGGGGTCCGCGGTCCCGTGTGACGCTGGGCCCGGCCACCCAGCCCTCATCGAGCAGCCACTCCACCCGCGCCTCACCCGCCTGGGGCTGCTCCCAGCGGGCCCACAGCAGGCTGCCCATGTCGGGGTCCACGGTGACCTCGAGGCCCCAGCCCGGCCCCCCGGAGTCGTCGCGGTCCACCCCGGGATCGGGGCTGCAGGCCAGCAGCAGCAGGAACAACACGCTCACGGCGCCAGGGCGTACAGGTCGTCGATGGGGGTGGTGCGCCCCAGGTAGGTCCCCGAGGAGAAGCCCACGTCCCAGACCACTTGGCCGTCCGGTGTGATCTCTCGCACCCGGGTGCCCGAGCCGTAGTTGTGCAGGGTGTTGCCGTTGC
>CALDOK010000262.1 GCA_937912125.1 uncultured Pseudomonadota bacterium
CCGAAGGTGCGCTCGCCCAGGAATACGGCCAGGAAGGCGCCGAGGGTGAGGAAGGAAGCGACCATGATCACCACCTCCTGCCGCGCAAGGAGCGCACGGCGAGCATCAGGAAGGCGAAGCACAGAGACAGGTAGAACACGATGCTCTGGGTGTTCACCCGTCCCTGCATGAAGGGCTGGAAGTGCTTGTCGAACAACGACAGGTACGAGGTGAGCTGATCCAGCGGCGGATCGCTGACCTTGCCCAGGGCCCACATCAGGACGAACAGCGCCGTGACCACGCCGGAGATGGCGCCGCCCACGAACTGAATGCGCGTGAGGGATGAGCCCCAGGTGCCGATGGCCACCACCGAGGCACCAAGCAGCACGAGCCCCAGGTAGCCAGAGCAGATGTGGCCCAGGCTGACCTTGCCGTTCACGAAGATCAGCGCGGGCATGTAGACGGACAGGGCCAGCAGCACCAGGATCATCGACAGGCCGGCCAGGAACTTGCCCAGCACCACCTGGAGCGCGTGCACCGGCGCCGTGTCCAGCAGGACCATGGTGCCCGAGGAGCGCTCCTCGGCGAACAGCCGCATCGTGAGGATGATGGCGGCGATCATGGTGAAGCCCGAGGAGAGGTAGAAGAACTCCTCGAGCACGTCGGCCGAGTACTTGGCCTTCGACTCCATGGCCAGCGCATTGAACAGCAGGCCGTGGATGAGCAACAGGACCGCGATGACCACGTAGCCCCAGGCGGTGTTGAAGTAAGCCTGGAAGTCGCGGCGAGCGATCAGCAACGCTTCTTTCATGCCGGCCTCCTAGGAGAGCTTCTTGGAAGGTTGAGTGGACGTGAGCTCGAGGAAGATGTCTTCGAGCTCGGCCTCGGCGTCCTCGACCCGACGCACGCCCACGCCGGCCTGGACCAGCGCGGCCACGAAGGCCTCGCGGTGGTCGCCGGTGAGGTCGACACGCGCGGTGAGCAGATCGCCCTCGGTGCGCAGGATGGAGGCCTCCTTGACCAGGCCGGTGCTGCCCACCAAGCCCTCGAACGCCCCGGCGTCCATGCGGAGCTGCACCCGCAGGGAGCTGGCGTGTTGGGCCATGTGGCTGAGCTCCTGCTCGCTGCCCTCGGCCACCAGCCGACCCTGCTTGAGGATCAGCAGGCGGTCGCAGGTCTGGGAGACCTCGGACAGGATGTGGCTGGAGACCAGCACGGTGCAGGTGTCGCGCAGGTTGGCGATGACCTTGCGCATGCCCACGATCTGCACGGGATCGAGCCCGCCGATGGGCTCGTCCAGGATCACCCAGCGCGGGCTGTGCAGGATGGCCTGGGCGATGCCCACGCGCTTGCGGTAGCCGTAGGAGAGCGTGTCGATGACCACATCCAGCGCCTCGGCGCAGTGGGTGCGCTCGGCCACCTCTTCGATGGCGGCGTCGAGCCCCTTGCTGGGCATACCCCGCAGCTCCCCGAGGAAGCGCAGGTAGTCCCGCACCCGCATCTCGGTGTACAGGGGCGCGACCTCGGGCAGGAAGCCGACGTGGCGGCGCGTGTCCAGGGAGCCGCCGAAGAGGTCTTCGCCCTCGATGCGCACGGAGCCGGACGTGGGGTGGAGCAGGCCCGCGAGGATCTTGAGTGTGGTGGTCTTACCAGCACCGTTCAACCCCAGGAAGCCGACGATTTCGTTGGCCCCGACGTTGAAGCTCAGATCCTCGATTGCCTTGGTCTCACCGTAGTAGCGGGTGAGTCCGCTGACTTCGATCATAGGGAAAGCCCTCCAGACCTCTGGGGTTGCGGCCGTGACGGATATTCACCGCTCCCAGAGGGGTCAAGACACGACGGCGCGGTATAGCCGACTCATGCAGCGCCGGCCCGCGAGCGGCGTGGGAGACACCGACCCACGCCCTGAAATTCCATCGCGCACGCGGCGCCGCGCATGTCACGAAAGAACGCCTAGGAGAGCCGGGCTCGCAGGCTAGCGCGCACCCACCGCGTGGAGCACGCCCGCACGCAGGGCCCCGGACACCTCGCGCACATGACGGCTGGGATCGGCGGGGTTGTAGCGCCTGAAGTAGCTGCGCCACTCCCCCGGCCTGAGAGGGGACAGCCCTGTGCGGCTGCACTCCACCAACACCGCGGGGATTCCATGCTCACCGTAGAGGTGGTCGATCTCCGAGCCCTGGGCCCGGAAGAAGAAGCCCCAGCGGGACAGCTGCAGCACCCGGTAGGCGTAGGCCCCCTGCCCTGCCGCCATGGCGTAGCCGAGGGCATGCAGCGCGGGCCACTCGGGGGGGCGCTCCCAGTGTCCCGACCAGGGCAGGTACAGGAAGCCGCCGAAGCTGTGCATGCTGACGGCCAGATCGAAGTGGCCCAGGCCCGCCAGGCGGTCGATGGCCTGGGACTCGGGCTGGGACAAGGGCGCGGGCGAGGCGCTGTGGTAGCCCGGCAGAATGTGGCGCCAGAAGCTGGTGGAGTCGTGGTGCACGGCGAAGTCGCGGTTGAGGTCCACCCGGTGGCCGTTGCCGCGCCGGAAGGTGTCCTCCCCCGCCAGCAGATCCTTCTCGGCCAGGCGCCGGCCGTCCACGTTCAGCACGGGGATGAGCACCAGCTCGACCCCGGGCACCGGCCGCTCCGCGAACTCGAGGGCGTAGCCCAGGGCCACCTCGCTCGAGATCCACTCGAGGGCGTGGATGCCCGCGAACACCAGCACCCGATGGGTGACGGGGTGGCCTGGGTCGTGGATGCGGTAGCCCCAGATGGGCCGGGACTCCACGGTGCGGCCCAGCATGAAGGGCTCCACCGCCTGGGGCCGGCGCTGCACCCAGGCTCCGAGCTCCGCATGGATCTCGTCGAGCAGGTGGTAGCCAGGCTCCGGATGAGGCTCACCCGGGGGCGTGTGCTGCTCGAGCCAGCGGGCGTAGGCGTCGTCGACCTCGCGCAGCTCGAGGGGCACCAGGACGTCCGCCGCCAGGGCCGGTGGGGCCAGGAGCAGTGAGAAGACCAGGAGAAACAGGCGGATCATGACGAGCCCTCTCCGCCGAGCATGCGCAGCCCACGGACCAAGAGGGGTGGCAGCGCCAGCATGGAGGCGGCGCTGTTGGCGGCGAAGGCGTCGGGGGTGGCGGCCACCAAGGCGTCGCGCAGGGAGCGGGCTGTGGCGCCACGCCACTGGGCCACCTGGCCGAAGCGACGAGAGCGAGACACGAACCGGCGCGTGCGGGACCGCCGGATGCGCTCATAGCGCTCGAGGGCGGCCGGCAGATCCCCGGGAGCCGAGCCCAGGACCCAGCCCAAGGCCACGGCGTCCTCGATAGCCTGGCAGGCTCCCTGGCCCAGGTTGGGGGTCATGGCGTGGGCGGCGTCACCCAGCAGGGTGGCGGCCCCGCTGGACCACCGACCCAGGGGCGCCAGGTCGTGGATGTCGTTGCGCAGGACAGCCCCGGCGGGGGTGGCCGCGAGCAGCGCGGAGACGGGCGAGGCCCAGCCCGCGAAGCGCCCCTGCAAGGCGGCCAGGGGATCGGCGCCGTCCTCGCCCCCCGCGGGCGCGTTGGCCGTCGCGAACCAGTACGCGCGGCCCGCCCCGATGGGCAGCGCGCCAAAGCGCTGACCTGGCCCCCAGTGCTCGATCATGTGTCCGGGCTCCAGCCCCGGGACACCCAGGGCCACGCCGCGCCAGCAGGTGTAGCCGGCGTAGCGCACCATGCGCGGGCCCAGCAGCGAGGCCCGCACCGTGGAGTGGATGCCGTCGGCCCCCACCACGGCGCGTGCGGTCAGCCGCTGCCCATCCTCGAGCGAGACGCCGGGGTCGGCGGGGTCGGGCTGGACCTCACGAACCGCCGCGCCAAAGCGGACGGTGTCGCAGGGCAGCGCCGCGGTCAGGACCCGGGCCAGATCGGCCCGGTGCAACCCCAGGGGCGCAGGGCCGCCGGGATCCAGCCGATCCAGGGCCAAGCCCTGCAGCGGCCGTCCGCGCCAGTCCGCGACCAGCCCATGCTCCATGGTGGCGCCCACCGCCCGCAGGGGTTCTTCGAGCCCCAGGGCGGCCAAGACCCGCATGGCGTTGCTCTGGAGCAGGACTCCGGCGCCCGCCGCCACGGGCTGGGGGGCGCGCTCCAGCACCGCCACAGGCACATGGACCCGGGCCAGAGCCAGCGCCGCACACAGGCCGCCCGGGCCCGCTCCGACGATCACCACGGGGTGGGAGGGCGAAGCGCTCATAGGCCGAAGAAGGCCCGTGCCTGCCGGGTCAGCGAGCCCTGCACCCGAGCCAGGTCCAGGCCCTGGAGCTCGGCGATCTCCCGCGCCGCGAAGCGCACGAAGGTGGGCTCGTTGAGGTAGCGGGCCTTGGAGGATCGCAGGTGCTCGAGGGCCGTGAGCCGCCAGGGCGCGCCGTCGCGCTGGCCCTCGAAGACCAGGCCCGGCAGATCGAGCTCGAGGGCGGTGTTCAGGTTGAGATCCCGCGCCTGGTTCACAGCCTGCTCCCGGCGCTTCTTGGGCACGTCCTGCAGCGCCACCTGGTCGAGGGCGGCCTGGCGAGCCCGCTTCCACAGGCCTACGATGGGCGAGTGGTAGGGGCTGTCGGTCTCGATGACCATGGCCTCGAGGGGCGTGGCCGCGGCGACCTCGCGGTAACGCTCACGGACGACGATGCTGGACGGAATGGAGACGATGGAGCCCCGGGCGGCGGCGGCCTGGGCTTCCTGGGGCCCGGCGCCGAAGCAGTGGAACATCACGCGGCTGGCGGCCAAGGGGCCTTCGGCCAACAGCTCCACGGTGTCGGCGTGGGCCAGGCGCTCGTGGATCACCAGGGGAAGCTCGAGCTCGTGGGCCAGGGCGATCCAGCGGCGGAACACCCGCAGCTGCAGGCCGCGGTAGCGCTGAAAGTCCGGGAGATCCCAGGCCGCGGTGGGAGGCGGAGGATCACCGCTGGGCAGGGCCTGGAGCTGGCCCTCGTTCACCAGCGCCACCACGGGCCAGTAGTAGTCCAGGCCCACCTCGCCCAGGCCCACCACCCGCGGGTGGCCGGCCAAGGAGCGGAAGACCGCGACGGCGGCCTCTTGCCGCTCGGGGGCTGACGCCAGATCCTGGCTGCGGGTGGGCGGCATGAAGCCCAGGCTCACACCCAGCTGCACGCCGTGCGCATCGAAGATGGCTCCGAGGGCGTCGATGTCGTGCTCGGGCCGCCCCGCGGAGCAGTCCACCGAGACCACCATGGCCTGCACCTGCTGCTGCCGGCAGCGATCCAGCATGGCGCGCAGGGCGCCGGCGCCGTGGGCGAGCTGGCGGCGCTCGAGGTGGCAGTGGCAGTCGATGAGGGGCAGCTGAGTCATGGGAGGCACCCGGGTCCAGGGCCCGAACTAACCGCCCCCTGGCGCCCGACCACACACGGGCCCCGAGTGGTGGGGGCCGCACTACCGTGTGGCGGGCGGCGTGGTGCCGCCGGATCACACGCCGTCGAGCCACTTCCTCCTGCGCCAGCTCCACCCCAGGAAGAACAACCCGAAGGCCGCGGTTCCCCCCGGTAGACCCGCGGGCCGCCCGCAGCCGAAGGGCCCTGCCCCCCGCACCGCGGGGGTGGGATCGCAGACATCCCCCTCCCCGTCACCGTCCTGATCGGCCTGCTCGGGATCGGCCAGCCAGGGGCAGAGATCGCAGACGTCCCCCACCCCGTCGCCGTCGAAGTCCAGCTGTGTCGCGTCAGGGCGATCGGGACAGACATCGCAGACATCACCCACGCCGTCGCGATCCCCGTCCCGCTGATCCGGATCGTCGACCTCGGGGCAGACATCGCAGCGGTCCCCGAAGCCGTCAGCGTCCGCGTCCTCCTGCTCCGGATCCGCAACATCTGGGCAGAGATCGCAGGCATCGCCCACTCCATCGTCGTCCTGATCCGCCTGGTCCGCGTCCTCCACCTCGGGGCAGAGATCACAGACGTCGCCCACGCCGTCACCGTCGCCGTCGCCCTGCTCCGGGTCGGCGTGGTGGCGACAGAGATCGCAGGCGTCGCCCACACCATCCCAGTCCGCGTCCTCCTGCTCCGGGTCGGAGACCTCGGGGCAGACGTCACAGAGATCGCCGACGCCATCGACATCCATGTCGTCCTGGTCCTCGTTGGCATCCTGGGGGCAGTTGTCGCAGGCATCGCCAACACCGTCGCCGTCGCTCTCGAGCTGGGCGGGGTCGGCGTCGGCGGGGCAGATGTCGCAGACGGAGCCCACGCCGTCCAGGTCCGGATCGGCCTGATCGGCGTTGGCGTCTTCGGGGCAGTTGTCGCAGACATCGCCCACGTCGTCACAGTCCCAGTCCGCCTGCCCCGGGTTGTCCGCCTCGCCGCAGTTGTCGCAGGCCAGGTTCACGATGCGGTCGGGCAGGCCGTCGGAGCCCAGGATCTCGATCGTGCCCCAGCCAAAGCCGTCACCGTCGGCATCCAGCGGACCGCCCACGGGGAGAGCACAGCCGAAGGAGGCGTAGTCGTAGTAGTAGTCGCCACTCTCGTAGGGTGAGCCGTAGGCGTCGACCGTGAGCGCGCAGACCGGATCGCCCACGTCCACCACAGGTTCGTCTCCCACGTCCACCTCGTTGCAGTTCAGGTCCTGACCCAAGGTGGTGGCGCACTCCTCGGCCCGGGGGCCGGAGAGCAGGAGCAACGCGAGCAGGGGGCCGATCACTGCACCTCCGGTTCGTCTTCTGCCGCGGGCTCGGCGGGACTGTCCGGGTTGTCCAGAAAGTAGGCTGGGTCCACGGCGGTCTCCCGAGGGAGCTCCGCGGGCGTCTCTTCCAGCAAGGGGTGGGCGTCGCTTCCCAGGCGAGCCCTACCCATGACAGGGGGAGGCAAGGCCTCCCCGCTCCAAGGCAGGATCACTGGAGAGCTGCGACTGCCTGCCATTGGCCCCAGGCTGGCGATGAGGAACTGCACCCGACGCTCGGCGGCCAGGCCCGGCGCGGACTCGGCGCTGGGATAGAGCTCGCCCATTCCCCGGTAGCTGACCCGCTCGGGACGCACCGAGGTGCCCACCAGCACCTCGAAGACCGCCCGCGCCCTGGCCACCGACAGATCGTAGTTGAACAGCAGGCCGCCCTCTTCGCTGGCGTGGCCTTCGACGACGAGGTGCTCGATCTCCGCGTACTGGTTCACGAGCGCAGCCACAGCCTGCAGCGTTGGCAGGGACTGGGGCAGGATCACCGCGCTGCCCTGCTCGAAGAGGATGGGTTCGCGGATGAGAATCCGGCCTCTGTAGACCTGGGCGAGGACACCCGGAGACCAGCTCAACGCATCCCGCGGCGGCGGCTCCAGGCGCACATCGGCCTGGAGTGAGGCCGGGGGGAGCTCCACCAGCGCCAGCCCTGGGGGTGGCTCGGGGCTCCGCGGCGCAGGGGTGACCGTCAGCATGACCCGCAGCGCCGAGGAGCCGTAGCCGTGACTCAGCGAGGAGCCCAGGACCAGGCCCAGGCAGGCGCGCTCTGGCAGACACCGACGCCCCCCCGCCATGACCACAGCGGGGTTCTCGCCCCCCGCCCGCAGGAAGCTGTCCAGGCCGTGACGGGAGTCCAGCTCGGCGAGCAGGGCGAAGCGCGGGCGCAGGGTGACCTCAGCGGCCAGGCCGGCGCTGAGCTGCTGGCCCACGTGGAGGTCCACGCCCAGGGCGGCATCCGGGCGCAGGATCAGGCCCAGGCTGCTCAACAGGCGAAGGCGCCCCCAGGCCAGCTGCGCCAGCAGGGCCGGCTCGACGCGCAGCCCCGGCTCCGCGACCCAGCTGTCTTGGGTGCCCGTAGGCAACCACAGCTCCAGCTCGGGCCCCAAGCTCCAGCGCTCCCGCTCGAGCACCCCCAGCTTACCCCGAACGGCCAGGTCGCTGAAGGCGACAGCACGCTCCGGTGCGAGCCCATCGCTGGCACGAGATTCCTGCTGAACGCCAGCGATCCGCAGGGAGAGGGCGCCGCGGCGAGGCAGAGCCACGCCAGCCTCGAGGAACAAGGTGTTGCGAGCCTGGATGGCCGCGGCCACGGGCTCGCCATCCACGTAGGCACGCAGAGGCAGCAGCTCGAAGCCATAGGCCACCCCTCCCTCGAAGCCGCCCTCGGTTCCAGGCAGAGGGCTGTCCACGGCCCACGCACCGTGGGAGCTCAAGGCAGGGGGCGCCAGCTGGGTGTCGACGTCCCGCTCGAGGGCCCACGCAGAGCCCGCCAGCAGCGCCGAGAGCAGGGCGACGACGATCGTCATCAGCCGTCGCAGCCCAGGTCGTAGCTGATCTCCACCCAGCTCAGGGGCACCGGCATCAGCTCGGTGGGGAACACCACGGCGTTGCCGTCCTCATCGTAGCTCCAGTCATAGTTCTCCACCCCATCCACCGTCACCACGATGGACGACAGGCGCACAGGCCTGCCCGTCAGAGGGAAGACCTCCATCGGGGCCGCCGAAGCCAGCACCGCCAGTTCCTGCAGGTTGCTGCCCCAGTCGTCGTCGCAGATGGACAGGAACAGGCCGCCGGTGGCCATGGATGCCTCGAAGTAGCCATAGCCGGCGCTGGCGGTGGCGCAGCCGCCAGGCACATCTCCTGCGATGGCCGAGATGGACGCCGTGGGCTCCAAGGCCAGGATCTCCCCCATCATGGTGCTCCAGGTGGAGCGAGACTGCTCCGGCTCGTCGGAGACCAGGATCAGCATGACCTTGGCGTCGTCGCGACCGAAGCCCTCGTTGCACTCGCCACCCCCCGTGCGCGCCAGGGCCTCCCTCGCGATGGTCAGGCCCGCCTCGGTGAAGCTCCCCTTGCCGCCTCGAACAGCGCTCGTGAAGACACTCTCCGCATCCGGGGTCTCGGCGGTGATGATCTCACGGTTGTGGCAGCCCTCGTCCCGGGTGGACACCATGATCTGGTAGTCGCTCAGGAACTCGTCCAGGGTGCCGATGAACTGGTCGAAGTTGCTGCTGAGGTTGTCCTGGTTGTCGTCCATGGACCCACTCTGGTCCACGTAGAACAGAATGTCGCTCCGCTCCCACGGGCCGTCGGGCTGCCGCCAGGTCTGGACGATGGTGTTGGGGTCGATGCCCGAGCCGGTCTGCTCGAAGAGGCCGCTGCCGAGCGGTTCGTTGGTCTCGAAGCTCAGGTTGCCCGACTCGGTGCCGGTCCGCTCGGGGTCGAACAGCAGCGTGATCTCGATGGACTCGTCGGGCTCGAGCTCCACGGGCAGAGGTGGCACCTCGGTGAGCGCGAACCCGTCGCCGCTGTGGACCACCCCTGAGATGCGCAGCAGTGCCTCGCCCAGGTTCTGCACCGTGAAGGTCTTCTCCCAGCCGCAGCGGAGCACAACGTCGCCGAAGTCGTAGGGGTCCGGATCCACACCGAGCAGGGGGTACAGCCCCGAGCCCAGCAGGCTCACCTCGTGGAGGGGACCATACAGATCGTCGCTGGTGATCTCGAGGGTGCCCTCGTCCAGCGGGCTACCAGGCTCGTAGAACACCGGCAGATCGAGGCTCTCGCCAGGGGCGAGCCAGACCTGGAGGCCCTCGCCTTCCACAGAGAATGTGGCCGAGTCCCGCACCCGAACACCCTCGATCAGCAGCGAGGCGTCACCCACGTTGCTCAGGACCAGCAGCTCTTCGGCCCGCCCTTCCTGAGCAACCTCACCGAAGTTCAACTCGCTGGGTTCGATCTGCAGGATCGGCCAGGGATCGGGCTGCTCGTTGCCGTCCCGGAAGCCGTAGTCCGGGCAGCCGGTGAGCAGCAGCACAAAGGCCACGCGCGGGGACTTCATGGCCTCGACTCCTGTCTCGAGTTGACCCGCCGACGACGCAAGGCCGCGAGGGAGAGCAGCAAGAGCGACCAGCACCCGACGCCGCCGACGGAGGCTACCCCGCAGCGGGCGCCGCCACCCCAGACGTAGCGCAGGGGCTCACAGGCGTCGCCCACACCATCACCGTCATCGTCTCCCTGCTCGGGGTTCGCCACCTCCGGACAGTTGTCGCAGGCGTCACCCACCAGATCGAGGTCGGCGTCGGCCTGCAGCGGATCAGCGATGGTGGGGCAGAGGTCGCAGCCGTCCCCCACGCCGTCGTGATCGTCGTCGGGCTGCTCGGGATCGTACAGCTCAGGGCAGCCGTCGCAGGCGTCTCCACGCCCGTCCGCGTCCCCATCGAGCTGGTCGGGATCGTAGACCTCGAGGCACAGGTCGCAGATGTCTCCAGCGCCGTCGGCGTCGCGGTCCGCCTGATCCTCGTTCCAGCCCTCGATGCAGTTGTCGCAGCTGTCGCCCACGCCGTCCCAGTCCTGGTCGGCCTGGGAGTCGTTGCTGTCGTACGGACAATTGTCACACTCGTCGCCGTGGTCGTCGCCATCGTCGTTCCGCTGGTCCACGTTGACGTCCACGGGGCAGTTGTCGCAGTCGTCACCCCAGCCGTCGCCGTCGCCGTCCAGGTTCTCCTGGTCCCGGTGGTCGGGGCAGTGGTCGCAGAGATCGCCGTAGCCGTCGTAGTCGCGATCTTCCTGGTCGGGGTTGGAGACGAGGAGGCAGTTGTCGCAGGCATCTCCCAGCTCATCGCTGTCGCTGTTCGCCTGATCGCTGTTCTCGATGTCCACGCAGTTGTCACACAGATCGCCCACATCGTCGCAGTCTTCGTCCTCCTGGCCGGGGTTGGCATCGCTCGGGCAGTTGTCGCAGCCCAATGACACCTCGAGCTCCGGGTTGCCGTACTCATCGTAGATGGTGACCCCGCCGGAGGAGAGGCCGTCGCCGTCGGCATCCAGCGGGGCGGTCTCGTAGGTGCAGCCGAAGACATGGAAGTCGTAGTAGTCGTCGCAGCTGTCGTAGCGGCAGGAGGGGTCGTCGATGGTGCACTCATACGCGCGGTCGATGGCGTTGCAGTTGAGATCGGTGTCCAGATCCGAGCCACACGCCGCGCCCGGGGCCCGGCAGAGGCAGAGGATGAGCAAGGCTGCGGTCACGGCTGGTCCTCCTTGCCCGCCAAGGGCCCGCCGCTCCACGGCACCACCGCGCGGTCGGGCTCGGGGATGGGGTCGAGCGGATCGGCGCGCTCCACGATGTGGAAGACCACCCGCCGGTTTCGCGCCAGGCTGGCTTCATCGCCGCCCAGATCCACGGGTGCGACCTCACCCATTCCTCGCACGGTGAGCCTGGAGGGGTGGACCCCGACCAGGATCAGCTCGCGCAGCACGGCCTGTGCGCGGCGGTTGGACAGGTCGTAGTTGTAGCGGAAGCTGCCCTCTTCGCTGGCGTGGCCCTCCACCGCCAGCAGCAACAGCTCAGGGTTGTCTTGGAGCAGGGCCCCCACCGCCTCGAGCGTAGGCAGCGAGATCGGCAACACCTCGTCCGTGTCGAAGTGGAACTGGATTGGCTCCCGGATCTCGATCTCTCTGTGGGAGATGCGGGCCAGCTCCCGGGGTCTCCACGCCAGCTGCGCGGCCTCCTCGATCCGCTCCACCACCGCCTCGCTCACCGGCTCGAGATCCACGAGGACCGTGGCTGGCGGGGGCTGCAGCTCACGCCGCGGACGCCGCAGGTTGGAGATTCCCACGTAGGTGCGAAACTCCGTGCCTCCATAGCCGAACGCCAAAGCGCGCCCGACGCCGACGTCGACCAGGATCCGACCCGTGCGAAGCTGGGCGCCGGAGACCGCCTCGGACAACGCATTCTGGGCTCTTCCCCAGCGATCGCCCAGACCGCGGCGGTAGAGAGCGCCCACGACCAGCGCCGCCCGCTGCGGGCGCAGGTCGACGCGCACGATGGTGTTCGCCCACAGCTCGGAGCCCACGGCCAGGTGATCCTCCCACGCGGCGCGCTTGCGCAGGTGGAGCCCTCCGTCCCCAACCAGCTCGAAGGGTCCGGACCGCAGGCGATAGGCCGCCCCGGCGTCCGCCCTGGGCTCGGGTTCACCCAGGTAGGCCTGCTGGCGCCCAAACGGCAGCAGCACAGCCCCGATGGCCGCGACGGCCACGGGCCCCCGGAGCAGGGGAACAGCGACGCTGAAGCGGGGATCTCCCGCGCCGAAACCCGCGGCGCTGGTCTGAGCTATGTCGCCCCCATCTTGAACCACCAGAGGAAGATCCAACCCCACCTGCGCCCGCTCCCAGTCGTAGCCCACCCCCAGGTTCAGGGTGCCCCGTTGGCCGACCATGGCCCCCAGCTCGGAGCCCGCCTCGAACAGCACCAAGGGATCACGAGCGTACTGGACCAGCGCGCCCAGGCGCAGCTCCCCTGGCTGGAGATCGTGGGGATAGGCGACGCCGGGCACGCTCCCCCAGCCAAATCCAGGGCGCAGGATCTCGATGTCCAGGGCGTACGGCTCCGAGGCCCCGGCGGACCCGATGGCGAGGAGAGCGCCGAGGAGCAGGAGGGTGATCACCAGGCCTCCGAGGTCTCGCTCCCTTGCAGCAAGGGCAGCAAGGGAGCGGCGACAGGGATCAGCACAGGCTTGTCGATGGAGGGGTCCGAGGGCGCGCCGGACGGCTCTGCGGTGGGGGTCAGGACCAAGGAGCCCGCCAGCGCGGGATCATCCTCGATCAATCGGCCCAGCAGCGCCTCGTTGTACTCTCGAACGCGACGCTCGGCCTCGGCGCGAGAGTAGTGCAGGTGAGGGTGGAGGATGCGGTCCTGCGCTTCTCGCGAGAGCGCTGGGGAGAGGCTGATGACGATGGTGCCCGACGCCGCCAGGTAGACCCCCAGCCAGGCCCGATCCTCGATGAACATCCGCCGGCTCTGGGACAGACCAGCCACCTTGGCACGCCACGCGAGGCGCCCCTGCTCCCGGGCGTAGAGGTAGTCTTCGCGGTCGCGGTAGTCCCCGCGATCGACCTGGTAGGGCTCGAGGCTCGGGAGCTTCCACGCGGCGTTCCACCAGGTGCCGACGGCGCCACCCACCAGGGCCACTCCGACGACGGCCTGGACCCAGGATGCTGCACGCATGTCGGCCGCATGCTCGTTCAGGGCGCGGATGGTACCGGCATCACGCCAGAGCCGGGCCAAGGCCTTCGTGTCCAGCTGGCCCCGCTCCTCGCTGCCGACGACGAAACCATCCGGGGTGGTCTCCAGGACGAGATGCTCGAGCAGGTAGTCCTGCTCGAGCGCGGACACACGGAGGGTAAGCGAGGTCTCGTCGAGGTCGAGGGCCGACGCCTCCGGCTGCAAGCTGGAGGGCTCGACGCCCACCTGCTGAGCCCAGGCACCCACGACCCCCAGCACCACCAAGGCCAGGCCCGCGCTCACCCCTCACCCCCACACGCGGAGGTGGGTTCGATCAGGCGTCCGACACGGATCGGGCCACGGGGCGCCGCAGGACGGCCACCGCACGCCTTGCACCACCACCGGCACGGACTCTCGAACCCCACCTTCACTGGCAACTCCGACGGGTGAATGCATGGAATGATACGTGAAAACAGCCCTGTACGCAGCCCAGATGCGAGCGCAAGTGGCGCCCGGCAGGGGAGTGCTGGAGCTCGGATCGCCTCATGGCAGCGGCCCGAAGAGCAGCCAGATCGCGCCCCCATCCAGCCCAGTCGCGCCCAGCACGAGATCGTCGCTCCCATCACCATCGGCATCAACCCCGCCAGCCATGCTCTGGCCCAGCCCCATCCCCGCGGCGCTGCCAGCGATGGCGACCGATGCCTCCGCGAGAATCCAGCTCCCACGGACGGGGCCCAGGAACAGAGAAACCAGGCCGGCGTCGGTGTCCAGGCGGTCACTGCCGCTGGCTCCGACCAGCAGATCGGCGTGGCTGTCACCGTCGACATCGCCCGCGCCCGCGACGCGGATGCCAGCCCGGTCACCCGCCGCGTCACCCTGGAGCACCGCCTCCGCCGCGCCCAGATCCACGCTGCCCGTCAGCGGGCCGAGCAACAGGTAGGCCGCCCCTGCATCCGCCCCGACGCCGTCCACGCCAATGGCGCCCACCAACACGTCGTCGTGGCCGTCCGCGTCCACGTCGCCCGCCCCGGCCACGCTCCAGCCGGCCATGTCCAGAGGGGACCGGCCCAGCAGCTCAGCGTCGGCGATGGACAGCTCCGCGGTCCCCCACACCGGCCCGTTGCAGAGGTACGCCACCCCCGCGTTGATGCCCGCGTCGTCCGCCCCCCAGGCTCCCACGAGCAGATCGGCCACCCCGTCGCCGTCCACATCGCCGACCGAGGCCACGGCCGATGCGCCGTCGCCCGCGGCTCGACCCAGCAGCTTGGTGGAGGCGGACGACAGCGACACCTGGCCCGTGACCGGCCCCGTCATCAGATAGACCGCGCCAGCGTCCGCACCGAGGGTGGACTCTCCCGGCGCGCCCACCAGCAGATCGGCGTAGCCGTCGCCATCCACGTCACCCGCTCCGACCACGCCGGCGGCCCTGTCTCCCGCAGCCTCCCCCAGCACCGTAGCGACCGCCCCGGAGGAGTCGAGATCCTGATCCGCGCTCACGGGGCCGAAGAGGAGGTAGACCACGCCCTGCCGGTCGAGCTCGAAGCCATCACCTGGAGCGCCCAGCCCCAGGTCCGCGATGCCGTCGCCGTCCACATCTCCCAGGCCGGCGACGGCGCTCCCCAGCGCGCCGTCTAGGGCGCGCCCGCCGAGGACGGCCAGCGTGGCCGGGGGGTCTCCGCTCCCTGCCAGCAGCAACGCCCCGCCAGCCCCCTCGGCGCCGGCGGAGTACCCCGCCATGCCGACGAGGACATCGGACAGGCCGTCACCATCCTGATCGCCCACCCAGGCCACGGCCGAGCCCAGCAGCGCATCCGCGCTGGCGGCGAGGGCGACCGCGCTGTCCGCCCCGAGCGCCCAGTCCTGGTCGGGCAGCCCGTCACAGTCATCATCCACACCGTCGCCCTGGTGATCGAGGGCCACAGGGTTGATGGCCGCGTCGACGTCGTCGCAGTCTCCAGGCACAGGGGCCCAGCCCTCGAGCTCATCGCAGCGAAGCGCGGGCACCCCATCCGCTCCGTAGCCGTCCCCGTCACGATCCCTCCACCAGGCGAACGGATCATCGGCGTCGAAGTCCACGATCCCATCGCAGTCATCATCCACGCCGTTGCATGCCTCGACGGCGTCAGGGGAGACCTCGGCATCCGCGTCGTCGCAGTCTTCCCCCCCGTCGGCCTGATCCGCAGACTCGAAGCCATCCTGATCGGCGTCGTAGTCGCTGGCCCCGTCGCAGTCCTGATCCACGCCGTCGTACCACAGCTCTTCGGCGCCTGGATAGACGGCCGGGTCACCGTCGTCGCAGTCGCCGACCACAGCGGCGCCCACGAACCCGTCGGGGCAGCTGCAGACCTGCCAGGTGCTCCCGCCGTCGCCCCACCCGTCCCCGTCCCGGTCCCGGAACCACCATGGGGCGTCCACGGCGCCGGGTTCATCCACAGCGCCGTCGCAGTCGTCATCGTAGCCGTTGCATCGCTCGGAGACCTCCGGATGGACCGCGGCATTCCCGTCGTCGCAGTCATCGCCGTTGGTGGCCATCTCGACGGGGCAGTCACAGGCCCACTGCTCCAGCTCACGCCGCCCCCAGCCGTCCGAGTCGGCGTCCAGGTGGCAAGCGATCCTGTCCACGGGCTCACCCTCGTCCACAGCGCCGTCGCAGTCGTCATCGCGCCCGTTGCACCACTCGGCCGCGAAGGGATGGACCTCGTCGCGCCGATCATCGCAGTCGCCCCCGGTCGCGATGCAGCTGACTCCGTGCTGGTCACGGCACGCCTGGGCCTCCTCCCATACCTCGGCCTCATCGCCCCAGCCGTCGCCATCCAGGTCGGGGTACCACAAGGGTTCGTCATCCGCGTAGGTCCACAGCTGGCTCGATCCACAGGCGGAGAGAGCGACCCACAGGACACCGAGCGCGGTGGCGCTCACGAACCCGGGGGCGCGGACGGTCATCGGAGGTAGTACTCCATGATGTTGATTCCCTCGAAGTCTCCGGTGCCGAACTCACTCCAGACGGGGGCCCCCGAGGGGCAGCGCTCCGCGACCAGCCGGCCGAAGTAGTCTGGAGTGACGTCCAGGTAGTCGGCCATGGGATGGGAATCATTGAGCCAGGCCGTGCCTTGCAGGCTCGGACAGGTGTCTCCACAGGAAGCCCCATAGAACCACGGTATCCCGTTGTTCGGGTTCGTGGTGCACCGCGGGTAGGGACCGGAATCCGGGGTGGAGAGGGTGCCGGTGCCGACCATGATCACATCGGACGACAGCCCCGAGATTCGGGCTGACTTCAAGTCGACGCTCAACGCGCCCCCACTGCCCAAGTAGAACATCGGGAGGCAGTCTCCACCATCGAAGGAATCCCGAGCGGTGTGGACAAACAAGTGGTCGCGGGCCTGGTTCAGGAAGGGCCAGGCCATGCCCGCCAGGCGGTAGGCGTAGCCGGGCGCTGGGTGTCCGACGGTGAGCGTGCGCCAGTCGGCATAGTTGGATCGCAGCTGCTCGGTCTCGTCCCATGACCACAGGCTGCGCTGCACCAGCGTCCAGCCCCCACCGTCGAAGTCCATCTCACAGAACAACTCCAGCTCTGCGGCCGAGCCCGCGGGGCCGTCGAAGTCGAGCCTGTAGAGCCCGCTGCCGCTGTCGCGCCCGTCTTCCACCAGCCAGAGACAGGCCGCCGCCGGGTACTGGCTGCCGTCATCCGAGTCCGCGTCGTTGTCCACATAGCCGTCGGGCTGTTCACAGGCGTAGAGGACGTCGCCCGCGAACCCGTAGCGATCCCCGTCGGCGTCCCTGTACCAGGCGTCCTTGTCCACGGCGTCCTCATCCACCAACCCGTCGCAGTCCTCGTCCACGAAGTCACAGGTCTCATCGGCGCCCGGATGGATCTGGTCCCCGTGGTCGTCGCAGTCGCTGCCCCGCCCGACCCCCGGCGCGTTGGGGTTCTGCTCCCCCCAGCCGTCACCATCGACATCGCGCAGGCAGCCTGTCTCCGAGTCCTGGGGCGCCGCCCCGGGCCAGGTGTCTGCGGCGTCGAGGCCCACGTCCTGGCAATCCTCGCTGTTGAGCACGTAGCCGCTCATGGACATGTCACAGGACAGGAAGGAGATCTCGGGGTTCCCGAACCCGTCCTGGTCCTGGTCCTGGTACCACCGCGTGCGCCCTCCCAGAGCATCCTCGTCGATCTCCTGATCGCAGTCGTCGTCGATCCCGTTGCACAGCTCGGTCACTCCAGGATGAACACGATCGGTCTGGTCGTTGCAGTCCAGGGCGTTGCCCACATGGCCCGGGGGCTGCGTGCAGCTCCGCCGCGCCCGGTTCCCTGCGCCGTAGCCATCGCCGTCGTCATCCGGGAACCATGAACCGGCATCGACCGCATCAGCACCGTCCGTCACTCCGTCACAGTCGTTGTCCACGCCGTCGCAGAGCTCGAGGGCGTCCGGGTTGATCGCGGCGTCTCGGTCATCGCAATCGACCCATCCCGTGAAGCCGTCGAGGTCTCCATCGCGCGCTCCCAGGTCGAAGACGCAGCCCGTGCACATGGCCCAACACCCCGAGGCCGCCAGCGCACGTGCCAAGCCACCCGCGAGGACGAGGCTCCCGGGGGCCGCACCTCGAGTCGCTGGCCCCTGTGACATATGTCTCACCATTGCTGCACCTTCGGGAACAGTACACCGGTCCGACCCGTCGGTACACCACGATCCGGTGGGTCGAGACGATGGCCGCCCCGACCACGCCCAGGCCCTGAGCGACGCGCCACCCCGCACGCGCGTTCCGGACACCCCCTGACCGCCTCTGCCCCGCCCCCGGGATAGGACGCCACCATGACCGACACTCTCCCTTCGGACACCCCCCGCCTGCGCTTCGAGCGCGGCACCCTGCTGTGGGACGCCGGGCCCGCTCAGCCGGCGCCCCCGGGCTTCACCGCCGATGGGCGGGTGGGCCGGCCGCGGGCCCAGGCCATGGAGTACCGCACAGCGGTCGAGTGGCTGGTGGCCCACAAGGTCTCCTACGCCGACGAAGCCCGCGCCTGGCAGCCGCTGCTCGACCTGCGCCACCTGGCCCCGCGGGATCCCCGCCCCTACCAGGCCGAGGCCTGCGACGCCTGGGTGGCCGCGGGCAAGCGCGGCCTGGTGGTGCTGCCCACCGGCACCGGCAAGTCCTACCTGGCTGAGATGTGCATCGTGGCCACCAAGCGGCCCACCCTGATCGTGGTGCCCACCATCGACCTGCTGGCCCAGTGGCACCGCCGCCTGTCCGCCTGCTTCGACATGCCCATCGGCATCCTGGGGGGCGGCAGCCACGAGCTGCAGCCCATCACCGTCAGCACCTACGCCTCGGCCTACCTGCATGTCGAACGCTACGGCGACCGCTTCGGCCTGGTGATCTTCGACGAGGTCCACCACCTGCCCTCCGAGAGCCACCAGGCCATCGCCCAGGGCCTGCTGGCCCCCTTCCGCCTGGGCCTGTCCGCCACCCCGGAACGCGCCGACGAAGCCCACGATCTGCTGGGCGAGCTGGTGGGCCCGCAGGTCTACCGCAAGCACATCAGCGACATGAGCGGCGACTACCTGGCGCCCTACGAGACCATCCAGCTCCAGGTCCACCTCTCCGCCGCCGAACAAGAAGCCTACGACCACGCCCAGGCCACCTGGCGCACCTTCGTGCGGGTCAACGGGATCCGCCTGGGGGGCCGCGACGGCTGGCAGCGCTTCCTGCAGGTCAGCGCCCGCTCCAAGTCCGGCCGGGCCGCCCACAAGGCATGGCGCGAAGCCCGCCGCATCGCCCACGGCACCGAGCGCAAGCTGGATCTGCTGGACGACCTGCTGGTGGAAGAGGCCGAGCGCCGCGCCCTGGTGTTCACCGACGACAACGCCACCGCCACCCGCATCGCCCGGGAGTTCCTGGTGCCCATCATCACCCACCAGACCCCGGCGAAGGAACGCGCCGAGATCCTCGCGGGCCTCACCTCCGGCCACTACCGGGTGGTGGTCACCAGCCGGGTGCTCAACGAAGGCGTCGACCTGCCCGACGTGGGCATGGCTGTGGTGGTCTCGGGCACCGGCTCGGTGCGCGAGCATGTCCAGCGCCTGGGCCGCATCCTGCGCCCCCGCGACGGCAAGCAGGCCGTGCTGTACGAGCTGGTCACCGCCCGCACGGCCGAAGAGCGCACCTCCGAGCGCCGCCGCGAGCACGAAGCCTACGGAGGTGGCGAGTGATCACCGGCCCCCTGCTCCGCGCCCGCTGCACGGTCGACGAAGTCCGACCCAGCCTGGTGGACCCCACCAGCGAGCGCTACCTCGAGGCCGCCCAGGCTCTGCTCGACGAGGGCCAGCTGGCGGTCGAGCAGCAGCTCAGCCGGGGCGAGCTGGGCGCCGCCATCGAAGAGCGCATCGTGGGCAACCGGGTGGACCACAAGCTCCTGCGAGGCCTGGCCCGGGTGATGAGCGATCGCTGCACCTTCGACACCTGCGCCCCCCTGCCTCCGGGCGAGCTGCGCGCGCGGCTGTTCTCGGCCGGGCCTGTGCGCCGCCGCCCCGACGCCAGCGGCAAGCCCACCGCCGAGGACGTCGTGGCCGCCCTGGCCGCCGAGCTGGGCTGCACCCCCCTCGAGGTGCACCGAGGCATGTTCGCCGACCTCAAGGAGAACCAGGTTGTCCTGAGCCTCGACGTGCCCTCGGCCGCCTGGCTGCTGCACCGCTACAACCTCGCCTTGATCCAGGGCCTGCTGCTGCATGCCCGCCAGGTCACCATCACCCTGGCCGCCCCCGACCCCAAGCACCTGCGCCAGCTCTTCCGGCACATCAAGTTCCAGCAGCTGATGTACCGCATCCAGCCGGCAGCGGGTGGCTTCACCATCACCCTGGACGGCCCCGCCAGCCTGTTCGGCCTCTCCACTCGCTACGGCATGGCCCTGGCCAACTTCTTCCCGGCCCTGCCCATGCAGCCCGGGTCCTGGTCCGTGGTGGCCGAGCTGAACTACCGCCGCCGCAACCGGCCCATGCACATCACCCACGAGCACGGCCTGATCTCCCACCTGGCCGACACCGGCACCTGGCAGTCCCGCGAAGAGCAGTGGCTCGACGAACAGTTCCGCAAGCTCGACTCCCCCTGGCAGATCGAGCCCGGGTCCGAGGTCCTCGACCTGGGTGGCCAGGACGTTGTGATCCCCGACTTCACCTTCCGCAACGGCGCCCGGGTGGCCCACCTCGAGGTGGTGGGGGTCTGGCGCAGGGCCTACCTGCAGAAGCGCCTGGCCCTGCTGGCCCAGCACGGCCACCCCAACCTCATCCTGGCGGTCAACCGCAAGCTGCTGGGCGACAAGGGCGCCGCCCCCAAGGACCTGGGCGCCGCCGTGCTCCCCTTCAGCTCGGCCATCGCCGCGCGCAAGGTGGCCAAGCTGGTGGATGAGGTGGCCATCGAGGGGTGAGGTCGAGCAGCCTGCAGACGCGCTGAGTAGCGCGCCTACTCCACCCCCCACAGCACCCGGAACAGGCCGTCCTCGCCCAGGGTGACCAGATCGTCCAGGCCGTCGCCGGTGACGTCACCGATGTCGAGGGAGCTGAACACCACGGCGCCGTGCAAGCCCATGCCCGGGGGGAAGCCGCCGGCCACGGCCCGGTGGACCCAGAGGCGACCCCCGCTGGCGATGAGGATCTCGGGCTGGCCGTCGAGGTCGAGGTCCCGGGCCGCCAGGCTGCCCGCGCCCTCGAGGCTGTGGGTGGCCCCGCCCCACTCCACGGTGGTGCCGGAGACATCGCTGCGGACAAGCTCCTCGGAGCCGTCATCGTCCAGGTCCACGGCCAGCAGATCGCAGCCGGCGTCGGAGCCGGTGAACAGCTCGTCGATGCCGTCGCCGTCGGTGTCCGCGGCGGCCACGCAGCCGAAGGAACCCACGCTGCCGGTGCTGATCTCGGCCAGGCTGGCGTCGCGGTAGCTGACCTGCCCCTCGGCGCTGATCACGGCCACCTCGGCGCCGTCGGCGAAGCTACCGGCCACCAGGGCGGCACCGTCCACCGCCACGCGGCCGAGCTCGTCGTAGGTGTCGCTGCCGGTGAGGGCCATGCCGACCAGCTGGACGCCGTCGAAGTCCACCAGGCCGTAGACGATCTGGCCCGCGATGACCACGTCCAAGGGGACGGCGCCGTCTTCGAACAGGAGCTCGCCGCGGCGCTCGAGGGTGGGCGTGTCACCGTGGGGATCGGGTTGGATCCACCAGGTGCGCAGCACCGGCACAGAGTAGGAGTACACCCAGCCCGCCATGGTCTCGAGCCCGGCCTTGCCGTCGAGATCGGCCAGGGCCGGCCGAACGTAGAGCTGCAGGTCGTAGTTGGTCCAGCGACCGTCTCCGCTGGCCCAGGCCGTCTCGGCCTCCATGCCGGGGAACAGGTGCAAGGCATCGGTGGCCATGGCCAGGTCCGGCAGCCGATCGCCGTCCAGCAAGCCCGCCGCGATGGGTCCGATGACCGGATCTTCGTCGGCCTCAGTGCCGGTGCGCACGTAGATGCCGCCCACCGCGTGGTAAGCGAAGTCGGCGCCGCCTTCGTCGGAGACGAAGTGGATCAGGTGCAGCTCGCCGGCCTCGAGGGCCATGATGTCGGGCGTCAGATCGCCGCTCAGATCGTCCAGGGCCCACTGGGGGCCCATGTAGCTCTTCTGGTACTGAGTGGTGCTGCCGTCGAGGGTGTAGAAGACCACGCTCTGCTGCACGCCAGCCTCGGGGTGGGACAGCAGGATGGGCTCCTCGGACCCGCCCGCGTTGAGGTCCGCTGCCCCCATGAAGCGGGCGGGGGGCGCCAGGTGGGTCTCGAGGGTGGAGGGATAGGTCTCGGCCCAGGTGTCGTCGGCGGCGGACCAGTAGTAGCGCATCAGGGTGGAGTCGCTCTTGAGCAGCGCCACCTCGGCCACGGCGTCGCCGTCGCTCTGGGACAGCTCGATGTCCACCACGGCGTAATCGAGCCCGTAGCGCAGCTCCTGGATCTCCTCGAAGCCCCAGGCGCCGTCGCCGCCCATGAACACCATCCAGGCGCCCTCGCTGCTCTGCAGCGCGAAGCCCACGTCGTTGCGCGTGTCGCCGTCCACGTCGTCCACCGAGGCGCCCAGCAGCTCGAGCCCCTCGGCCGCGAAGCCGGCGCCCCAGGACAGGCCGCCGCCGGCGAGCCCGCGCAGCAGCACCAGCTCGTCGACGCTGCGCACGAGCAGATCGGCCACGCCGTCGTTGTCGATGTGGACCGACTCGAGCTCGAGGATCGGATCGGGCATGACGAGCACCCGGTGGGGGCGCGCGTCGGGCTGAGTGCCCAGGTACCAGACCTCTTGCTCCGTGCCCAGCACCACGCCCTCGAGGGTGGAGCTGGCGTTGGTGACGTCGCGCAGCTCGCTGGGGAGCAGCCAGCTGGGCCGCAGGCCCCAACCGGGCAGCGCGCCGCCCACACTCCAGCACTCCACGGCCTGGCCGAGGCTCAGGGGTTCGGCGCTGCCCTCGATGCTGACGGTGAAGGGCTCGGGGCCCGAGGTGCTGACCTCGAGCTCGCCGTAGCCGGTGGGCCCGATGGCCACGGTGCCGCTGTCGATGGACGCGGTGGCGCCGCTGACCGCCAGCTCGACATCCCCGCCGGGCACCGAGGCGCCGTAGCGATTGAGGAGCCGCACGAGCACCTCGATCTCGCCGTAGCCCACCGCCGGGGCGATCTCAGCGCTCTCGGGGGCGGCGGCGTCGATGGCGGTGACCAGGGGCTGCAGCTCATCCTCGGGCTTGCAGCCCATGGCGGCGAGGATCGACAAGAGCACTACACAGCGGCGCATGCACCACCTCCAGAGGTCAGTCTACGCAACCACGACCGAGTTCGCACACCCCACGCGACGGCGCGTGGTGCAGGACACTCAACGAGCGTCGGGTTCAGGGACGACGAAGAAGCTGGCCCGCACGAACTGCTCACCGGGTTCGGGCAGCACCAGGGCGTCGACCCGGCCCCAGGTATCCACCGCGACCACACCGTGGACCGCCGAGTGGACCAAGTAGCGCTCGGCGCCATCGTCCCAACCGCAGTCGGTGACCTCGGCCAGCAGATCAGCCCCGACCAGGGCCTGGAGATCCGCTTGGCTGGGGAAGGCCGCGGGCGCGTGATCGCCACCCTGGAGATCCTCGACCAGGTACAATCCGCCGACCCCCGAGCACACATGGGGCTTGGCGGCCGGGCCCTGGAAGCCTGCCGCCACCCGGCCGAGGCTGTCGTCGAAGGCTTCGTAGGACAGCCGGTTCTCGGCGGTGGAGATGGTGTACCGATAGAGGTCGGGGGCGTCGTCGCTGCCCCAGTTGAGCAGGAAGAGGTTGTCGTCGTAGGCGGGGAATACGCCCTGGATCTGAGTCAGCCCCACGGCTGAGCCCAGCTTGTGGATGGCCGAGTCGCCGGGCAGGAAGCTCCAGATCGCGGTGGCGCTGACCAGGTACAGCACGGAGTCGACCACGACGGCGTCGTTGACCCAGCCCAGCTCGGCGGCTTCGGAGGTGTCCACCGTGACGCGCACAGGCTGAGCGCCATCGGCCACCACGAACAGCGTCTGGCCGCCGTTGTCCCACAACATCACGCGCGGCTGGATGGGATCGTAGGCCACGGGGCCGGCGGCCGAGACCTCGCTGGAGTCCAGGGATGCGCCCTGGATCTGCTGGCCCTGGGCGTCGATGACCCGCAGCTGGATCTCGCCGTCGCTGGCGACGGCCAGAGCCATGCCCGTGGTGTACGGGTTCTCGGGCACCCATGGGTCCGAGTCGCCCGTGTCGTCGGTGGGCTGGGTGTCGATGATCCCGCCACAGCCGAGGGGCAGGTCTTCGCAGGTCTTGTCGATGAGCCCGGAGCGGAACAGGTTGCACCCGGACATCAACAACAAGGGAGCGACGAGCATCAGGGATCGCATCGGGCGAGGCTCCGGGGATAGGGGCCGGACGACAGACGACGCCGCAGCACGGCCAGCGGCCACCATAGCAGGACCGGCAGGAGCAGGGGACGATCCCCGCAGCCTCGAGCGCCGACCTCCAAGGGTGGAAGCCGCGCATAACCTGCTCCGCGGGCAGTGTCCGGGGCGTCGAAGGTGGCGCGTTCGGTGAGCGCATAGGACATCAGCCGATCGGCGGCCTGGTAGGGACCGAGCTCGGGATCGGCGCTCATGAGGATCGCCAGCGCGGCGGTGACGGCCGGGGTGGAGGCCGAGGTGCCGTAGAAGCCCGTGGCGCCGTAGACCGAAGACGACAGCCCATCGGGGCCCACGATGTCGGGCTTGAACAGCCCACCGTGGGTGGGACCCTGGGACGAGAAGTACTCCACCTCGCCGCCGATGTAGTTGGTGGCCCGGGCCGCGCCGACGGTGAAGACCGAGGGGTGGGTGCCAGGATCGGCGATGCTGCCCTCGGGCATGGGCTCGTACAAGGACGAGCCCCGGGCGAAGATGGAGAAGCGCACCGCGGGATCCCCCGCGGCCCGACGCAGCTGGAGGTAGTGCCAGCCCGACTTCTCGGCGTAGGCGCTGACCCGCTCGCTGGGGTAGCAGCCGCTGTCCTCGACGATCTGGCGCTCCTCGGAGCGCCCCGCCAGGTTGCCGGCGGAGTCCCAGACATAGGCGTCGAGGTCGGTGTCGCCGCAGTGGTGGTACTGGTCCCAGTTGATCATGATCCGGCTGCGGCTGCCGCCGTCGAGGTACACCGGCAGGTACTCGCTGGCACCCCGGAACTCGTGCCAGCCGTCCATGTCGTCGTCGCGGAAGTCCTCGAGCCAGTGCTCGTCGGCGTAGTTGCCCGACGAGGTGACCATCAGCACCCCGGCGTCGGCCAGATCCCCCATCAGATCGTTGACCGCCCCGGTGCCGTCGTAGAACGACTCGCTGAACATGGACATGGACATGGAGATCAGGTCCACGTCGTGGCGGATGGCCCAGCCCACGGCGTTCTCGAGGGTGGTCAGCCCGTTGACCCGCACCAGGTGCAGCTCCACGCCGGGCGCCAGATCGCGGATGGTCTCGGCGCAGGCCACCCCGTGGCTGCCCTCTTCGTAGGAGTGCCAAGGACGCAGGGTGTCCATGGGCAGCTCGCAGGAGTCGTGGGCGCCGCAGTCCCAGGTCTCCACATCGCCCAGCTCCTCGGGGCGCAAGGCGGCGTTGAACCACTGCACATCGAACACGGCCACCCGCACCCCGGAGCCGTCGTAGCCGGCCTGGATCCATGCGTCGGTCTGCATGGCCTCCACCGCCTCCCAGGCCACATATGCGGTATCGACCTCGGGGATGGAGACCGGCCGGAACGCCGTGCCATCGGTGGGTGCCTGGGCCAACATCGAGCCCAGACGGCTGGAGATCAGGGCGTCAGGGTGATCGGGCACGTCCACCCGCACCAGGCTCCAGGCCGCGTCGTCCAGGGAGGTCGGCCCCGCGGAGGGCGGGACGTCCTGGGCCAGAGCGGCGACGCCGAGCAGGGCGAGAGGGGCTATAAACCAAAACAAGCGCTGATCTCCAGGCGGGTAGAGCCGCACCGTGTACTGCTGAGCCAACCACTAACGGCTAAGTGCAAATGGCCGCGAGAGACCAAGGGGTCGCTCGCCTCCGGGAGGAACCCCTGATGAACGTCCTGGCCGTGTTTCGGAGGGAGCTGAGCAGCAGCTTCGATTCCCCCCTGGCCTACATCGTCGTGCCCGTCTTCCTGGGCCTGGTGGCCGCCTTCACCCTGTGGTTTCAGGACATGTTCGCCCAGGGCGTGGTCTCGCTGCGCAGCTTCTTCTTCTGGTCGTCGCTGTTCTTCGTGATCCTGGTGCCCGCCATCACCATGCGCCTGTTCGCCGAAGAGCGCCGCACCGGCAGCCTCGAGCTGTTGGTCACCCTGCCCATCACCGAGCTTCAGGTGGTGCTGGGCAAGTACCTCAGCGCCCTGGCCCTGCTGGCCGTCGCCCTGCTGCTCACCGCCAGCTACCCCATCACCATGGCCACCATGGGCGATCTGGACTGGGGCCCGGTGTTCGGAGGCTACCTTGGGCTGTTCCTGCTGGGCGCGGCCCTGTGCGGCATCGGGGTGGCCGCCTCGGCGGTGACCTCGAACCAGATGATCGCCTTCCTGCTGTCCATGGTGCTCTGCCTGATGCCCTTCGCCATGGGCTTCTTCCTGCACCAGGTGCCGGCCGCGCTGCTGCCGGTGGTGCAGTACATGACCTTCGACTACCACTTCAACAACCTGGCCAGGGGCGTGCTCGACAGCCGCGACCTGATCTACTTCGCCTCGGTGGGCGCGGCGGGGTTGGCGGTCGCCGTCCTGGCCCTGCGCCACGGCCGCTTGAAGTAGGGGGGCGTCATGAACAAGCGCAAGCTCCTGCTGATGGACGCCTGGGTGCAGCTCGCCGCGGTGGTGCTGGTGCTGGTGCTGGTCAACGCCCTGGCCGCCCGCCACTTCAGCCGCCTGGACCTCACCCAGGACCACGTCTACACCCTGTCCGAAGCCAGCCGCGCCCTGGCGGGCCGGCTCGAGAGGCCTCTGTTCGTCAAGGTCTACTTCACCAAGGGCCTCGAGGCGCCCTACAACAACCACGAGCGCATGCTGGTGGACAAGCTCGAAGAGTTCCGCGCCTACTCCGGTGGCTTGATGGAGCTGCAGGTGGTGGACCCCACCGGCAAGAAGGAGCTCGAAGAAGAAGCCCAGCGCTTCGGCGTCCGCCCCATCCAGTACGCCTACCGGGGCAGCGACCGCTCGGAGCTCAAGCGGGTCTTCATGGGCGCCAGCCTGGTCTACGGTGAGCAGCAGACCGCCCTGGACGCGGTCACCCAGGTGGCGACCATCGAGTACGACATCGCCCGCACCATGCACCGGCTGATCGCCGGGGACGAGCGCAAGGTGGTGGGCTTCACCACCGGCCACACCGAGGTCGACGTGCTGCGGGCCCAGGGCCCCCTCGAGACCCTGCGCAACCAGCTGGCCGACTCCTACCAGATCGTGGCGGTGCCCCTGGGCGGCGAAGAGGGCGTGCCCGAAGAGGTGGACGCCCTGTTGATGCTCGGGCCCCAGCAACAGGTCAGCGAGCGAGCCCGCTACCAGCTCGACCAGTACCTGATGCGCGGCGGCTCCCTGGCGGTCTTCCTCACCAACTACCGCACCGACCTGCGCACCCTGCGCCCCACCGAGATCTTCCACGGCATGGAGGGCTTCCTGGGCCAGCTGGGCGTGGTGGTCAACCGCGACCTGGTCATCGACCGCGCCCAGAACGGCAAGATGCGCGTGCCCGTGCGCCAGGGCCAGTACATGGTGCAGGTGCCGGTCAACCACCCCGCCATCCCGCGGGTCACCGACCTGGCGGACGACAGCCCCATCGTCAAGGGCATGGACCAGATGCTGTTCCCCTTCGCATCGTCCATCGACATCTCGGAGCTGCTGCCGCCGGGCGCCGAGGCCAAGGTCCTGGCCAAGGGCTCGGCCGATGCGTCGCGCTTCCAGGGCGTGCGCACCTTCGACCCCAGCGCCTACCAGCGCGGCGTCCCGGGTGAGCAGCCCGGCCAGTGGCCCCTGATGGTCGCCCTCACCGGCGCCTTCGAGAGCACCTTCGCGGATCTGCCCATCCCCCCAGTGCCCGCCGAGACCCCGTTTGGCGCCTCGGCAGTCACCCCCGACGATCCCGCGGGCAAGATCACCCAGGGGGCCCTGGCTCGCCTGGTGGTCTCAGGCTCCGCCGACTCGGCCGCCAACAACGTGGCCATGGTGCTCAACCTGGTGGACTGGATGTGCCAGGACGAGGCCCTGATCGGTATCCGCAGCAAGGCGGTGCAGCTGCCGCCCCTGGATAAACCCGAGCCCGCCGTCATGCGCTGGCTGATGGCAGCCAACGCCCTGGGGGGCACCCTGCTGCTGGTCCTCTTCGGGGGCCTGCGCCTGCTCATCCGGCGCCGCACCGGCTCCACGGCGGAGGTGGACTGATGCCGCTCTCACGCACCACCACGATCCTGCTGGCCGTCGCCGCCCTGCTGGGTGCCCTGCTGCTGCTGCCCTCGGGCCAGCATGCCGGCCAGGTCGACCTGCCGGTCATCTCCGCCGTCGACCCCGCCGCCGTCACCCGCATCCAGCTTGTGCGCGCGGGCCAGACCACCGTCATCGAGCGCGACGGTGAGCGCTGGTTCCTGCGCCAGCCGCTGCAGGCCGAGGCCGACGCCAGCTCCCTGCGCACCCTGGTGCAGACCTTCACCAAGGACGTCCCCATCGACCTGCGCATCGACCAGGGCAACCTCGAGGACTACGAGCTGGACGACTCGAACAACATCGGCTTCGAGCTGTTCACGGGCGGCGCCGAGCCCGCCATCTCCATGGTGATGGGCAAGGATCTGCCCGGCGGCTCCACCATCCTGCGCCTGCCCGGCAGCGACACCGTCTACCGGGCCCGGCTCGGGGGGCGTCACCGCTTCGACCGCGAGGCCACCGAGTGGCGCAACCGCCTGCTGCTGGACATGGACCCCACCCAGGTGGTGGGCATCGGCCTCGTGGGTCCCCTGGGGGCCCTCACCTTCACCCGCGAGCTCTACGCCACCACCGACGGTGACGCCGCGCCCCAGCCCACTCCCTGGCGCTTGGTGAGCGGCGGCGGCTTCGTGCCCGACCAGATCACCCTGGACATGCTGGCCACGTCCCTGGCCCGCATCCGCGCCTCCGAGCTGCACGCGCCCGACTTCGGCTCGGGCTGGGAAGCCCCCGAGGCCAGCGCCGAGGTCGTGCTCAATGACGGCTCCGTCCTACACCTCGACCTGATCACGGCCCCCGACGGCGACGCCGCCCTGGCCAAGGTCCAGGGCCGCCCCGACGTCTTCCGCATCGCCAGCACCTGGCTGCGCCGCTTCCAGTGGGGCCCCCTCGAGTTCCAGGACAAGACCATCTTCGGCTTCGCCCGTGAGCAGGTGGACTCCATCGTGCTCGAGGAGGGGCTCCACCGGGTCCGCATCCAGCAGGATCTGGGCTCCAAGATGTGGCGGGTGGTCGAGCCGGTGGTCATGGACGCCGACCTGCGCAAGACCCTGTACACGGTCAACGCCCTGTCCGACCTGCGCGCCCTGCGGGTGAGCGAGGGCAGCGAGCCTGGGGCCGCCGGCCTGGACCAGCCCCGCTCCCGCTTCATCGTGGAGCTCATCGACGGCTCGAGCGTGATGCTCGAGGTCGGCCACGCCTTCCAGGAAGAGCACCAGACCGACGCCGTCTACGCCTGGGCCAACGGCCGCCTGCCCATCTACGAGATCCGGGCCGAGGCCTACACCCGACTCCGCCAAGCCTTCCTCAAGAACTGAGCGCTCCCACCTCTCCTCGAAGAGTGCCCCATGGCCAAGCCCAACCTCATCACCTTCAAGGTGGACGACGCCCTGGCCGACCTGCTCCAGGGTATGCCCAACCGCTCCGAGTTCATCCGGGCCGCCATCCTCAACGCGCTGGACTCCACCTGCCCCCTCTGCAAGGGCACCGGCATCCTCACCGTGGATCAGCGGCGTCACTGGGATCGTTTCGCCGAGCACCACGCCATCACCGAGTGCGACGACTGCCACGCCTGGCACATCGTGTGTGAACAGAAGTGCGAGCACACCCACCGGCGCTGATCCCGCGCCGCCGCGCAGTGACACGCATGCTACTTTTTTTGTGAATGCCTCGAATATTCCCAGAGCCCTGCCGTCCCGTGCGCGCATCCCAGGCGTACCCCGTACGCAGGAGGGCCCCATGAGCCGCTTCCTCGTTCTCGTCTCCACCACCCTGGCCCTAGCCCTGGCATCGCCGGCCGCCTTGGCCGACGCTCCCAGCGATCAGGGTCCCCAGGCGCGCAGCCACCAGCTCGATCTGGCCGCGTGGAAGAAGAAGAAGAGCAGCAGCAGCAGCAGCTCGGGCAAGAAGCCCGCGCAGGCGCGCCCGGCTCCTCAGCGGCCCGCGCCCAACCACGCCGCCACGCCTGCGCAGCGGCCTGCGGTCCAGCAGCAGCCGGCGGTCCAGCAGCCGGCGGCCCAGCGGCCTGCAGTCCAGCAACAGCCGGCGGCCCAGCGCCCCACCAGCTCGCAGCAGCCGGCAGCCCAGCAGCCGGCGGCCCAGCAGCCGGCAGCCCAGCGCCCCACCAGCTCGCAGC
>CALDOK010000263.1 GCA_937912125.1 uncultured Pseudomonadota bacterium
GCCAGGCGGCACCGTAGCGGGGCACCAGGTGGGTTGTGCCGGTGACGAGGCCGTTTGTTGTGGGGTCATCGTCGCCGTCGTCGAGAGTGAACACCAGGCATGATTCGTCGTCCCACTCGGGCACCCAGAAGTTGCCGCAGCCCTCGATGAGCTCGAAGCGGGAGATCCACCCCTGGCCGTTGGAATAGGTCGTGAAGACATCTCCCGGGGCGCTGGACCGCTCCGAGAGGATCACCGGGGGGTCGAGGTCCACCCGCTCCTCGCCCTGGGTGTAGCCGTGGATGAGCACGCCCGCGTCCCGGTCGCTCGACCAGCGGATGTCGGCCACCCAGCTCTGCTCTCCCTGCACGTCCGTGAGGACGAGGGTCGCGCGCATGGTTCTCTCCATGGGAAGGGTGCTTCCGGTGGAGCCGTGCGCGGGCGCGGCTCCGGCGTTCACTCCACCAGCTCGAAGTCCCCCTCGGACCACCATCCCGTGACCTCGCCGCTAGCGAGGTCCACCCGCAGCGCGTCCACGGCCATGGGCTCGCCCTTGCTGTGGCCGATGGACTCGAAGAGCAGCGCCCAGGTCTGAGGGCGGGCCAGGGTGGTGACGATGCGGCCCATGCTGACCTCGGGGTTGCCCAGGTGCTGGTGGATGGCGCTCCAGTAGCTGGGCCAGCGGTGGCCGGGCTCGTAGGGGCGCCAGTAGGAGAAGTCGATGCGCAGCTCGATCTCGCCCGTGGTGCCGATGGGCAACTCGAGAACCTCGCGGCGAATCTCGCGGGGCGGCAGGGCTGTGCTGGGGCCGTCGCTAGCGGCGATGGTGACGTCCAGGGTGTTCGAGCCGTCGGCCATGAGCATGGACGCCCGGTAGGAGCGGCTGTCCAGGGAGCCTCCTTCAGCGGGGCAGGGGCCGGCGCAGGCCCGCAGGCGGTACTCGGGGGCCGGGGGGTTGCCCGACGGCAGGTCGTGGCCCGCCAGGTTCTGTACGTCCACCAGCAGGCGCAGGCCATCGGCGTCACGCTCGACGTCCACCAGGGACAGGGTCATGGCCTCGGCTACGATGTCGGGGTCGTGGCCGCCGGGGAAGCTGTGGTCCCGCAGCTCGCGCTCGGGCACGCCCTCGAGCTGGGCGGCCTGGCCGGTGTAGGCCGGCATGTGGCACTCGACACAGTTCTCGTCGTCCGGTCCGGCGTCCTCGTGCCACTCCTGCCAGGTCCAGTCGATGGGCACATCGTTCAGGGGCCACTTCGAGGAGTGGCAGGACCCGCACAGCTCGTTGTCCCAGCTCAGCAGGTGCTCGGCGGTGGCGGTGGCGTGCCAGGGGGAGACGGCGTCGTCGAAGGGGCCGAGCATGGGGCCGTGGGGGTCGTTGTCCATGCGCGCTGGGGCCTCGTCCACCGCGACCGACTGCGCCGTGTGGCAGACCACGCAGGTCACGCCTTCCTGGGCGATGGGGTCGGCGACGTCGAGATCCTCGGGCCAGGCCAGGGACAGGGGAGCGTGGCACTCGAGGCAGAAGCGGCGCTCGTCGGGGTCCATGCCCCGCAGCCGCAGGGTCAGCCCGTGCAGCCGGATTTCCCGGTCGGCCTGGGTCCAGGCCTGGGACAGGTAGCTCTCCTGCCACTGGGCGTAGATCTCGCTGTGGCAGCCCCCGCAGAACGCGGCGGAGCGGTAGGCGCCCCGGTCCACCTCGGCCCGCTCACCCCGGTTGGCGTAGCTGTGATGGCGGGGCAGGGGCTCGCGCCCAATAGCCTGGCTGGCCTTCCAGCCCAGCAGCACCAGAGGCGGCGCGGCCAGGAGCGCCGCGATGATCCAGATGCGGCGGCTCATGGGTTCTCCTGGAGCCAGCGGGCGAGGCAGGCCAGCTGTGTAGGGGTGTACTCGCCAGCGGTGATGCCCTGGTGGCGCCACTTGCCCGGGGGGGCGTCGGGCCGGCCGATGACCACCGAGGCCAGCAGGTAGCCGGCGTCGTGGTGCTCCCGGTCCAGGAAGCCCCGCAGGGCTGGGGCCGAGGGCTCGTCGCCCACAGGGCCGCGCTCCGGATCCTCGTGGCAGTGTACACAGAGATCATCGTAGAGCTGCTCGCCGGCATGCACCACGATGCGCTCGCCCTCGGGGCCCTCGGCATCGACCTCGCAGCGGTCGATGGCCAGGCCCTCGTCCTCGAGCCAGTGTTCTAGGCTCCAGCGCCAGGGGTGCTCGACCAGCAACGCGGCGCGCTGGGCCTCGTCGCGGCCCTCGAGGTAGTCGCTGCGCAGGGGATGGCAGGCCTCGCAGCTGGCGGCGGCGACCCGCTGGTAGGACTCGATGTCGGACTGCTGCACCAGGCCGGCGTCGTGGATGTGCTCCACCAGCCCATCCAGCTCCTGCTCGGTCAGGATGGGGGCGCCGCCCTCGCTGCGGAAGCCCTCCATCAAGCTGCCGTCGCGGCCCTGAGTGACGACCTGGCGGATGAGAGCCGGATCGGCGTAGCTGAGCCACAGCTCCGAGGCCAGGGCGGGCACGGCGCCGGGGGCCCTGCCGCGCTCGCGGCCGCCACCGTCGTCGCCGTGGCAGGGCTGGCAGAACCATAGGTAGGTCTCGCCCGAGCAGCGAACGTCGTCGAGCGAGCCTGGCGCCCAGGCGTCGCGATCCATGCCGTCCACATGGCCCAGCAGGGACAGCCACACCGCCAGGGCTTCGCGCTCGGCTGGCTCGAGCTCGGGGGTGGGCATCTTGGTGGCAGGCTGCAGGGCGCCGGGGTCCTCGAGCTGCATGGCTGCCTGGGCCAGGCGCCCGCCATAGACCGCGGTTGGATCGCTGACCGGGGTGGCGCCGAAGGCTGTCAGCTCTGGCCCCACCAGGCCCCCGCGGGCGCCGGCGCTGTGGCAGGCCAGGCAGCCGTGGTCCTCGAACAGCCCGGCCAGCAGCGCCTGGCGCTGGGCCACGGCGGGCCAGGGGGCCAGCAGCTCGGTCTGGGTGGCGGCGTCGTGGCAGTGCAGGCAGGAGGACCAGGCCTGGACGCCACTGAGGGGCTTGTCCCGGCCGAAGGCGGGAGCGTCGTGGAAAGCCAGGGAGCCCGGGTCGCCCCGGTGGCAGGGGGTGCATCCCAGCTCGAGGGGGTCGTGGCCCACGGGGGGATGGGCGGCGAAGGGCTCGCTGTCGAGTGCGGCGTAGCCCGCGCCTGCGAGGTGGCAGCTCGAGCAGTACTCCCGCCTGTCGGGGGGAAGGTCGGCGACGGGGCCGATGGGGGCCGCCCGCAGGCCGGGCTCGAGCTCGGGCACCGAGCGGGCGTACTCGTCTTGCATCCTTCGCCAGTCCGGCAGATCCCGGGCCCCCAGGGCCACCGCGCCTGCGCCGCAGGCGAGCACCAGCAGCACCAGCCACGGGCTGGCCGCGAAGGGACGGAGCGCAGGTTCGGTCACGGGATCCACAAGAGCTCCCAGTTCGGACCGCGCAGCCACACGGCTACGGCGGTCAGGCCCCCGTAGCTCACGAAGATCCAGCCCAGCAGGAGCACCGCCAGGCGCAGCCTGCCCAGGCTAGCAGCCAGGGGCCCACGCCCCAGCCACAGCACGGCGGCGGCCAGCAGGCAGGCCAAGATGAGCACGAGGTCCCAGTGCCAGGCCCACAGGGGTGTGGACGCGAGGGAGACCACGCCCAGCAGCCCGTAGAGCGCGAGCGCCCAGCGTCGGGAGAGCCCGGCCACGGTGGCAGCGGCGAAGCGGGGCGGCATCAGCGGCATGGCCAGCAAGAACGCCGCGAAGGCTCCGGTGACGATGTAGGTGACGAAGAAGGCTGGGTGGAAGTGGAGCAGCTCCTGCAGGCCCACCAGGTACCAGGGGGCCTTCATGGGGTTGGGGGTGACCAGGGCGTCGGCCTCGGGCCCCAGGGGGATGGGGGCCACGAAGCTCAGCAGCACCGCCAGCAGGGTGACCAGCAGGGTGAGCCACAGCTCCCAGCGCAGGATGGCGCCTCGGGCCTTGGTCCTGGCCGGGCCGCCCCGGACGATGGCTCCGGGGCTGAGGGTGAGCCCGCCGTCGCGACGGATGCGGTACAGGTGTACCCCCAGCAGGGCCGCGAAGATCAGGGGCAGGGTGATGCAGTGGTGTACGTAGAAGCGCAGCAGGGTGGTGCCCGTGATGCTCTCGCTGCCCAGCAGGATGTGCTTGACGGCCCCGCCGATGATGGGGGCCGAGGCGGCCATGTTGGCCCCCACGGTGATGGCCCAGAAGGCCAGCTGATCCCAGGGCAGCAGGTAGCCCGTGTAGGACAGCGCCACGGTGAGGAAGAACAGCATCACCCCCACCCACCAGTTGGCGGCCTTGCCCCGCTCGAAGGCTCCGCGCCACGCCAGGCTGAGCAGGTGCAGCACCACTGTGACCACCATGGCCTGTGCGGTCCAGTTGTGCAGGGCCCGCAGCATGCGGCCGTAGCGCACCCGCTCCTCGAGCACCTGGATGCTGGCCCAGGCGCCATCCTCGGAGGGCACGTAGACGTACATCAGCAGCAGGCCGGTGACGGTCAGGATCACGAACAGCGAGGTGGAGAGCAGCCCGCCGAACAGGGTGGCCCGGAAGCGCAGGCTGGCCAGCCGCACCCGAGGCGCGTGCAGGTGCTCGAAGAATGCGAACCAGTGGCCGGGCCAGTCGCGCATGGTGGCTAGGCCTCCAGGAACAGGCGGTCGCCCACGGCGACGACGGCGAAGCGGTCGAGATCCCGGGTGGCGGGGCCCACCAGCATCCGGCCCAAGTCGGTGGCCTGGCCGTCCGGGCCCAGGAAGGCGAAGGAGGATCCGTGGCAGGGGCACTCGAGGCTGCGGTTGCCCGCGGTGGGACGCAGGGTGCAGCCCAGGTGGGTGCAGGCCAGCGAGGTGGCCCGCAGGCCCGTGGGGGCGCCAGGGTCGGCGACGATGAGCGCGCTGTTGTCGCTGTCCAGCCAGAAGCCCTCGCGGGAGTTGTGCAGCCGGGCCAGCACATCGGCGCGACGACCGAGGTAGCGCCGCGTGCGTGTGCCCTGGCCGTGGCCGTGGGTGAAGAAGCCCCAGGTGAAGGCCCCCCCCAGTGCCGCCACGCCCACCGCGGCGCTGCGGCCGAGCCAGAGCAGAAAGGAGCGGCGGGAGGAGGGCATCTGGGGTCTTCACGGGGGGAAAGCCTGGCTAACCCGAAGCGGCGTGGACGTTGGCGTGTTCGGCGTCAGGGCGGCTATCCCCACACCCCCGCGATGGGCTCTGCACAGCCCCCACAGCGCCCGTTGTCGAGCTTGTTCTCGGTGACGAAGAAGCCCTTGCGGCCGATGACCACTTCGCCGCAGCGGGGGCAGTAGCTGTTGTTGCCGGGGTGTCCGGGCACGTTGCCCACGAACGCGTAGCGCACGCCCTGGTCCATGGCGATGGCCCGGGCGTGCTCCAGGGTCTCCACCGGCGTGGGTGGCAGGTTCTGCAGCTGGTAGTCGGGGTGGAAGCGCGTGAAGTGGATGGGCACATCGGGGCCGAGTTCCCCCACGATCCACTTCGCCATCTCCGTCAGGTCAGCCTCGCTGTCATTCAGGGTGGGCACCACCAGGTTGACCAGCTCGAGGTGCAGGCCGCGCGCCTTGACCTGCTTGATGGAGCGCTTCACCGGCGCGAGCTCGGCGTCGCAGACCCGCCTGTAGAAGTCCTCGCTGAAGCCTTTGAGGTCGATCTTGACCGCGTCGAGCACGTCGCACAGCTCGCCCATGGCGCGCTCGGACGCGTAGCCGCAGCTGATGAGCACCGAGCGCAGGCCCTGCTCCCGACCCGCCCGGGCGATGTCGCTGAGGTACTCGAGGAACACCGTGGGCTCGTTGTAGGTGTAGGCGATGATGGGGGCCTGCCGGGTGCGTGCGTTGCGGACGGTGGCCTGCGGCGAGATGAACGCGCTGTGGTAGTCCTCGGGGCTGGCCTGGGAGATCTGCCAGTTCTGGCAGAACTTGCAGCGCAGGGGGCAGCCCGAGGTGGCCAGGCTGTAGGCGTTGGAACCGGGCAGGAAGTGGTAGAAGGGCTTCTTCTCGATGGGGTCCACGTGGGTGGAGATAGGGCGGCCGTAGACCAGGCTGCGCAGCTCGCCACCGACGTTCACCCGGGCGCGGCACATGCCCCGCCCCCCAGGGGCGATGAGGCACTCCCGGGCGCAGAGCAGGCACTTGATGAGGGCGAGGTCGTGTTCGTGTCCGGGCCGCGCCGTTTCGTGGTCGTGGCAGGCGGAGCAGCCGTCTGGCTGGTTCACGGAGACCCAGTGGCGGGCCACCGGGGCCTGCTCGAGCAGGGTGGCCAGGCCTTCGGCGGCCAGGGCCGTGCCCCCCAGGTTCAGCAACTGCTCGAGCCAGGGCAGGCCGGGACCGAGGCCCGCGCCCGCAGCCAGGGCGCAGCCACCCAGGGCACGCTCGAGGAAGAGGCGGCGATCCATGGCGCTCATGGGGGCCAGTATGCCCGCTGTGGCCTTCGGCTGCACCCCGTTGGTGCTACCCTCGTGAAGGAACGGCTGCGCTCGCGACACCACTGTCCGGAGGTACCCCATGGCCCGAGATGATCTGCTCCTGGACAGCGAGCCCGACGACACCGGCGACACCGGCATCGGTGTCTGCCTGTCCACCACCGCCTGCCTGTGCGCCTGCCACGACAGCGCCACGGCCCCCGCGGCCTTCCTGGCCCTGCCCATCATGGGCATCGCCCTGCTGCGTCGTCGCCAGGTGGCCGACAAGCTGGCGGCTGCAGGTGTGCTGCCCGCGGACGTGCTGGCCAGGTTGGCGAAGGACTGAGCGTGGCGGGAGCAGATGAACTGCTCCCCCTACGCTGAAGGCGTCATGACTTGACGTAGGGACTCACTTCACGTGCTCCCGCTTCGCGACGCCTGCGACGAATCCCGATCAGGCCCAGCAGCCCCAGCAGCAGGCCTGCACCACCCCGCGCGGGCTGGCTGGCACAGCCACAGCCGCCACCGCTGAGGTCCATCCTGGTGTGCGCCCCTGGGGGCACAGGGACGTCCTGCGCGGTGCTGTCGCCCGTGTCCTGCACGGGGGGATCGCCGGTGTCGTCCACGGGAGGGTCGCCGGTGTCGTCTGGTGGGTCGTCGGCGGGCTCGAGGGCGATGGAGCACCAGTGGTCGCTGCTCGACTCGATGGCTCTGGTGCAGCTGCCGCGCTGGTAGCCGTCGGCCTCGGCGTAGACCGTGTAGGTGTCGTAGGGCAGATCCGAGAACGACCAGGATCCGTCGCTGGCGCTGGTGGTGCTGCCCCCGGCATCGAGCCAGACCGAGGCGCCCACGATGCGCTCGCCATGGTAGATGTCCTGGTCGGCCACCACGCCTCGCAGGGTGCCGGTCCCCGTGCCGCTGCCGTCGATCAGGGACATGTAGTAGTCCCAGTCCCAGCCCGAGCCCGGATCCGTGTGGGTGGCGCCGGGCACCTCGTAGTGGCCCAGGATGTGGGAGCGGTCCGCGCTGACGGAGGTGCGGCTCACGATGTCGGCCACCAAGGCCGCCGAGCTGGCGTACATGGCGTCGGTGTACCAGGTGCCAGGGGCATCCACATAGCCCTCGTGCTCGATGCCGACGCTGGTGAGGTTGTAGTCCCAGTTGCCCGCGTGCCAGGCGACGTCCTCTTCCCAGACCATCTGGGTGATCTGGCCGTCGCTCGAGCGCACGACATAGTGGGCGCTGACCGCCGAGGAGCTGTTCTGGAACCACGAGATGCAGCCGGAGTAGCTGCCCTGCACCGTGTGGACGATGACGTAGCGGATGTCCGAGCCCGTGCGGGAGTAGTTCGAGTAGTTGCTGCTCGAGGCTGAGACGAACTGGTAGGCACCGGCGTAGTCGGTGGGCGGCGGCGGAAACACTGGCTCGAACACCGAGCTGTCCACGGCCACGGGGGAGACGGCGTAGGGGCCCCAGGCCGTGTCGGCCTCGAAGCCGTCCTGCACGATGCGGTAGATGCTCGAGGCGTAGGTGGCCTGCCAGCTTGGGTCGTCGCTGCGGGAGAATGCCCGCAGGGCGTCCCACCAGGCCTCGATCTCATCGTGGGCTGGCAGCTGCCCGCCGTTGGCCGCCTGTGCGTGCCAGGCCAGCAGGGCCGCGCCGCCCTGGATGTTCCAGGCCGCGTCGCGGATGAGCAGGTCGGGGGAGACGTCCAGCAGCCGGGCGGCGTGCTCGATGCTGGGGTCGCGCTCGCCTTCCATCAGGTCCATCACGCCCCAGCCCTGCCAGGTGGTGTGGGCACCCTGGTCCCAGCGGGTGGCCTCCCAGCCCAGAGCCTGCAGCAGGGGCAGGGGGACCTGATGGTCCGCGGCGGCTTGCTGGAAGGCGTCGTCCAGATCGTGGGCCTGGGGACCACTGGCCAGCAGAAACAAGGGGAAGAGAAGCATGATGGGAGGCTCCTTTGGACCCAGGCAGCCTATCTCGAGTCACGGGCGGTTGTGGGGGCTTGTCTCTACAGCTCCCACTGCCCGCCCAGCCAGCCGCTCCAGTGGTCCTTGTCTGCGCAGGGCTTGGTCCGCCAGCCCTGGTCGGGGTGCTCCAGGACGCAGCCGATGCCCACCCGCAGGTCGAGCCCGGGTAGGCGTGCCAGGGGATTGGATGGAGCGCCCGTGCTCAGCTCCAGGGCCAAGGCGGTGGCGCCAACGGGCTCGAGCCCCGTGGCGCGGTCCCAGATGCGATGGCGCTCGAGGAAGACGGTCAGGCTGCGGTCGATGTCCAGGGCTCCGCGCCAGGCGTCGTGGTCACTGCCGTAGGCCGCGCCGGCCTCCACCGTGGCCATGGCCATGCGGCTGGCCTGCCAGGCCTCCGGCATCAGGGCGACGTGGCTGCCACCCAGGCGCAGGCGGTCCAGCGCCCCGGCGCCGGTGGTGGCGCTCCGGCTGTAGCTGCCGAGCAGCCCGACCGCGCCCACGCCCAGGCCGAGCTCCGCCTGGCCGGTACCCAGCTGCCAGGTGGCGCCCCGGGTGGTGCCATGCTGGCCGTCGAGCTGTGCGGCCCCGTCGATCCATGCCGGGCCGAGCCATAGGCGCTTGCCGCCAGCCAGGCTGGCGAAGCCCGCAGCCCGGTAGTGCTCAGGGTCCTCACCCCAGCCCACATCCGTCCACAGGCCAGCCTGGAGACGCCCCCAGCTTCCGTCGCCATAGCGCACCAGCCCAGCGTCGACGGCGGCGCCAGCGCGCCGGGTGGTCAGCTCTCCCACGCCGAAGATCTGCCCTCGCAGCTCCACTGGCCAGCCTCGCCAGGCCGCCGCCAGGGTGGCTCCCCCGGGCGCGGTCCCCGAGGCCATCGCCACCTGCGCCAGGGCCTCCCACCTGCCCACCACGTCGCCCACCCGCAGCCCGGGTTGGGTGGTGCCGCCACCCCGCCAGCTGCTGCCGCTGATGAGCGGCCGCCACTCGGCACGGCCGAGCTCGTAGTCTCGGGGTTGCTGGGCCAGCGGGGTGGTCTCCGGGCTGGTGGGCTCTCCGGCGGGCGCCAGTGGCACAGCTGGTGCCATGGCGTCGACGAGAAGGTCACTCGGCGGGGGGGCCTCGCTGGGCAGGAAGTGCAGCTGCAGGCCCAGGCTGTCCGGGGCCAGATAGTAGACGCCGGCCTGCCCAGGCGAGGGCGCCAGGGCCGCGGTGGTGCTCTGGGTGAGCCGGGTGGGTGGACCTCCGGAGAGGGGCAGTCGGTACAGCTCCACGAAGCCCCCGACGGACATGCTCGAGATCAGGGCGTCGCCCTCGGGGGCCCAGGCCAGGTGGAGGGGCTCGGCGTCGGAGGGCAGGGCGAGCACCCGCTCGGCTCCGGTGCTCAGCTCCATCAGGACGACCTGCCAGCGGCCGCGGTGGCGCAGCCAGGCCAGCTGGGCGCCTGATGGGTCGAACCTGGGTTGGTCGTGGACCGCGTCCAGCTCCATGGCTGTGAGGCCCAGGATCTCGCCTGAGTCCAGCTCGACGCGCACGAGGCGCGCGCTGCCCCAGCGCTGCTGCACCGCCACCGCCCAGCCCCCGGCAGGGTGGGGGTCGGCGTCCTGGACCCCGCCGCCACGGGTGATGCGCCGGGCGCCGCCTTGCTCGGTGTCCCACAGGAACAGCTCGGGCGAGAGGTCACCGGACGGCTGGCGCACCCAGCTGGTGAACAACAACGCCCCCCCACCGGGGGTCCACCGGGGGTCCACCGGCCTGCGGCCGCCGCTCTGCCACTGCGCCAGCCGCTGGTGGGGAAAGATCGTGGGCTGAACCGGGGCCGCGTCGGCAGGGTCGCGCTCGAGGGTGCGCGCCACGCCTTCCTGCCAGTCCTGGAGTGCCTGGTCGTCCTCGGCGGTGTCCAACACCAGGATGCGGCGGCCCTTGGTCTGGGTCTCTTCCACCACCGCCAGCTTGCTCCCGTCGGGGGCCACGGCCGGAGCGCCTGTGGAGCCCAGCAGCTCCTGCCACAGCGTGGCCGGCGTGGCGGGGCGCTGGTCCTCGATGCTCAGGGCCCGGTGGGTGAGCTCGGCGCAGAAGCGGGCGTAGAGCTCGTCAGGCGGCGCGCCGTAGACCCCCTCGAAGGCCGCGGCGAAGAAGCGGATCTCGCGTGCCGACAGGCGGGCCCAGAGGTCCCGGGCGCTCTGGGCACCCTGCCTGGCCACGAGCCACTCGAAGAAGGCCGAGCCCACCAGGTAGGGTACGCTCCCACCCCGCCAGGCCTGGGTGCCGTTGAGCTCCGCGTAGCTGGGCAGGCGTCCAGCCTGCGCCAGGCTGCGCAGGAAGGCGGCGCGGTCGCTGCCGTGGGGCCGTCCGGCGCCGGTGAGCTGACCCTCGAGCATGGTGGCGTAGCCCTCGATGGCCCACACGGGGGTCTTGAGGGCGATGGGCCCGACCCCGAACAGGGCCCGGGTGTAGAAGGCGCCCAAGGGGTTGCGGGAGGGCATGGCCATGTGGACCAGGTGTACGTCCTCGTGGGTGACCAGATCGTCGGCCCAGTCGTGGTAGTGGGCCAGGCTGGAGCCCGCCCCTGGCGGGCTGGGGAAGACGCCCATGCGAGGACTGGCCAGCAGGGGCAGGGCGAAGCCGTTCGCCATCGCGTAGGGGTCCATGACCACGATGTCCACGGCCCGCTCGGGGTCGTAGCCCACAGCCTGGACCACGCCGGCGTGGATGGCTTCGAAGCGGCTGGCGGCCTGGAGCACCCAGGCCTCGGCTTCGGCCGGGTAGTGTACGCGGAAGTGTCCGGTGTCGAGGGTGCGCCACGCGTCATGGGGGGACTGGGCGTGGGCAGCGCCCGTGAGCAGGGCGGCCAGGGCCAGGGGTGAGAGCACGGCGCCTCCAGGTGCTGGCGGAAAACCAGGAGACCAGAGTATGCGACCCTAGGCCGTCATGCCCGGCGCGTGGGCCGCGGCCGTGAGCTGGGGGTGGGGCTGTGCCAGCACCCGCAGGAAGGCGTCCACCACGGCAGGGTCGTACAGCCGACCCCGGTTGCCCACCAGCACCGCCACGGCGTCCTGGTGGCTGCGTGCGGGACGATAGACGCGCTCGTCGGTGATGGCGCTGTAGGTGTCGGCCACGGCGATGATGCGGGCGCCCAGGGGGATCGCAGCGCCCACCAGGCCGTCGGGGTAGCCCGAGCCGTCCATGCGCTCGTGGTGGCTGCGAATGATGGGGGCCACCGGGGCGAGCACGCGCACGTTGGAGACGATCTGGGCGCCGATCTCGGGGTGGCGGCGCATGACGATCCACTCGGCGGCGTCCAGGGGCCCCTGCTTGCGCAGGATGTGGTCGGGTACGCCGATCTTGCCGATGTCGTGCAACAGCGCGCCCCAGCGCAGGGCCCCGATCTGGTCCTCGTCCATGGCGAGCTCGCGGGCCACGTCCTCGGCCCAGGCCGCCATGCGCTGGCTGTGGTCGCTGGTGGTTGTGTCCCGGGCGTCCACGGCGTTGGCCAGGGCCAGGGAGGTCTGCAGGAAGCTCTGCTCGAGCTCGGCGCTCAGGGAGGTGCGCCGCAGGGCCGACGCGGTCTGGTCGGCGATGGCGCTGACCATCTGCAGCTTGTCCTCTCCAAAGGGAGCACGATCTTCGGTCCGCAGCTCCCCCAGCACCAGCACGCCGATGGCGTGGCTGCGCACGCGCAGGGGCACCACGCAGACGGTGGCGGTGCGCTCGAGATCCAGGCCCCTGCGGACCGCGGCCGACAGGGAGGCGTCGCCCCGGCGGACCACCCGGGATCGGCGCTGCTCGAGCACCTCGCGGTAGAGCCGGGCCACCGCGGCGGGCTCCGTGCGGCCGATGCACAGGTCCAGGCCCAGCTCCCTGCGGCAGTGCGCCGCCTGGCAGACCAGGCGGTCTTCGATCTGGGAGATCACCCGGCACCAGCTGACCTCCATGGTGCTCACAACCTCGCGAGCTACAGTCTCGAGCACGGTCTCGCTCACCCGGGCGTCAGCGAGCTGGCGGGACAGGGTGTACAGGGCGGTCAGCTCCCGCCGGCGGCTCTCCTCGGCGGTGAGCAGGTTGCGCTCGCGGGTGACGTCTCGCAGCACGGCCACCAGATCGCTGGTGGGGCTGGCGGGGTCCAGGCGGCGCAGCTCGAGCTCGAGGTCGGTGTCGCCCAGGCCGCGGATGTAGCGCTGCACGGGCTCGCCAGTGGCGGTCTGCTCGGGGTTGGGGAGGATGGGTTGGCCGGCCAGGTGGGTGAGGTGGTCACCGACACCCAGGCCCCCCAGCTCCTGCAGCAGGCGCTGGGCGGTGGGGTTGGCCATGCGGATCCTGCCCTCGGGGCTCAGGACCACCACGGCGTCGGGCAGCGTGTGGACCAGGCCCTCGAGGCGTCGTTGCTCGCGGGAGAGCTGCTCGCGCATGCGGTCGACGGTGGTGGTGGCCAGGCCGGCCAGGGTGTGGACCAGGGTGGCTTGCTCGTCCCCGAGGGGCTCGCCGCGCTCTGCCCACACCGCCATGATGGACGCGGCCAGGTCGTCGGGGCGGGGTACGGCAGGCTCTTCGGCCAGCAGATCCGCCAGCTCTTGCAGCCCTGGCGTGTGCTCGAGCTGCCGCAGGCGGACCATCAGGCGCTGCAGCTGCTGGCCGCGGCGCTCCGACCAGGCCTCGAGGGAGTCTGCGCGCAGGGCCCCTGGGTCGGGCAGCGCCGCCAGCAGGGTGTGGTTGAGGGCTCGGGAGCTGCGCAGGGAGCTGGCCCGGCGCTGCTGTCGCCCCAGGGCGTGGATGTGGGCGTCCAGCCGTCGGGCGTCGAAGTCGTCCTCCATGAGCTGGGCCGCCTGGATGGCGCCTGGGTTGTGCAGCAGCTCGTCGCCGTGGACCACCAGCGGGTGGACCTCGAGCATCCGCACGAGCAGGTCCGGATCGAAGTGCCGGCGGTCGTATATGCACATGCACAGGGCTGGGTGCTCGCCCACCAGATCGTCCAAGGCGGCCTCCAGCTCGATGAGCCTGGGCGCCCCGGCGTTGGGGACCAGGCTGGCCATGTCCAGCGCCAGGCGCACGCCGGGGAAGCCGGACTCGAGGGCGTGGCGGGTCCAGTTGCGCAGCTGCCAGGTGGGCCCTTGCAGCCCCAGGGGGCGCCGTCCGCGGCGGGTGAGCCCGGCGGGCATCAGGCTGAGCCGCCCGCGCTCGAGCCAGGGCGCCGGTGGGAAGCCGGCCCTGTCCATCAGGCCCGGGATCCGGGCGAGCCAGGGCTCGCTACCCACGCAGATCAGGCGCTGGCCCTGGGTGAGGCCCCCCATGAGCCAGTGCATCAAGGGGGCCTGGGCCTGGGCGAGGCCCTTGGCCATGACGCAGCAGTGCGCACCGAGGGCCAGGGCCTCGAGGCCGAGCTGATCCGGGTTCGGGTGGGGAGCGCAGGCCATGCTGTACAGGGATAGTGTCCGGGTGGTGCGCTGCAGTTGTCGAGGCTTGGACAAGGACTCGTCTGGATTGTGTGAAGCGCCCTATGAAGCCTCGAAGTCCGTGACGTAGACCGAGAAGCGGTAGAACCAGGGCGCGCCGCCCGGGGCGGCGCCGGTCTCGTCGTAGACGCGCATGTAGTGGGTACCGGTGGTCTCGATGAGCAGGTTCTCGAGGTCGGGGGCGTCGTCCGAGCCGTCATACCAGGTGTTCAGCAGCGCGCCGCTGGCGTCGTAGACCTCGACGGCGGGGTCCATCAAGGAGCCGTTGTAGTCAGCGGTGCCGTAGACGTTCAGGAAGTGCCCGGCCTGGGCGTGGAAGGCGTACCAGTCCTCGTCGCCTTCGCTGTCCTGGGTGCCCCACAGGTGGGCGGCGGTGTAGTCGGAGCCACCGCTGGTCTGCACGTCGGTCTGGGTCAGCAGCTGTGCCTGCTCGAGGGCGTCGTTGGGCTCGTCGTCGATCTGGTAGGCGAGCTCCACGCCCTCGGTGGTGGTGGAGTAGCCCTGCTCGTAGGCCGAGACGATGACGAAGAACCAGTGGTTGTCACCGCCGCCGCCCTCGCTGTCCAGGGCCTCGATCACGGCCTTGCCGCCGTCCACGTCGGGGTACAGGCCCGCGCCGTTGGTGCCCAGCTCGTCCAGATCCAGCAGCAGGTCCTGCTCGGCGGTGTACAGCCGCACCCGGGGCAGGGCATCGGTGCCGTCCAGGTGGGCCGACCCCCGCAGCAGCACGGGGCAGTCGTCGTAGGGCAGGTTCAGCTCGATCCAGTCGCTGTCGCCCTCTCGCTCGAGCAGCACGGGCACCGGGTAGAGGTAGCCCTCCTTGATCTCGCGATCGGCGCCGGGGCTGCCCAGGCTGTCCTCCTCATCGGGGGCGCTGCTGTACTCCTGGACGTTCAGCACGTAGCTGAAGTCCGAGCCGCCATGCTTCTCGTCGCTGTCGAAGGCGGTGGTGTAGTCCATGACCGCGATGATGTAGGTGCCGGCGGTGGGGAAGTAGGTGTAGACGATGCTGTCGCTGCCGCTCACCGAGCCGCCGGTGGGGTAGTCGTCTTCCCACGACAGCAGGGCGCCGTCGGCGTCGTAGGTGGCCACCACGGTGTCCATCTCATCGCTGGCCTGTGGCTCGCCCACCTCGGCGCCGGTGGGTCGGGTGCTGATGCGGGCGAACTCACCGCCCTGCACCGTCAGGGCGTAGTAGTCCCAGTCGCTCTGGGGGTTGAGGTAGCCTGTGATGCTCTCGTCCCAGGCGATGGGCACGGCCTGGGCGAAGCTGCCGTTCCGGTCGCCATCGATGCAGCTGCCCCCCTCGCAGATCTCCCAGTCCGCGCAGGCGTCGTCCCCCTCGCAGTCGTCAGAGGTCATCTCGCCGGTGTCGTCGCCGGGCTTGGTGCCGGGATCGGTGATCTCATCGGTGGGATGGCAGGCCGACAGAGACAGAGCGAGGGCGAGGATACGCATGGAGCCTCCAGGAGGATGGGGAGGCCAGTGTATCAGCCCTAGGCGACCTTGCGGCGCTCCTGCCAGACGCTGATGGACAGGGCCAGGGCCTTGCGGCGCTCCAGGGGCAGGTCCACGAAGCGGGTACCCGCAGCGCGCAGGCTGCTGCCCTTGCGGAAGGGGCGCACGTTGGCCACCCGGAGCAGCAGCTGCATGAAGGTGAAGGCGGTGGGCAGCAGGAGCCTGGCTTCCACGAGTGCGCCTGGCGTCATGGGGGTCCGGTAGGGATCGAAGACCACGCCCAGGCCGTCGGTGCTGATGTCCAGCAGGGAGAAGGTGCGGAAGCCGATGGGGTGCCAGGGGCCGTCCAGCTCGAGCTCGAAGGCGGGATCGCCCAGGGTGCTGTGGCGGTGGATCAGCCGTCGGTCGGCGGCTTGGATGCGGGAGGGGGTGTTCACCAGCCAGCGGCCGCGCTCGTCCACGCCCGCCATGGTGGACTCGAAGCTGTAGCTCACGCCATGAGCGGAGTACTCGAGCTTGGCGGGCATGCCGCGCAGGGGCTTCTCGAGGCGGTCGCCGTAGGCCTGGTGGGGCTGGAAGGGCACCAGGCGCTCGTAGCTGGGCATGTCAGCACCGCCGTGCAGCGTGCGGCCCTCGGTGGTCAGGGCCACGTCCGTGACCTCGGTGCCGAGGAAGACGAGGTGGGCGGAGACACGATCCGGGTCGGTCAGCCAGGGACCGGGATCGGGAAGCGTGGTGTGGGCGACCTGCGACATGCCGGACTCGATGATGCTTGGGGGGTGCGACTGGGAGGCGGATCGCCAGCCAGCTTGCCTATCGGTCAGGCTCTCGGGGCATGTGAGGACGCAGGGGAGCTTTTTTTGCCAGGGCGGGACCTGGGGCCCAGTTCGCGCCCCTGGGCGTCAGGCGCGCGGGAGCAGCTCCAGAGCGTGGAGCAGCTCGACATTGGCGATGGCCGCGCCGGCTGCGCCCCGGATGGTGTTGTGGGCCAGGGTGAACAGCTTGATGCCCATCACCGGGCAGCGCTCGATGTTGCCCACGGTGACGGCCATGCCGTCGCCGTTGTCGGCGTCGAAGCGCGGCGAGGGGCGATCCCGGTACAGGCCGAAGTGGAACAGGGGCCGCGGCGAGGAGGGGATGGGCGGGATGGGGGGCTCCCAGTCGCGCAGGCACTGGGCCACCTGCTCGGGGCTGGGGTCGCCTGTGAGCCTGACCTGGATGGACAGCAGGTGGCCGTCGGCGCTGGCCACGCGCACGCAGCGGGCGGAGATGGGGAAGGAGGCCGGCTTGCCGGGCTTGCCCAGGATCTTCAGCGGCTCGGTCTGGAGCTTGTCCTCTTCGCGCGCGCTGTGGGGGTGTACGTTGCCCACCATGTCCCAGGCCGACTCGCCCGGGTAGCCGGCGCCCGAGACGGCCTGCCAGGTGCTGGTGACCAGGGCCTCGACCCCCCAGCGCTCGTGCAGGGGGGCCATGGTGAGGGCCAGGGGGATGGCGCAGCAGTTGGGGTTGGTGACGATGTAGCCAGAGCCGGGCTGCTGGGCGGTGAGCCGCAGGTGGGAGGCGTTGACCTCGGGGATCACCAGGGGAACCAGAGGGTCTTCGCGCCAGGCCGAGGCGTTCGAGACCACGGCCCAGCCGGCGTCGCGGAAGGCGGCCTCGATGCTGAGGGCGGGCCCTCGGTCCAGGGCCGACAAGGCCACCCGGGGCCGGCCAGGCATGGCGTCGGGCTCGCAGGGCAGCACGGGCAGGTCGGCCACCTCGCCGAAGGGCACGCCGGGAAGGCGCCAGGTGCAGGCCTCGCGGTAGGGCTTACCCGCGGAGCGCGCCGAGGCGGCCACGGCCACCACCCGCAGCTGTGGGTGACCGGCGAGGCGCTGAACGATGCGCTGACCCACCATGCCGGTGGCGCCCAGGACGACGACGGGGATGCGGGACATGGGGAAACCTCCGTGCTTGGATCGACCGGGGGTAATGCAAGCTCCGGGCCAAGGGGAAACTAACCGAAATGCCGGTGGGACACGGGCCGCGGGGCCCATCGCCGCGACCGCGACGCCGGCGTCTCTTCGATGTGTCGCGGCCCGGCTACCATCCGCAGCAGGCGCTACTGTGGGATCTCGAGCTGCGGGGTCACGCCCGCGGCCATCTTCTTGCGCTTGCGGGTGTGGCGCAAGGCCCCCTCCTCGTCGGTCTCGAGCTGCTCCTTGACCGCGCGGGTGGTCCAGGGCTCCATGCCGCGCAGCAGCCCCTGCTCGTTCAGCCGGGCGGCGATCCACGAGGGGTGCTGGCCCTGGTCGGCCATGCGGCGCAGCTCGGCCATGACGTACAGCTCGCCCTGCACCTCGGCCAGGATGGTGCCCTCGTCGCGCCAGCCGTAGGGGGCCTGGTGGACCAGATCCGAGGGGGCACCGTCGGGGGAAGTGTAGAAGGTCTCGAGGCCGTCGCGGCTGTGGCGCTGGACCAAGGCAGCGCGCTGCATGGGCAGCGCTCGGATGCCCTCGAAGCCATCCACCCTGAGCCTCTGGTCCACGTGCGCGGACAGACCCAGCCCACCCTCGCGCACCTGTGCGTAGAGCACCATCAGCTTGCTGCCTGCGGGTGCGATGTCGTCGCCCAGCAGGAAGCCGGGGTCCACCGCCATGGCGCCGCGCAGCGCGAAGGCCACGCGATCCTGGTCCCGCAGCAGCCACCAACCCAGGGCGTGGACCAGGTGGGCCTGCAGGGCGTCGTCGGGAGTGGCCAGCTCGCTCAAGCAGCCCAGATCTTCGTCAACCTCGATCACCGCGAGGCGCAGGGCCTCGAGGTCTTCGTCCAGGTAGGCCATGCGCGCAGCCCCCATGTCACCGCGCAGGGTGGCCAGGTCGGCGGGACAGCCGGCGCTGACCGAGGCCGGGAACAGCAGGGCAGTCATGGCGAGGGTAGTGAGCATGACTTCTCGAGTCGGGGTGAGTGGAGGCCGAGCAGGGGGATAACCCGGCTACCGCGCCGATCGCTGCGCAGACAGCGCGGCTACTCTTCCAGCCCGGGAAAACCCACGTGGTGGATGGTCTCGGCGGCCATGTCCACCAGCAGCAGGCCGTCGGGCTCGAAGGCCAGCAGGTACTCGAGCAGCTGGCGGCGGGTGGCGGGACGCCGCGGGTCGGGGGCCACGGCGCCGGTCTTGACCTCGGCGATGTAGCGCCAGCCATCCCGCTCCACGATCAGATCGGCGTAGAGGTCCACCTCGTGGGCCTGGCCGTCCACCTCGACGGTCCAGCTGCCCCGCGCCTGCTCCTCGATCACGCGGTAGCCGTGGGCCTCCAGCAGTCCACGGGCGTCGTGCTCGCCCCGCTGGGCCTTGCGCACCCGCGCCTGGCTCGCGCGGGAGGCCTTGCCGCGCTCCCGGATCAGCATGGCCCAGAGCGCCACCACAAGGGCCAGCAGCCCCAGGATCAAGACGGGCAGGGGCCAGAGCGCTTCGGGCATGGCGGGGAGCTAGCTCCCCAGGCGGGAGAGGCCCATGGAGGCGAAGGTCCAGCCCAGGATCAAGGCCATGGCGAAGGTCAGGGCCAGCCCGGTGCGGCGGCTGCCCTCGGCGCCTGGGATGACCGGAGAGCCCAGCACCAGGGCCAGCAGGGCGCCGCTGATCAGGCCGCCCATGTGGCCCAGGTTGTCGATGCGGGGCAGGGTGATGCCGATGAAGATGTTCAGCACGATCCAGGGCATCAGCCCCTTCCAGAAGATCTGGCGCATGGGCTCGGGCAGCACCTTCCGGAAGCGGCGGCCGTAGACCACCCCCGCGCCCATCAGGCCGAAGACGGCCCCGCTGGCACCCACGGACATGGAGGCGACGTCGGCATCGCCCAGCATCGGCGCGCGCCCCGCCCAGGACAGCAGCGCGCCCGCCAGGCCGGTGAGCACGAACAGGGCGAGGAAGCGGGAGGGACCGTAGACCGCCTCGCACAGCCGGCCCAGGCCGAACAGCGCCAGCATGTTGAGGAAGATGTGCAGCAGATCCGCGTGCAGGAAGACGGAGGCGCACAGCCGCCAGACCTCGCCCCGGCCCACGCTCTGGACGTCGTTGGCGCCCCAGATCAGCGACCCTGCGGCGGAGCGGGCGCCGAAGATGATGTCGTACAGGCCCGCCTGGTGACCGTCGAACAGCTCGCGGCCCATCAGCCAGTCGTCCAGGCCCACCGTGAAGTGGATCAGCACGATGACCGCCACCAGCGCGGTGGTGACCGGCGGGACCTGGCGGAAGCTGCCCCGCAGCCGCTGGAGCACCTGTGCCTGGATGGTCGGCGGGGGAGGCCGACCGGCGATGTACGGAATGCCGCTGGGGACGGTGGGGGGAGGCTGCATCAGAACGAGCCGTACAGGTAGAGGAGCGCGGAGCCCACCACCATACCCACCAGGAAGGCTACGAGCATGAACAACAGCCCGGCGATGCGGGAACCCCAGCCGCGGCGGCGCGGCGCCGGTGGGGGCGGCTCCACATCGACCTGGGTGTCGCGGGAGCGGAAGACCTGGGTGACGGAGACATCGCGGGGCATCGCGCCATGGCTGACCGTCACAGGCAGCTCGCCTGGTAGCTCGCCGGCGAAGGGCAGGGGGTCCAGGGGGCCCGCGAGCACCAGGGCCTGGACCGCGGCGCTGGGCTGTTCCAGCTCGCCCGGCAGCCCGGCCGTGCCCCCCTGCTGGTCCATGGGCGCCAGGATGCGCGCCAGCAGCTGGGTGCGTCGGCTCTGGTGGTCGGACTGCAGGTGCAGGGAGCCGGTGCCCTCGATGTCGGCCTGGGTGGGCTCGCGGGACGACTCCCGGGTGACCTCGCCCACGGATCCCGACCAGCTGATCTGGCCGCCGGTGCGCTCGGTCTCGGGCCCCAGGATGGGCAGGAGCTCGTCTACTCGGCCTCGCGCGCCCTGGGTGTGCTCCACCACCACCTGCAGCATGGTGGGCTCTTCGGGGATGGTGGCGCGCTCCCGCACGCACAGGACGGCCAGCTCGTCCCGCAGGGCGTCTTGATCGCAGTCTTCGAGCTGCTGCTCGAGCAGCTCGCGCAGGACGTCGGCGTCGGCCGGGGCCACTTCGGGCAGGAGCAGGCCGGGCTGGTCGCCGCACAGGGTCCGGCCCATGCGGATGAGGGCGGCCAGGTCTTCTTCGGGGTGGGCCTGGCGCTGACCCACGCCCACCAGGGTGGCGTAGCCGCCCTCGCCCAGCACCACGCGCTTGGACTTGATGTCGCCGTGGACCCGGCCGGCGTCGTGCAGCGCCGTGAGCCCCTCGCAGCAGTCCTGCAGCACCATGGCCACCTGCATGGGGGTGAGCAGGGGGGCGATGTGGTTGAGGGGGGCGCCGGGGGGGCGGGCCTCGAGCCACACGGACTCTCCCTGGGCCCGGCCGGAGAACACCCGCGGCGCCAGGGACGGGTGGAGCGGGCCTTCGGGGGGCGGGAGGCCGGGCCAGAGGGTGAAGCGGGTGCTGGGATCGTCCGGATCCGCTAGCTCGAGCACGGCGCGCCCGCGGGTGCGCTCACGGGTGGCCACCACGACGAGGTTGCGGCTGCGCTGGCGTTCGTCGCTGATCTCAGGCTCCGTCGAGGGTGTCGGGAGGGGGGGGCTCGAGGGGCAGCTCGAAGCTCTCGAGCAGGCGCTGGAGCAGCCGGGTCTGGTGCTGGAGCTCACCCGGCGGGGTCTGAAGCTGGACTATCAGCAAGTACCGGGGCGTGCGCGTGACCCAAGCGGTGAACTCCATCTGGTGGGGGCCGTGGATCCGTCTGCCCGAAAGCGCGATGGCCCGGCGGCCGTCCAGGGCGATCTCGTGCTTCTGGGTGGCCACGGTCTGCATGCCGACCTGGCGGCCCAGCTGGCCCACCACGACCTCGGCCAGAAGATCGAGAGGCAGGTCGTCGCCCCCGTGGCCCGCGCGCAGCAGGTCGACCGTGAGCACCGAGGAGGGCGGGGAGGGCGTGAGCTGGACGTGGTGGCTGCCCATCCAGCGGTAGTTGCGGTTGAGCTCCCAGCCGGGCTCCACCGCGAAGCTCACGCGCCCCATCAGGTGGTCATCCACCCGCTGGACCGCCTTGGGACAGGCGGTGAGCCATAGCGCCAAGGCCAGCAGGAGCAGCCCGAGGGCGGCGTCTCCCACCCTTGGTGCTGCGCGAAGGCGCGGACTGGGGCTCGGGTATGGGTTAGTCACGATCCTCCGCGACACTGGGATTGGGCGTTCCGCATGGCATCTCTACGCATCTATCAGGGCAGGCACTTACTCATCGAGTCGCGCATGGGTCAGGGGCGATTTCTGGTGGGCCGCGCCGACCACTGCGACCTGGCGCTGCCCGACGAGCGGGTCAGCCGCGTACACTGCTACCTCGAGCGCCTGCGGGGCGGCGAGGTGGTGGTGGTGGACCAGTCCCGGCATGGCACCTTGGTCGATGGCGAGCCCGTGGACCGGGCGGTGCTCCAGCACGGGGCGCGCATCGGCGTGGGCTCCTTCGAGCTCGAGCTGGTGCTGCAGGATGGCGGCGAGGCCGCGCCCACGGCCCAGGCGGCCCGCGACGGCAGCCACGAACAGCTGCTCTGCGCCGACGCCCAGGGCTTGGGAGTCACCCGGCTGGCGCTGCAGGTGAGCGAGGGCCCTGGGGCGGGTCGAACCATCCCCTTGCCAGCGGTGGACCTGTCCGTAGGCTGCTCTCCCAGCGATCTGGTCTTCGAGGACGCGGGGCTGCTCTCCCATCACTTCCGCCTGCTGGTCAACCGCGGGCGGGTCATCGTCCAGCCCGAGGCGGGGGCGGTGAGCGTGGATCTCGAGCGGGTCCGGGGCATGCTCCCCCTGCTGCCGGGCGAGGGCTTCTGCGCCGGGGCCTGCGAGTTCCGGGTGGTGCCCATCACCGACCACGAGACCCTCGAGGCCGACTCCTTCGGCACCATGATCGGGTCCTCCTCGCCCATGCGCCGGGTCTTCGGCCTGCTGCGGCGCATGGCACCCCATCCAGTGCCCGTGTTGCTTCAGGGCGAGTCGGGCACCGGCAAGGAGCTGGCCGCTCGGGGATTGCACGACACCTGCTCCGAGCGCCGCGGCCAGTTCGTGGCGGTCAACTGCGCCGCCATCAGCGGCAACCTGTTCGAGTCCGAGCTCTTCGGGCACGAAAAGGGTGCCTTCACAGGGGCCGCAGCCCGCCGGGACGGCGCCTTCCACGCGGCCGACGGGGGCACGCTGTTCCTGGACGAGATCGGCGAGATCCCGCTCGGGCTGCAGGCCAAGCTGCTGCGGGCCCTCGAGAGCGGCGAGGTGCGGCGCGTGGGCGCCAACATGCCCACCTTCCCCGACGTGCGCGTGGTGGCCGCCACCAACCGCGACCTCAGCCAGGATGTGGCCAACGGGCTGTTCCGCGAAGACCTCTACTTCCGCCTGGCGGTGCTCACGGTCTACCTGCCGGCCCTGCGCGAGCACCCCGAGGATGTGCCTGTGCTCTGCGCCGCCTTGGGGCGCGCCATGTCCGTGCCCCTCGAGATCAGCCCCATGGCCATGGCCCTGCTTCAGGCCCACCCCTGGCCGGGTAACGTACGCGAGCTGCGCAATGTGCTCACCCGAGCCTATGTCCTGCACGGTCCCGAGGTCGACGAGCGGGCCCTGAGCTTCACGCCCGCCGTCCAGGACGACGATCTCGCCTTGATCGGTGAAGATGGCGTCTACGAGATGTCCAGGCAGAACGAGCTGGCCGTGTTCCGCAACGCCCTGGCCAAGCACGGCGGCAACCGCACGGCCGCAGCGCGGGAGCTGGGCCTGCCCCGCACCACCTTCCTGTACAAGCTGCGTCGGCTGGGCCTGGAGATCTGACCCCCGCTCGCGCTACTGTTCGCCCAGCACGTCCTGCATCGAGGGGCCGTCGGTCTGGACCGCGCTGCCCTGGGTGGGGATGGTGGGGCCGTCCTGGTGGGCCTGATCGCCGGTGATGTCGTGGGAGCCGAGCAGCCAGGACATCACCAGGCCCTCGCAGGCGGGCTCGCGGTTGAGCATCGCGGCGCCCTTTCCTGCGCCCGCGTAGATCTCCATGTATTTGGGGCCGCGGGCCTGGGCGTCCAGCAGCAGCGCCGACTTGGCGGCGTAGCCGTCGTCGTTGCTGACCACGAAGAGGATGGAGCGCTCGCCCCACTGCCTGAGGGCCGCGTCGGCGCGGATGCCGTGGATCTTCAGCCCCGGCGACAGCAGGACGATGTTCGAGGCGTCGGTGGTCGCGGCCCCGGCCGCGAGCGCGAGGTTGGCGCCCAGGTCGGCGCCCACCAGCATGATCTCAGTGGCGCCCTGCTCGCGCAGGTAGGCCATGCCGGCGTCCACGTCAGCGGTCATGGCCAGGTAGGTCTCGTCGGGCAGGGGCGGCACGCCCACGCCCTGGCTGGTGCCGTGGCCGCGCAGGTCGATGGCCAGGGAGCTGAAGCCTGCGTGCTGGAGCTTGCCCTGCAGGAACTTCCAGTCGTTGGACGTGCGCCGCTCGCCGTGTACCAGCAGCACCGCCCGGGCGGCGCCGGCGACGGGCTCGTGGATTCCGTGGAGCTCGATGCCGTCCGCGGTCTGGAGCGTGACGTCGGCCGCCAGGGCCGCCTGGGAGAGCAGCGCGGCGACGGCGATGGACAGGATGCTCATGGAGAACTCCGAAGGGAGGCGAGGCTGCCCATCATCTCTCAGGAAGCTAGGCGATCAAGGCGTCGAGGCGAGAGAGAAGCTGGGCCAGGGGAATGTCGTGGCCTCTGGCCACTTCCTCGAGGGTCTCGTCGTGGCGCACAGGGCAGCGTTCGCAGCGATCCAGCTGGTGCTCCGCCAGGACCGCGGCGACGGCTGGGTGAAGGGAGAGGGCGCGCTCGACGGTGGTGCGCGGGGTGAAGCGCGCCAGGGCCAGCGCCTGGTCCAGCCCTTCACGCAGGGCAGGCCAGCGGGCCTCGAGCCCCTCGAGCCGTGTCTGCACAGCGGGGATGGACCCGCGGAACGCGGCCAGGCTGCCGGCCTGACCGAGCACCTGCTGCTCCACCGCGCAGCGCAGACGGTCCAGGACCCGCTGCGGCAGTCGTTGGCTCATGGCCGTGATCCGCCGTCGGCGAAGGTGGCGTCCATGCCGGCGTCGAGCTCGGGGTAGCGCCACTCGAAGCCCAGCTCCTTGTCCAGGCGCTCGGGCTTGAGGCGCACCGAGGCGGTGAGCAGCTTCAGCATGTCTGGGGTGAGCAGGGGACGGCGCCCGGTGCGGCTCAGCGCGCGCTCGTAGGTGTCAGCGATCCCCTGCTGCACGAAGGTGGGCACGTAGGTGGACCAGAAGCGGGCGGGCTTGCCGCCCACGCGCTGGGCCACGGCTCGGTAGAAGTCGTTGGCCTGCACCGGGGTCCAGGTGGAGACGTGGTACACGCCGCCGTTCTCGCCGCGCTCGGCCACCGCCCGCAGGGCGGCGACGGCGTCGTCCACATGGATGACGGGCATGAGGTTCTGGCCCTCGCCGGGCAGCCAGGCCCGCCCGCGGCGGATGGCATCCTCGAGCAGCACCGTGAACCCGGGGCCGTAGACGATGCCGATGCGCGCGATGCGCACGGGCAGGTCCCGCTGGGCGTGGGCCTCGAGGAGCATGGCCTCGGCTTCGGCCTTGGACAGCCCGTAGCGGGTCATGGGGCTGGGCTGCATGTCCTCTTCCATCCACAGCCCCGAGCGATCGCCGTAGACCGCGCAGCTGGAGGCGAAGAGCACCGCCTCGGGGGTGGAGCCCGCCCGCTCGAGGGCGGCCAGCAGGTTGGCCGTGCCCATGCGGTTGATGCGATCCGCGGTCTCCTGGCCTCGGCCGCGGATGGCGCCGGCCAGGTGGAAGACGAAGCGCGCATCGCGGCAGCCGTCGGTGAGCAGATCGATGTCGTAGACATCGCCCAGCAGGCAAGCGCTGGCCCCGGCCTGCTCGACCCTGGCCTTGCGCTTGGGGGTGCGGGCCTGGCCCACCACCGTGTAGCCGTCGGCCACCAAGCTGCGGATCAGGGGGACTCCGAGCTGGCCGTTGGCGCCCGTGACGAACACCTTGTCGCCCATTTGGACCTCCGAGGGGGGACTGAGGGCCCTGGAGTAGCCGCCGCGTCCGGGCGTGTCCATGTCGACGGCGGGCGCCGGTACGGGCTACCATCCGGACCGGAGGAACCCATGCGCAACCTCGCCCTCTCTCTCGCCCTGCTGCCCCTGCTCGCCTGCCCCGTGGACTACCAGCCGCCCCCCGACAAGGACGACACCGGGGAGACCGAGGGCGACACCGACACGGACAGCGACACCGACACGGACAGCGACACCGACACCGACCAGGATCACGATGGCTGGACGGTGGAGGAGGGGGACTGCGACGACGCCGATCCGTATGTCCACCCAGGCTGGGAAGAAGACCCCGACGACGGCAAGGACAACGACTGCGACGGCCGCGTCGACGAGGAGTGGAGCGGGGTCACCGTGGGCTACTACAACTCGGCGGGTGCCTCGAGCATCCTCGAGATCGACCACCTGGGCCGGCTCGAGCGGGAGGTCGAGCTGGTGGACGCCGAGGTCTTCCCCCTGTGGCTGGACCTGGGGGTGGACGGCGGCTGGGTGATCAACAACAGCTACACCACCGTAGAGCTCGTGGGGGACGACGGCTACAGCACCGTGCTGGTGGAGTTCACCGAGAAGGAGACGGAGTGGGGCCTGTACGGCATCTGCACCCACCCCGACGGCTACTACCTGGCCAGCACCATCGACGCCCTGTGGCGCATCGACCCCGACGGCACCATGAGCCAGCTGGCCACGTGGAGCACGGACATGGCCGAACCTGCCAGCTTCGATCTGCTGCCCTACACGGTCACCGTGGACTACACCACCGGCGAGGTGGGGCTGGTGGGCTACTACGGCGGCTTCGCCCTGTGGTCCGAGGCCGGAGGCCTGGACATCCGTCGGCGCCCGGACATCGAGGAGTGGGACGGCGTGGTCACCTACAGCGGGGCCCACAAGGACATGGGGGCCTGGTACAGCATCAAGTCCGACGCCTACACCGGCGCGGTGACCATCTCCCGCTTCGACCTGGACAGCGACGAGTGGGTGGACCGGGTGAGCTGGGATCAGCAGTGGTTCCCCAACGTCCTGGGCATCGACGGTGACAGCGGCGACTTCTACGTCACCGCCAACGGCGGCTGGTACTACGCCGTGTGGCTGGTGGGCGCCGACGACGGCTACGCCACCGACCTGTACATCACCGACGGCACCGTCCCCAACCGGGGCTTCTGGGGTCTGGCCATGCGGTACTGAGAGCGCGCCGGGGCGGGCCGCGGCTGCAGCCGCTCAGCCCCGCCCGGCCAGCGCCCGCTTCCACGCCGAGAACTTGCCGCCTGCGCGCACGGCTCGCACGGCGGCCTCGCCGGTGGCTTCGTCGCCTGCGGCCAGCTCGGCCTCCACCCAGGCCCATCGGGCCGAGGTGGGGCGCAGCCCGGCCACGCCCCGCAGGCTCTTCTTGAGGACCGCCAGCCGGCTCTCCACGGCCTTGATGCCGGCGAAGGGCGCCTGGGCCAGGGGGGTGCGCTGCTTGGGCACGAAGGGTGAGACGGCCAGGTCGATGGGGTGGATGGCGGCCATGGCCCGCACCAGCTCCACCAGCTCCGCCACGTCCTCGTCGCCTTCGTCGGGCAGCCCGATGATGGTGTAGAGCTTGACCCGCTCGAAGCGGTGCTCCCGGGCCAGCGCGGCGCAGGCCAGCAGGTGCTCGGCCCGGATGTCCTTGTGGATGGCGGCCCGCAGCCGCTCGCTGGGGGCATCGGCGGCGATGGTCAGGGTCTGGTAGCCGGAGCGGCGCAGCAGCTCGGCCAGCCGGGGCTGGCGCGCCACTCGATCGGCCCGCAGGGAGCTGACCCCCACGCCCTTGCCCCCGGCGATCAAGGCCTCGAGCATCCCCAGCAGCTGCGGGTGGTCGCTGACCGCCGCTCCCACCAGGCCCACGCGGGGCGCCTCGGCGGGGATGGCGGCGAGCACCCGGGCGGGCTCGAAGAGGCGCATGGTCTGGGCAGGCCCGCGGCGCATGACGCAGAAGGCGCAGCCCCGACTGCAGCCCCGCTCGGCTTCCACCAGGAACATGTCGCGGAAGTCGGCGTCGGGTGACCACAGGCGGGCCCGGGCGGGCAGCAGGGCGTCGGCGGCCCGGGCGGGCTCGGGGGGGGCGGCGCTGCGGCCTGGGATCCAGCCGCCGGGCAGGGCCTGCACCGCGTCGAGCCACTCGGGGCGCCCCGCTGCGAAGAAGGCCAGGGCCGCGGGCGCCGCGGTGGCGTCGGCCTCGCCCACCAGCACGGCGTCGGCGATGGCCCCCAGGGGGCGCGGGTTGCTGAAGGTCAGGGGCCCGCCCAGCAGCACCGCCGGGTGCTCCGGGCCTCGCTCGGCGCGCAGGGCCGGGATGCCCGAGGACTCCAGCATGCGCACCAGGGCGTCCAGCTCGAGCTCCCAGGCCACGGTGGCGGCGATCAGCGGGAAGTCGCCCAGGGGCTTCTCGCTCTCCATGCTGCGGACCGAGCCGCTGTCCGGGCCCCACCGGTCGTCGGGCAGGAAGGCCCGCTCCACCCCCAGGCCGGACTCCGCCAGCTGGTGGGCGATCCACTGGAAGCCCAGCGACGCCATACCCACGCGGTAGGAGGCCGGGTAGAGCATCGCCAGGGACTGCCGCCCCACGGGCAGGGGCCGGCCGTGCTCCCGTGAGCGCAGCTGGCGGATCTGCTCGGTCTGGGCCCAGCGTTTGTCCATGGGGCCACGGTAGCCCGGCGCGCCCGGTCAGGGGAGGGCCCGCTGCGGTCGCGCCAGGATCCCATACGGCGCAGGGCGTGGAGGGGCCCCCAGAGGATAGCGGACGGTGAGGCCACCTCATGCCCGTGTACCGCATCCCCTCCAAGCACATCTTTCCGGATCCCGAGCAGGCCGAGCCCTCGGGGCTGCTGGGGGTGGGTGGCGATCTGCACCCAGCGCGGCTGGTCCTGGCCTACAGCTCGGGGATCTTCCCCTGGTACTCCGAAGGCGAGCCCATCCTGTGGTTCTCCCCGGACCCCCGCATGGTGTTTCGGCCTGGCGAGGTCCACGTCAGCCGCAGCCTCCGCAAGCGCCTGCGCCAGGGCCGCTACCGGATCACCATGGACACGGCCTTCGAGGAGGTCATCCGCGCCTGTGCCGGGGTCCCCAGGGCGCACCAGGGCGGCACATGGATCACCGCGGACATGCAGCGCGCCTACATCGCCCTGCACAAGCTGGGCGTGGCCCACTCGGTGGAGACCTGGCTGGGTGAGGAGCTGGTGGGGGGGCTGTACGGGATCAGCCTAGGGGGCATGTTCGCCGGGGAGTCCATGTTCTGCACAGCCACGGACGCCTCCAAGGCGGCCTTCGTGAGCATGGCCCAGCAGCTGCATCGCTGGGGCTTCACCCTGATCGACGGTCAGCTCCGCACCGACCACCTGGCGAGCCTGGGGGCGTTCGAGCTGCCCCGCGGCGCCTACCTCGCGCAGCTGGACGCCGCCCTGGCCTGCCCCACCCGCCGGGGGCCATGGAGCTTCGACGAGCCCGGGCGCTGATCCTGGTCGCCGTCGTGATCGAGGCTCCGACGCGAGGCCGCCGCTCCAGAGAGCGGCGGCGCGATGCGGACGACTTCCCGAGGCGGGAGCGGCTTAGAAGTACAGGTTGAACCCGGCGGTGGTCTGCACGGCGCTGGGGACGGCCCGGTCTTCTTCCTCGATGTTCAGGTAGCCGACCAGCCGGCCTTCGACGTTGACGCTGGCGTTGTCGCCGAGCCCAAGCTCCAGGCCCAGGCCGCCGTGGGGGCCGAAGATGACGTGGTCTTCGCTGACCTTGTGGGTGCCGTAGCGGTCTTCGTAGCTGTCGCGGTAGCTGCGGTCGGTCCAGGTGATGCCCGCGCTCAGGTAGGGGTTGAAGCGGGTCCAGGGCCAAGCGAAGAGCTGCACCGAGGCCGCCAGGGGCTCGGACCAGCGGTCGGTGGTGTCGGTCCAGGTCTGGTCGTGGTGGGCCCACGCCACCTCGAAGCCCAGGGCCTCGGAGGCGCGGTAGCGGCCGCTGATGCCGACGCCGAAGTCGACGAAGCCGGGGCCGTGCTCGTACCCGCTCGTGTAGCCGCCGGCGCGCATGCCGACGGCCCACTTGTGGTTGCGATCCACCTTGCGCTCGGGGGCTTCCTGAGCCTCGGGGGCGGGCTGGTCCGCCACGTAGACGGTGTGGACCACGGGCCGCGGCCCGTAGACGAACACGCCGTAGGACCAGTAGGGGTGGTACCAGGGGTTCCCGTAGTAGGCGTGGCGTGGCCACCAGGCGCGGTTGTACCAGTGCCAGCCGTGGTAGTTGTGGTGGTGGCGGGAGGCGTAGGCGCGGTGGGCCCAGTGGGCCTGGGCGTGGTGGCGGTGCCGGGCGGCCTGGGCGTGGCGCGCCTGGGCGTGGGCCCGGGCCACGCGCTGCTGGTGGGCGGAAGCGTGGTTGCTGGCCTGCTTGTCACGGGCATGCTGACCCTGACCCTGACCCTGACCCTGGCCCTGGGCATGGGGGCCCTGCACGGCCTGGCGGGCCTCGCGCGTGGCGCCCGCGATGTTGGTGGGCGGAGTGCGGGCGACATGGCGCTGCACGGCCGCTGCGGGGGCGTTGCCGGCCCTGGCGCCGGCCAGCGCGGTGCCGCCGAGCTGCGGCTGCGCCTGGATCTGACCATGCTGCGCTGCGGGGCCGGTAGGCCGGGCCTGGGGGGTGGCGCTGGGCCGCTGAGGCGAGGGGCGCTGGGCCGCCGGCTGCTGCGAGCTGGTGGGGCGCTGGGC
>CALDOK010000264.1 GCA_937912125.1 uncultured Pseudomonadota bacterium
TGCCCCGACCCTGCGCGTCAGGGTGGGCACGATCGAGCGCCGCGCGCCAAAGAACCGCTCGAGAGCCAGCCGCGGTTGGCGGCTCAGTCCCCCGGCGGGGGCGGCAGCTTCGAGGCGATGGCTTGGACATCGCTGGTCTTCTCGCGGTCACCGCCCGGGATGCCCGCGGCCTTGGTCCACACGCCGAAGCGCTCGATGTACTCGCCGTAGCGGCGGTGGATGTCCTGGACGTCCAGCCCCCACATCTCGCCGGTGTAGACGTGCTTGCCCTTGGCGTCGTCGCGCTTGGTGTCGAACCACTCGTCCATGCGGCGCTCGGACTCTTCGTCGTGGTCCATGCCATGCCAGGCCTTGATGCTGCGGATGACCTGGCGGGGCTCCTTGACCAGCTGGCGGAAGTCCACGTCGAAGAAGTTCTTGTCGCCGCGCTCATCCCGGACCTTCATGGCCCGCTGGATGCCTGTGAGGAAGCGGTGGCTGATGTGGGCACCCACCTCGTGGGGCTCGATCTTCCCGTAGAGCATGCGCCGGTTCAGCGAGATCATGCTGCAGTACGACGCCACGCAGTTGTAGGGGTCGCGGTGGGTCTGGATGATGCCGGCGTCGGGGAAGACCTCGAGCAGGGAGTCGAGGAACCACAGGTGCTCGGGGCACTTGAGCACGAAGACGCGGGTGGGGTGGCGGTGGGCCAGGATCTGCAGGTAGCGCTTGTACTGCTTGTAGACCCACACCATGTCCTGATCGAACAGCCAGTCGCCCATCTCGAGGTCGCCGCTCTGCAGGTCCATGTTCATGGCCCCGAAGCTGTTGTAGAACAGCTGCCAGCACTCCTCGGGGGTGTGGGGATCGGTCTGGTGCATCACCCGCATCTCGGGGAAGATCAAGCGGACGCCAGCCAGCACGCGCCGGGCGATGTTCACCCGCGCCGCCCGGTCCTTCTCGGGGTCGTCCAGGCGCACGGGCACCGGGGTGTGCAGCTCCCAGAACTTGAGGGACCGATAGCCCGGATCCTGGGAGAGCAGGTGGTGCAGCAGGGTGGTGCCGGTGCGCGGGAACCCCACGATGAACAAGGGCCGCTTGATGGGGATCTCCTTGACCCGGGGGTAGCGCTGGACGTAGCGCTCCACCATCAAGCGGTTGGCCAGGGCCTTGAGCGCCGCCTGCCGCGTGGTCACCTGCCCAAAAGAGGTCAAGGGCAGCCGACGGCTGACCTCGAGGTAGTGGTCGAGGAACCCCAGGAAGCGCGAGTCACCGAACTCCGCCAGCTTCTTGCGGCGGGTGGCGTGGTACAGCACGTTGCCACGCTCGATGTTCCCCAAGGGGAAGCCCAGCTTGTCGATGAGCCCCAGCAGGGCGTTGACGGCCTTCATCCCGAGGCCGTACTCGAGCCTGCGAACCGTGAGCTGCTGCTTCTTGCTCATGTCAGCTCTCTCCCTCTCCTGCGCCGGGCAGGCGCCAGCAGATCCAGTGCGAGCCCTGCTGGATAACAGGTTCGCCCAGGCTCTCCAGCAAGATCGCGCGGGCTCGGGCCCAGCGAGGCGGCGGCCAGCCCTTCTGGTGAAGCACCACGAACCCGAACCCGGCGGCCTCGAGCCCCTGCAGCTCGTCCGCGGAGAAGGGGCCGCGCTCAGGCGCGCCGCCCTCCATCAGCGCGTGGAACCAGCCCAACATCGGCTGCTGATCCACCGAGCCCTCCGCTCCAGCCTCGACCAAGTGGCTCAGGTGGTGGTGGTGCCGGATGGGCCTGCCGTGGCGGAGCTGCAGCAGCTGGTAGCCCAGGTGGTTCACAGGGTTGGGCTGGGGGGGGAGGTCCAGCACAGCCCCGCCACCAGGGAGCGCCGCGAGCTGATCAGCCTCCGCGTGTGCGGCAACCCGGAAGTGACCCGCGGGCCAACGCCCGCCCCTCCACGCCTCGAGGCCAGCATCGGCCACCAGCAGCGCCGCCAACACCAGCGCTGCCCAGCGACGGCGGGACCAGAGCCACTGCACCGCCAGCGCACCGGCCGCGGCGGCCGCCAGACTCCAAGCGGCCAGGAGCCGATCGGGCCAGTGGAACCAGCCCAGCAGAGGCAACCCCCGGGCGATGGCGAACAAGCCCCAGGGCTCCCCGCGGGGCGCGCCGGGGGTCCACAGGCCGGGGAAGGGCCCCAGGGCCAGCAGCAGGCAGAGCGCCAGGCCCAGGCCGATCCCCAGCCACAGGCGGCGCTGGCCGGCCCGCGCGGTCCAAGGCAGGACCAGCAACGCCAGCAGCGCCAGCCAGCCCGGGCGCGCCATGCCAGGCCCCAGCCAGCCCAGCAAACCCACCGAGGCCTGCTGAGCCGTGATCAGCCAGAACCCGCCCTCGTCGAAGGCTCTCACCCGAGAGGCATGCACAAGGAACAAGCCAGCCCAGGGCACCGCAGGCACCGCACCTGCCAACGCCAGGACCCCTAGACGCCGGGCCAGCCCCGCTGGACGCGCGGTCCAGACCAGAAACGGCAGCATCACGAGCGACGCCAAGCCTGCCAGCAGCGCCAGCTCCCAGGACACGAACAGCAGCAGGGCGCCGGCGAGGCCGGCCTGCCAGGGTGCCCGGGAGCAGCTCCCCCGCCAAGCGCGCAGCACCAAGCCCAGGAAGACGGCCACGAAGCCCAGCCCGACCTGCTCGGGCCGGCCGCCCGCCAAGTGCTGCAGCACGAAGCCGTCCAGCTGCAGCAGCAACCCGCCCACCAGGGCCGCGGGCCGCGAAGCGCCCAGCTCCCGGGCCAGCAGCCCCCCCCCCAGCCCCGCGATCACCAGGTAGGCGCAGGCCACCAAATCGTAGGCCAGCTCGAGGGGAAGCAGATGCCGCAGAAGGGCCACCAGCAACACATCCAGCCAGCCCCCCAGGGCCGGCAGCAGGTCCACACCCTCGGGCCAGCCGATCATCCAGGTGTGCAGCCAGCCGGCGCGGCCCAAGGCCCAGCCCGTCCACAGGTGGCCCGCGAGATCCACCGAGAAGTGCCCAAAGGCGGCCCCGCGCGCCAGTACCAGCCACAGCGCGGGCAGCGCGGCGAGCAGCGCCAGGAGCCAGCGCGGACCAGGCTCGGGGTCCCGGGGAATACCGTTCATGCCCGCCTTCGTATCCCAACGCCCCCCCCGCGCGATAGCATGGCCCAATCATGGAGCTCGCAGACGGTCGCTACAAGCTGGAGAAGGTCATCGGGCAGGGTGGCTTCGCGACCGTATGGCGCGGCTACGACAGCGCCCTGGGCGTGCACCGGGCCGTCAAGCTGCTGCACCCGAACCTCAGCGCCCGGGCCCAGTTCCGGGAGCGGCTGCGCGCCGAGGCGCGGGCCATGGCCCGGCTGGCTCATCCCAACGTGCTGACGGTCCACGACATCGGCGTGCAGGACGGTCAGGACTGGTTCGTGATGGATCTGGTCGAAGGCGGCAGCCTGGGCGACTGGCAGCAGCGCGGCGGCCCCCTGCCTCCTGATCTCGCCGTAGCCTGCGCCATCCAGGTGCTCTCGGCCCTCAGCGCCGCCCACGCCGCCGGCATCGTCCACCGGGACGTAAAGCCCCAGAACATCCTGCTGGACACCGACGGGCGCTGCCGCCTGGCCGACTTCGGCATCGCCCTGCTCGAGAGCGAGGAGCTGCTGCGCAGCACCAAGACCGGGGCCACCATGGGCTCGCTCTCGTTCATGGCCCCCGAACAGCGCCTGAGCGCCAAGGGGGTCGGGCCAGGCGCCGATCTGTACGCCGTGGGCTCCACCCTGTACTCACTGCTCACCGACGCCAACGCCATCGACCTGTTCATCGCCGGGCCAGACTCGGCCCGCTGGGACGGCGTGCCCCAGGCCCTGCGCGCCGTCGTCCAGAAGGTCACCCAGCACGAGCCCAGCCAGCGCTACCACAGCGCCGCAGAGATGGCCGAGGCCCTCGCCGCCGCGCGGCGGGAGCTGCCGGCGGACGACTGGGACAGCTGGATTCACCAGGTCTCGGCGGCCAGGGCCACAGGGGGGCCCACCCTGGTCTTGCCCACCATGGATGTGATGCAGCGCTCCACCAAGCATGCGCTGACCATCTTCGAGCCTGCCGACGGCCCCATGTCTCCCCCCACCGCGGTCCCAGCCACCCAGGGAGCAGAGGCGACCTACTTCGAGCCACCGCCCAGCGACGACGAAGTGGCGACGCCCACCGCGGTCGAGTCCGGTGGGACCGCTTCCTTCGCCTGGACCGGCGACACAGTGCCCCCCCCAGTTCCCCCGCCCCCCTCCAGGGTTCGCTGGCTCGCACCCATGGCCGCACTGCTGATCGGCGGCGTGGGCCTGTGGACCTGGGCGCCCTGGCAGGCCGCGGAGCCTGTCACCGGCGGCCAAGCCCCCCCCCCTGATGCCCCAGGGTCCGGGGTCGAGCCCGAGCCCGAGCCGGTGGCCGCGGTCGAGCCACCGCCCAGCGAAGATGCCGTCGTGGACGTGCAGCCAGTGCAGTCCAGGGAGCCCGCCGGGAGCCGCGACCCACAGCCCACCCTCCAGCCCGATGAGGTCAGCGACCCACAGCCCACCCTCCAGCCTGAGCCCGACCCGGCCGCCTCCAGCTCAGCTGTCGCCGGCCGCTGGGCCGGTTCCTACAACGGCAAGGACGTCACGCTGGAGCTCTCAGGGAGCGACCAGGCCCTCCAGGGCTCCCTGGTGGTGACGTTCTTCGGCAACGAGCAGGCCTCGCGGGTGCGGGGCAGCTTCGACGAGGGGCGCCTGGTGCTCGAGGACCAGGATCGCAGCGATCGCTACGCGGCGAAGCACGTGGGCACGCTGGGCGCTGATGGCCGCATCGAGGGCCAGAGCACGACCTTCTCCGATGGCCGGATCATCTCGTTCACGTTCTGGCGATGACACCCGACGGATTCCTCGAGCTGTCCAGAATGACACCACCAGGACAACGTGTGAAGAAAGAGTGAACCGGACGAGTGGGATGGTCCATGCTCCTCGCAGCACTGCTGATCTCTGCCGCCGCCGCGTCGCCGGGTGAGCTCCACCTGGGTGCCAGCGCTGGCCTGCACCAGCCCCTCGACGGCCCGATGCTCTTCAGCTGGCTGGCCGCACCCCGGGCCGCCTGGTGGCCCGTCCCCCGCTGGGGCCTGGTGGGTGAGCTGGGTGCCATCCCCGGGCTCGAGCTCGACGACCACGGCTTTCAGGCCCTGGAGCCTCGCATCGGCGCCGCGCTGCGCCCCTGGCCCGAGCTCGCGGTCGGCCCTCACCTGGGGGCCGGCATGGGCCTGGCTTCCCACCAGCCCGACCAGCGCCTCAACGACGTTCCCTCCGACCTGGCCGATCGCCACCTGCAAGCCTGGGCCGGCCTGGGCGCCGGCTGGAGTGCCGCACCCTGGCTGCGGGTGCGCGCCGATCTGCGCTGGAGCCAGGGCTTCGGTGGCGACGACCCCCACCGCGGGGCCACCGGCCTGGGCGCGGGGCTGGGCTTCGATCTGGTGCAGCCCCTGGGCGAACCCCCACCCCCCGATCGGGACGGTGACGGCATCCCCGACCCCCAGGACGCCTGCCCTGACCAGGCCGGCGTGCTGGAGGAGGGCGGCTGCCCTGCGCCGGAACCCGAACCAGAGCCCATCCCAGGCATCCACCCCGACGACGCCACCATCTGGGTGCCCCACCCCCACTGCGAGCACAGCGACGCGGCCCACGTGGCCCAGGCCGTCGAGCGCCTCGATCCCGAGCAGCGCGTTGTGGTCTCGGCCCCGGGCTACCTGCCGGCCTTCGTGCAGGCCGATCAGCTCCCGGGCTTGAGCCTCGAGGCAGCCCCGGCCCAGGGGGCCCTGGTGATCGTGGCCTCCCCTGGCGATCTTCTGCTGGTGGACGGGGTGCAGGTCAACCCCGGCGACGACGGCGTGGCCCTGCTGAACGTGCCTGAGGGCTCCCACCTGGTGGAGGTCTCCGGGGGCGGCCGGCGAAGCGTGGGCAAGATCGCCGTGTCCCAGGGGCATGTCACCTGGCTGCGCCCCCAGGGCGCCGAGCCGCACCATGCGCTGTTCTCGGCCGGCTCGGCCTCCCTCGGCGCCGCCGAGCGGGAGCGCATCGCGCGCTTCGCCGAGCAACGGGCCGGCTACGGCTACGTACTCCAGGGGGGCCACTCCCCCGAGGGCGCCGCCGCCACCAACGCCGCCTTGGCCCTGGCCCGGGCCGAGGCCGTGCGGGAGGCCCTGATCCAGGCCGGCGTGCCCGAAGCCGACATCGAGCTGCAGCCCATCGCCGCCCCCACCCTGGACGGCGATCCCAACCTGCAGCGCTGCTGCCTGATCACCCCCGTGCCGGGAGGTCGCCCGTGAGCCCGCTCCTCCTGATCATCTTGCCCGTACTCCAGGCCGCCGAGTACCGCGTGGTGCACCTGGGCGACAGCGTCGAGACCATCGCCCAGGCTCTGGGCGAGCCCGCCCTGGCCGCAGACATCCGGGCCCTCAATCAGATCGATGCCGACACCCAGCCCGCCATCGGCAGCCTCCTCGAGCTGCCCATCACCCCAGGCCCTCCCCTGGTAGAGCAGCAGGGCGCAGTGCTGCACGCCAGCGGCGAGGTCACGGCCACCCTGCCCGACCAAGCCCCCGGGCCCGCCACCCCTGGGCTCGAGCTGCCCCAGGGCAGCACCGTCTGCACCGGCCCCGGCAGCTACGCCACCCTGCGCCTGGCCCGCAGCAGCGGCGGCCTGGCCCACGACGATGTCAACCTGCTGGCCGAGACCTGCCTCACCCTGGTCTCGGCTGTCAGCCGCGCGGCCGAGCGATCCTCGGTGCTGCGGGTGGAGTCCGGCTCCATCGCCATCCGGGCTGCCGACGAGTCCCCCGGCACCGTGGTGGTCGAGACGGCCTCGGGCATCACCACCGGCCGGGGCGGCGGCTTCCGCGTCTCCCGCGAGGCCGACGCCACCCGCACCGAGGCCCTCGACGCACCGGTCGCAGTGCTGGGCGCGGGCCAGGAGGTCGCCGTAGGCGCCGGCCAGGGCAGCCGCACTGCCACTGGCCAGGCCCCCTCGCCGCCCGTCGACCTGCTGCTGGGCACCATCCCTCAGCGCCCCCAGCTCGACCAGCCCCTGCGGCGCCCCGACTTCGGCTGGACCGCCGTCGAAGGGGCCCTGGGCTACCGGGTCGAGATCGCCACGAGCGACGACTTCAGCAGCATCGTGGCGGCCGACGGCGCACCCGACCCCTCCTGGGCGCCGCAGCTGCTCTTCCTTCCCTACCGGGTCCAGGGCCTGTGGTGGCGGGTGGCGGCCTTCGATCGCGTGGGCTTCCTGGGCTACCCCTCGGAGCCCCGCGAGCTGGTGCTCCCAGCAGGGGTGGGGCCCTGAAACAGGGTCGGTTCGAAGCGATAGATCATCTGGTCGGTGCCATCGCCAGCCCCCGTCGGGACGGACGGAACGCGGGAGCGCAGGTGGCCCTCCATCGCGCGCAGCACCAGGCGCCGGAAGGCCAGGACCATCGCGTCGGTCACACAGGCGGGCCCGAGAGCATCGTCGCCTGGAGAGGCCGGGGCCGACGGCCCAACCTCGAGGATGCGCATGCCCCGAGCGGGTGTGCCCGCGAGCAGCGCCTCGGATCCTGGCCGGCCAGCGATCCCGCAGCTCACCGAGCTGCAGAGCACGACCAGGGCGATCTCCTCAGGCCCACGGAGGGTTCGCCACAGGTCCTCACCACGGGGTGAGCGGCGGACCTCGAAGCGCCAACCCGCGAAGCACAGGCCCGAGAAGGCTCGGTGGAACAGCACGCAAGGAACGTGTTGACCGCATGCCACCAAGACACGCCAGGTGCCCGTGACAGGATCGCTGCTCCAGCCCAGATCCTCCACCGTGGGGATCCCGTCTGAACCAAGCTTGGAAGGTCTAGGCAAGGGTCACCTCAGGCAGAGCTTCGCCGGGCGCGCTTCACCGCCGTCCACCGAGAGGCTATAGTCGTGCCCCGCAAGGTTCCCTCTCAGCCCCCTTTCGAGCCGTGCAGATCGAAGCTCCTACCCCCGGTTCCCTCACGGTCGAGTTCCTGGTCCTACAGCAGGGCCAGGTGGTCCACGTGGAGCCCCTGGCGGGCCGCGCGCTGTTCGTGGGCCGCAACCCCGACAACGATCTGGTCCTGGCCGACGCCACCATCTCCGGGCGCCACGCCATGTTCCACCTGGCCGACACGGGCCGACGCCTGATGCTGCGCGACCTGGCCAGCACCAACGGCAGCTTCGTCAACGACGTCAGGGTCAGCGCCACCGTCGGATTGAACAACGGCGACAAGGTGCGGCTGGGCTCCTCGGTCACCCTCGAGGTCCGGATCGGCCCACAGACCACCGCGACGCCCACCCCGCTCCCGCCATCCCTGCTGGTGGACCTCCACACGGGGCTGGCACACCCGGTGCGCAGCGATCGCATCTACGTGGGCGACGAGCCCCACTGCCAGGTGCAGGTGCCGGGCGCCACCACAGCCTGCATCACCCTGCACGAGCAGGGCGAGATCTGGCTCTCCACCGACGACTCCGAGCACGCCATCGAGCCCGGCACGCCCTTCGTGGTCGCCGATCGCGAGCTGGTGTTCCGGGCGCCCACCAGCGCCCTCTCCGCCACCGTGCGGGACGGCGTGGAGCGCACCAGCTACGCCTACGAGCTCGAAGTGCAGCTCCAGGCCCAGACCGGCCCAGAGGCCAGGATCTCCTGCCCACGAACCGGCAAACACTACTGCGTCACCGCCGAGAATCGAGTCTCCATGCTGTGGGTCCTGGCCCGTCAGCTGCTGAACGACCAGCAGGCCGGGAGCCTCCCCGAAGGGGCGGGATGGTGCGTAGACGAGGACGTCATGCGCGGCATCTGGGGCCGTGGCTGGGACCAGATGGGGCCCAACAACTACCAGGTGCTGTTGTCCCGGACCCGCCGCGAGCTGGTCAAGGCGGGCTTCGACGGCTGGTTCATCGAGAAGCGCCGCGGCCACACACGCCTGCGCCTGGGCAAGGTCAACCTGATCGAAGACGCCTAGCAGCCCTCGGGAAACCCCACGCCTACTGCGGCCCAGCAGTCGCTGCTGCGACAGGCGTCACTCTCGCCACAGAGCACGTGTGTAGCATCGACGTACGCAAAGTAAGCCTTCAACCGGCGTCGCTTCGTGCCACCTGTCTCGCTACGCGCCTGCAGGCCCACCCGTTACGGTCGCTACGGCTGGGTTCCTCCGCCTTACGGCGGAGCTTTCCCGAAGTCTGCTAGACTTCCCCGCGGGCCTGCTCGACCAAGCGGTCCATGATCAGCCCGTGGAAGCGCTCTTCCTGGGTACGGAAGCTCCAGCCCAGGTGGCTACCGCAGCCAGCGCAGTGGGCGATCTGCCAAGTGGCGCCGGGAAACCAACTGTACTCGGCGATCTCCGGCCCCCAGGGCACACAGCCGGGGGCCAGACGGAAGCAGGCGATGCGGTACAGGTAGCCGTGGGGATTCACGAAGCTGTGCTCGTGACAGCCCTGGACCGGGCAAGCCCAGCCGCGAGCGGTGACCTCACTGCCGCAGAACCGGCACAGCAAGCGCCCGCCCTCGGCGTCGTCCCAAGGGTCCCGGACCCGGGTCGCGGGCTTGTCCCTGCCCGCAGGATCCGCACTGTCGAGCAGCTCGAGCTCAGCACCCGTAGACATCAATAGGCGACCATCGCCTCACACGCGGCGGGCAGATCGAGGCCGCTCAGGTCGTAGTCCTGGCCGCACTCGGCCTCAGTCAGGGCGCCCTGACAGGCCGCGAAGTCCATGGAGAAGCCGGAGTCGGCGCACCACAGCTCCCGCTCGGCGGCCTCGCAGGCTGCCAGCGAGCTGTGCGAGACCGACCAGGCACCCTGGAAGTAGTAGCACTCCTGGTCCGCACACTCGCAGGCGCGACCGCACAGGGTCTCGACCATCTGCTCGCAGGGCGAGCGTGTGGTGTCGGACGCCAGGTCGAAGCAGCCGACCAGCAGCGCGGCGAAGACGAGGGGGAAACGTGACATGGGGCTCTCCTCCTGGGCGACATAGCACCCGCGAGGGGCTGCTGTGCGCCGCGCGCGCGGGCGATTCAGTCGCAGACCACGTACTCGTCGCAGGCCTCGGCGTTCCAGTCTTCGTCGTCCCACTGTTCACAGCTGGCGAACTTGAGCTGGCGATAGCAGCGCGACGCCAGCTGGTAGTCGATGTCGCAGAACAGCTCGGCGCCGTCCTGGACCAGCTCCCAGACGCCCTCGGTGTCGTCCACGCAGTCGTCGAGATCGTCATACCAGTCCTCGAAGTCCTCGGGCTCGCAGCTGCGGGCCTTCCTGCAGGTCATGGTGGCGAACTCCACCGCGAAGCTCTCTTCGGTCACGCCGCAGCCGACCAGCAGCATGCAGAGGCTGGTGAGGGCGAAGGGAGTGCGGGACATGGCTCTTCTCCAGGGGAGGATGGAGAGACGGTCTAACGTCCCCCGACGAAGGGCGGAGTGGGCGGGCGGGCGGCCCCGCGGCCCCCGGCCGCGAACGGGATAGCAGATCGCGAGGGACCAGGGCCCCGAACGGAGTTTGCCATGGCCGAGTACAGCGAAGGACAGGTCCTGGCCGAGCGCTTCGAGATCATCGGTGTGCTGGGTCGCGGTGGCATGGCCACGGTCTACCTCGCCCTGGATCGGGTGCGCGCCGAGCGCGTGGCCCTCAAGGTGCTGCACGACCACCTCGCCCAGGACCCAGCCATGCGCGACCGCCTACGCCGGGAGGTGGTGGCCGCCGCCAGGCTGCGCCACCCTGGCGCCCTGGTGGCCCACGAGCTGCACGACCTGGCCGGCACCTGGGCCCTCAGCCTGCCCTTCCACCCAGGCCAGACCCTGGCTGAACAGATCTCCCAGCAAGGGCCCATGGAGCCCGAGGCCGTGCGCCGCCTGGGCGTGCGCCTGGCCGAGGTGCTGGCCGAGGCCCACAACAAGGGGCTTCTGCACCGCGACCTCACCCCCAGCAACGTGATGATCGGTCCCCGCGGCGAGCCCATGCTCACCGACTTCGGGCTCGCTCGGCTGCGCGACGGCGGCAGCACCCGTGGCACCGGCATGCTGGGCACCCCCGGCTACGCCGCCCCCGAGGTCTACGACGGCGTCCGCGCCGACCCCCGCTCCGACCTGTACGCGCTGGGGGCCGTGCTCTATCTGGCGGCCACGGGCAAGACGGCCTTCGAGGCCGACAGCGCCATGCGGGCCCTGCACCGCCAGCTCAGCGGCGACTACACCCCGCTCCCGGATCTCCGCCCCGACCTGCCCCCCGATCTGGTGGCCACCATCCACGCCCTGCTGCACGAAGATCCCGCCAAGCGGCCTCAAGGCGCCCAGGACGTGGCCGAAGCGCTGCAGCTGCGCCAGGCGGCCGAGGCCGCCCCGGAACCCATCCACGCGCCACAGGCCCACACGCCCATCGCCACCAAGCCAGGCACTGCCCTGGCCTCCGCACAGCTACCCAGCGGGGAGTGGACGCTGATCGCCAAGCCTCCACGGAAGGACGACAAGCGCCACGAGCGCCGCGCCAAGCACGCCTGGCGCCAGGCCCGCCGGCGAGCCAAGGGCCGCATGGGCAGACAGGAGTGGCGCGATGGGTGGCGCGCGGATCCCGGCCGCATGGTCGGCGAAGTGCTGGGCATCGGCGGTGACTTCCTGGGGGAGATCATCGAGGGCGAAGGTGCCAGCCCCGAGCGCCTGCTGGCCGACGCGGTCGCGCAGGAAGCCGGCTTGCCCGAGGGCGCCCTGCGCAGATCAGCCACCACCAAGGAGCGCCGCTTCCGGGTGGTGCACGGCGTGGAGCGCAGCGCCGCCGACCGCCTGGCGCTCCTGGCGGGCGAGGCTGGCTACAGCACCGAGCTGGTGCCCGCCGACCGCAAGCAGCCCCTGCAGCTGGGATCCGCCATGGGCCCCCTCTTCCCGGCCATGGTCATGGTGGGGCTCGCTTTCTTCCTCGGCTTCCCCCTGGGCTACCTCTTCCTGGCCCTGGCGGCGGCCTTCACCATCACCGCCCTGGCCAAGACCGTGGACGGCTTGACGGGCCGCGACCTCGCCGGCCTGCCCCTGGCCTACCCCAACCAGCTGGGACCCCTGCTCGCCGAGGGCTTCCAGCTCGGCGCCATGCCCGCAGCACAGGCCGAGCCCGCGATGCCGGAGCCCAGCTCGGCCCAACCCGCCGCAGCGCAGGCACCCCAGGGCCGCGGCGCCCAGGTGTTGGGCAGGGTGGCGGCGGCCTTGGGAGCCCTCGACGCCGCCGTGGAGTCCCAGCGCGCCCAGCTGCCCCCCATCGCGGTGGCCGAGCTCGAGGAGACCACCGCCGAGCTGGGTCGTCGGGCCCAGGAGCTGGCTGCAGAGCTGGATGAGCTCGAGTCCGAGCTGGGTCAGCTCGAAGCTCACGACCCCGCCTCCCAGCTGGCCGCGCTGCAGGGTCGCCTGGCCCGGCTGGACACCCTGGCCCGCGCAGGCGAGCCCGTGGAGCCAAGCCAGCGCGCCCGCCTCGAGGCGGAGATCGCCGCCATCGGCGAGACCTCGGCCACCATCCAAGCCCTCGAAGGCCGCATCACCGCCGTGCTCTCCCGCCTGCTGGACATCGGCGGCACCGCCAGCCGCGTGCGCCGACAGCTGCTCGAAGAACCAGAGCCCGCCAAGTCCGTGGAGAAGCTGGGTGACCAGCTCAAGCGCCAGGCCGCCGCCGCCGCCCGCGCTCGCAGGGAGATGGCGGGAGGCTGAACTCGCCAGTGACAGCGAGCGGCGCTATCCTCGGAGAATGCGCTACCCGCTCCAGCTGATCCTGCTGCCGTTCCTGCTCGTCGCCTGCGAGCTGGGCCTGTCCTCGACCACGACGCCCCGCGACGACGTGCCCAAGACCGGCGAGAGCGACGACCCCTGGGACAGCGACGAGCCGGGCGACAGCGAGCCCGACGACCCGGACAACCTCCCCCCTCTGGCCGACGCGGGCGATGACCGCATCGTAGCCCTGGACGTGGTGGTGGAGCTGGATGGGTTCGGCAGCCAAGACCCAGAGGGCGAGGAGATCAGCTTCGCTTGGGAGATCCTGTCGATGCCCAGCGGCTCGGGCGTCACCCTGATCAACCCCAGCTTCGCCGACCCCATGTTCATCGCCGACGTGCCGGGCCCCTACGAGATCCAGCTGATCGTGCACGACGGCGTGCAGCCCAGCCGGCCCGACAGCGTGCTCATCACCGCCGAGTCCGACGCCGATCGGCCCGTGGCCAACGCCGGAGTCGGCCAGAGCGTCACCGTGGGCGACACCGTGCGCCTGGACGGCAGCGGCTCCTACGACCCCGGCGGCGAGTCCCTGAGCTACGCCTGGGTCTTCCGCACCCTGCCCTCCGGCAGCACCGCCACCCTGTCCAACCCCGCCTCGGTCAGCCCCAGCTTCGTGGCCGATCTCGAGGGCAACTACGACCTCAGGTTGGTGGTCAGCGACAGCACCTCCAGCTCCGACCCCGACAACACCATCGTCATCGCCACCGTGGACTCCGGCGGCGACGACTGCGGCTTCGGCTGCGCCCGCGAGGCTGAGATCGCCCTGCGCAGGCGGCTGGGAGGCACCGCGTTGGTGCTGTTCCCGCTGTTCTTCGGGTGGCGGATCAGGCGGCGTGAAGACCTGTAGCGGTCCCCCTCAGTTCCGACAGTCCACCGCACGCACCGTCCCCTGCACCCGCAGGCGGGGGTTCGAGCCCGGATCGTTCAGGTCCACCCTGACCTCCAACAGATCGTTGGCGTCGGTGGGGCCCAGCACCAGGGGCGTCCGTTCTCCCCACACGCCGACGCGACCGGGAACCCTGGCACCCTCGACGCCGGCGTCGCCCTCGGCGTCCACCACCACCAGCAGGTCCGGCTCCCCTCGCTGCCAGTGACGCCAGCTGCAGGTCACGGGCTGACTCGAGAGGATCAGGTTGTCGACGTCGAAGATGGTGTCCACCAGGGCCATGGCGATGGGCACCGGCTCGCCGGCGAGCTCCACCTGCAGCCCTTCCTGGGGCCGCGCGGGGGTGACCGGGGGCAGCTCACCACAGGGATGAACGTCCATGGCCCCCTCGAGGGTCAGCGCGCTGTCCATCAGGCGGTGCTCCACGTAGAAGGCCACTCGACCACCCGCGATGGCCCCAACGCCGACATCGCCCTCGGCGTTGGCCGAGACCCCGTTCTCCGGACGACCCCAGGCCGCCCGGGACACGCCGGGCCTGCGCTCGGGGCCCAGCCGGGGGGCGATGCTGAGCTGCACCCAGGTCAGGCCTTCGGGGTGGGGCGAGGCACCGTCCACCTGGCTGCAGTCCACGGGCCCATCGGCCAGGAGCACTTGCTGGGTCTCGCCACCCCGCGAGGCCCACAGGGCGTGGGTGAAGACCACCCGCTCGCCGTCCACCGTGGCCACCAGCCCCCGGCCCTCCACTCCGGGCAGGGCGGGCGCGGCGGGCGCGGGAGGCGACGGAGGGGATGCGGGCCGCCGGGGCAGCGCGTCGTCCAGCCCCAGCTCTTCGGGGGTGTGACAGGCGCCGGCGGCATCCTGCACGCAGCGGCCGTCGCTCAGGCAGGCATCGGCGGCACAGCCGTAGGGCGAGCCGTACACGCTGCTGCCGTCGGTACACTGCTGCACCAGCCAGCTGGACAGCCCGCAGCGCCCGAAGGCCTGGCACTCCAGGGACGCCTCGCAGTGGGCGGCCTCCATGGGCAGGCACAGGTGGTTCGCGTGCTCGCAGCGGCCCCGCACCAGGCACTCGATGGTGCCGGCGCAGCTGTCGTCCGTGGGGGCGCAGGTGCCCTCCTTGGCGGTGCAGTCCCCACGGACCACGCAGACCTCGGAGCGCTCGCAGTAGCTGCGAGGGTCGGCGCAGATCCCGCCCCGCAGGGTGCAAGGCCGGGTGCCGTCCTCGAGCCCCTCGACACAGGCCACCGACCCCTGGCAGTCGGCGTCGCTGCGGGCCACGCAGACCCCCAGCTCGGCATCCAGGTGGCAGCGGCCGTGGTCCGCGCAGCCCGCGGAAGCCCGGCAGGCGGCGGCGTCCACCACCCGGCACACCAGCCCGTCGCGCTCACAGGCACCCTCGGCCTCACAGGGCGCGTCGCACCAGCTGACGGCATCCGCCCACGCGCGCCCGCAGGCCCGCTCGTTGCTGGGGGCGCAGCGCTCGTCTTCAGCGCAGGCCACCGACGCCCGGCAGCCCCGCTGGCTGGTGACACAGGCGCCTCCGGCGCCCAGCAGGCACAGACCGTCCTGGGCGCAGCGGTCCGACCCGAGGCAGTGGGCAGGCTCCGCCGCGATGCAGGCCTCCGGGTCGATGTGCGGATCGTAGGCGCAGCGCCCCTCGGTGCGGCACAGCTCCGTGGCCGCGCAGTCGTCGCTGGACTCCACCACACAGCGCCAGCCCCGGTCCCCCGCCCGCCAGGTGCGCACCCCGCAGCGGCCGTGCTCGGCGCATTCCTCGCTCTGTCCACAGCGCACGGACAGGGCCGTGTCCCACAGGAACGAGCAGCCGCTCAGGAACAGAGGGACGAGAATCAACAGGACGCGGAGCATCCCGAAGCCTCACCCATGCGCCGGCGAAGAGCCAGCCCTATACGCCAAAGCGCGCGTCGTACTCGGACCGCAGCACGCCCATGTGCAGGGCGTCGATGAAGCGGCCGCCTGTGTAGATCGACTCGCGTCGCACGCCCTCTTCGACGAATCCTAGCGCCCGGTAGGTCTTGAGCGCGCGCAGGTTGCTCTCGAAGACCTCGAGCTCGATGCGGTGCAGCCCCAGCTCGTGGAAGGCGAAGCGCATCATCAGGGCCATGGCCTCGCTGCCGTAGCCCTTGCCCCAGGCGTCTTTTTCACCGATGACGATGCCGATCTCGGCCCGGCGGTGGTGGCGCTCAATGCCGTGCAAGCCCACGTTTCCCACGTGCCGCCAGTGACCCTCGATGAGGGCCTCGACCCCGAAGACGTAGTCGTCAGGGCGATCCGCCAGGCCCTCGAGCCAGCGCTCCTCCGCCATGGTGGACAAAGGCGCGAACACCAGCAGCCCCTCGCGGACCTCGGGGTCGTTCATCCAGCGGAGCAGAGTGGGGATGTCCATGCGCTCCAGGGCACGCAGGCGAACACGTTCACCGATCAGCATGGCGAGGCTCCTGACTTGATACACTCCTGCGGCCCCTAACGGGTTTCGGAGCCTCTCATGCCGCACCTGGTCCGCTCAGTGAAGATCCCACTCTCCCTGATCCTCGCCCTCTGGCTCTGCATGGCGGGGCCTGCCCAGGCCCAGGATGAGCTCCCCCCCGAGCTCCAGCCCTGGGTGGCGTGGGTGCTCGCAGGACACCCGACCCTGGCGTGCCCCGTGACGGCCCAAGGCGCCGCGTGCATCTGGCCCGGCGAGCTTCGTCTCGAGCTCGGCGCGAGCGGTGGAAGCTTCGACCTGGCGGTGCACACGGATCGGGAGATCGCCGTGCCCCTGCCGGGCGGCCAGGCCCGCTGGCCCCAGCAGGTCCAGGCCGACGGGCAACCGGCCGTGGTGCGGGACCAGGGCGGACTGCCCATGGTGGTCCTGGGGCCTGGAGACCACACGATCCAGGGCCGCTTCGTGTGGTCCAGCCTGCCGCAGGGGCTGCCGCTGCCCACCACCACCGGGCGCGTGCTGCTCACGGTGGCTGGACAGGCCGTGGCACAGCCCGCCATCGACGACGAAGGCCTGCTGCGCCTGGGCCCCGGTGGCAGCGCACCCGCGGCCGAGGAGCGCCTGGACCTCGAGGTCTCCCGGCATGTGATGGACGGCGTGCCCCTGCGGGTCGATACCCGCATCACCCTGCGAGCATCGGGCTCCGCACGGGAGGTGAACCTGGGGGTGGTTGGCGTGAGCGGCACCCAGCCCGTCAGCCTCAGCGCCGATCTGCCGGCCCGCTTCACCGCCGAGGGTGAGCTGGTGGTCCAGGTGCGCGCCGGCACCTTCGCGGTCGGCATCGAGGCCCTGCACGAAGGCCCGGTCACCAGCCTGGCCGCCCCCGCCCTGCCCGCCCCCTGGCCCGCCCAGGAGTTCTGGGCTGTGACCACCGACGATCAGGTCCGCGCCGTAGAGCTCACCGGCCCGCCCTCAGTCGACCCCGCCCGCACCCCCCTGCCCGACGACTGGCGCGGCCTGGCCACCTACATGGTCTCCTCGACCCAGCCGCTGGCCTTCGGCGAGCTGCGCCGGGGCGAGCCCGAGCCCGCCCCCAACCGCCTCAACCTCGACCGGGAGATCTGGCTCGACGCCGACGGCAGCGGCTTCACCTTCCGCGACCGCATCGACGGCAGCATGGCCCAGGGCTGGGGCCTGTCCATGCTGGCCCCCTACGAGCTGGGACACGCCGTGGAGTACGGCCGCGATCTGGTGATCACCAAGGACGCAGCGGGCCGCCCGGGCGTGGCGCTGCGCAGCGCCGACCTGCACCTGGTGGCCGAGTCTCGGGTCGAGTCCCGCCCCGCTCTCCTGCCCATCGTGGGCTGGGGCACCGACGTCAGCTCCCTGCAGGCCACCCTGCACCTGGCCCCGGGCTGGCGCCTGCTGGCCGCCACCGGCGTGGACCGGGTGCCCGGCTCCCTGCTCCACGACTGGGACCTGTTCGACCTGTTCTACGTGCTGATCCTGGCCCTGGCCGCCGGTCGCTTGCTGGGCTGGCGCTGGGCCGCCGTGGCCCTGCTGGGGCTCGCTCTGTCACGCCAGCACAGCGACGCCCCCAGCTGGGCCTGGGTGCTGCTGCTGGTCAGCGTCGGGCTGCACCGCTGGGTGCCTGAAGGCTGGCCTCGCCGGGTGGCCTTGGGCCTGCGCTGGACCCTGGGCGCCCTGCTGCTGATCATCCTTGTGCCCTTCGCCGTGGATCAGGTGCGCACGGGCCTGTTCCCGGTGCTGGAGCATCCCTGGCAGAGTTCGGTGCCCGACCAGGACGTGTTCTTCGGCGCTCCACCCCAGGGGCCGACCTCCACGGTCTCCCCCTACGATCAGGACATCGACGGCCTGGAGGGCAAGGCCAGGCCAGAGCCCCAGCAGGCCATGGACCACCGCCAGCGCGGCGAGCTCGGGGACTCCCTCGACTTCGGGGACATCGGCGGCCTGCTGGCCTCCGAGAGCGGCCTCACCCGCGGCTCCGGCATCAAGAAGGGCAAAATCGACGACGGCCGCTACCTCTCCCTGCAGTACGACCCCACCTCGGTGGCCACCACCGGCCCGGGCGTGCAGCAGTGGAACTGGAACCCCAGCGCCACCGAGTACTACGACTGGGACAGCGGCCCCACCTTCGGTGGCGACCCGGTGCTCGAGTGGTCCGGCCCCGTCAGCTCCGACCACACAGTCCGCCTGTTCCTGCTCGGGCCCCAGGCCAACGGCGCCATGAACATGCTCCGCGTGCTGCTGCTGCTTGCCCTCGGGCTGCGCATGGCGGGCCTCAAGACCCTGCGCATCCCCCGCGGCGCCGTCCCCGCAGCCGCGGTCGTCCTGGCCGCCGTGCTGCTGGCTCCCGCGGCCCAGGCCGCCCCCGACGCCACCGTGCTGAGGGAGCTCGAGCAGCGCCTCACCCAGCCCCCCGCCTGCGGACAGGCCTGCGTCTCCACCCCGGGTCTGGCGCTGACCGTCCAGGGTGGCAGCCTGGTGATGGAGGCCGAGGTCCATGCCGAGGCTGCCAGCTCGTGGCCCGTGCCTGGTCCGGCGCGCGCCTGGGTGCCCGCCGAGGTGACCATCGACGGCCAGCGCACCTCCGCCCTGGCCCGCCTGGACGACGGCTTCCTGCACGTCCGCCTCGACCCCGGCGTCCACCACCTGCGCATCACGGGCCCGCTGCCCGCCAGCGACAGCCTCACCCTCACCCTGGCCGCGGCCCCCAAGCGGTCCAGCTGGCGAGCCAACCCGGACTGGACCCTGGACGGCCTGCACCCCGACGGCACCGCCGAGCGCACCGTGCAGCTCACCCGCACCCTGCCCAGCACCGTGGGCGCCGCCGACACCACAGCCGAAAACCTCGCGCCCTGGCTGGTGGTGCGCCGCACCCTGGACCTGGGCATCCCCTGGAGGGTGCGCACCGAGGTGGAGCGCGTCGGCGGCAGCGACGCAGCCTTGAGCCTGCTGGTGCCCGTGCTCGAGGGCGAAGGGGTGACCGACGAGAGCCTGCAGGTGCAGGACGGCCAGGTGCGGGTCAGCCTGGACCGCAACCGCCCCGCGGTCAGCTGGGTCTCCACCCTGGAAGAGCGCGACAGCATCGTGCTCACCGCTCCCGCTGGCGTGCCCTGGACCGAGCAGTGGAGCTTCAGCTGCAGCCCGGTGTTCAGCTGCGAGGCCACCGGCATCGACCCCATCGAGCACAGCCAGGCCGGTGCCTGGGCCCCCCGCTGGCTCCCCTGGCCGGGCGAGAGCGTCACCCTGACGGTCAGCCGCCCCGACGCCGTCTCCGGCCAGACCATCACCATCGACCAGGCCCGCCTGGACTGGACCCCCGGACGCCGCCTGGGCGAAGGCAGCCTGGGCATGGTGGTGCGCACCAGCCAGGGCGGGCAGCAGGCGGTCACCTTGCCCCCCGGCGCCAAGCTGCAGCAGGTCACCATCGACGGCCGCGAGCGGCCCCTGCAGCTTCGGGAAGGCCAGGTCTGGCTGCCGCTGCAGCCCGGAGCCCAGAGCGTGCTGCTCAGCTGGCAGCAGCCCCACGATCCCTCACTGTTCAGCGGCGTGCCCACCCTGGACCTCGGCTCCCCCGCGGTGAACGTGGGCGTGGTGATGCATGCCCCCGCTGAGCGCTGCATCCTGGCCGTGGTCGGCCCGGGCTGGGGCCCTGTGCCTCTGTTCTGGACCTATGTGCTGGTGGTGCTGGTAGCGGCGCCCTTGCTGGCCCGGCTGCCCTGGACCCCCCTGCGCACCTGGCAGTGGCTGCTGCTGGGCCTGGGCATGACCCAGGTGCCCATCCTCTGCCCGGCCATCGTGGTGGGCTGGTTCGTGCTGGTGGGCTTCCGCCGCCAGCGGGCGCCCAAGGCCTGGTGGGCCTTCGACCTCACCCAGCTGGCGGTGATCTTCGCCACCATGGTGGCCCTGATCAGCCTCTACGCCGCGATCCATGCAGGCCTGCTGCTTCAGCCCGACATGCAGATCGAGGGCAACGGCTCGAGCGCCACCGAGCTGATGTGGTTCGCGGACCGCATCGACGGCGCCATGCCCACCCCCGCGGTGCTCTCCATCCCCATGTGGTCCTGGCGCGTGGCCATGCTGCTGTGGGCCCTGTGGCTGGCCGCCAGCCTGCTGAAGTGGCTTCCCTGGACCTGGACCAGCTTCCGCAAGGACCGCTGGTTCGCCGCGCCTCCTGCTCCCGAGCGCCCGCGTGGCAAGGGCGGCCTCGACCCCAGCGCGTCCGCGGCCCCGGCTCCCACCACACCCGCGCCCGCCCCGATCCTGCCGGCGGACCCTACAGAGGCGCCCTGACGCCCGCAGCCTGACGAGGGTTCAGGCCTCGGGAGCCGCGTAGGCGCCCGCGTTCATGCACGCGGGGTCGTCGGCGCAGTCCGCGTCGTCGCAGTCCACATCGCCGTCGCCGTCATCGTCCAGATCGTCATCGCAGGCGTACTCGACGTCCGGTGCCCCATAGAGGACGCCGCTCTCGGTATCGACCTCGTCACCACAGCCGATCAGGGCCCCGGTGGCCACCAATGCGGCCCCAGCCCAGGCCACGGCACGCAGGGGTTTGTGCTGCTCGAGGCGCTCGCAGAGATCGTCGAGGTGAGCCCGAAGTGCATGCGGATCCATGATTCCTCCGCGCGCATCCTGGCATGGCCCGAAGCCCTCCGGCGCTGTTCGCCTTCCATTACGCTTTCTTCCTTCCTTTTCGCGATCTGTCAGGAGGAGGTCGCGCGACCAGAAAGCCCCACGCTCTTCGCGCGCGCGTGCTAATATTGACAAACACGCACCTTCCCGCCGACCACGGGGCCCACAAGCCCGGGGGTCAGGGGGAGGTTTGATGTCTAAGACCCCCTGCTGACGTGAGACCGCCATGAGCCAAAGCCGCGAGCGCCAACGCCGGAAGCAACGCGACCTCTCCCAGAGCTCACAGCTCCAGGAACAGACCGTCAGCCAGGTCGTCCGCCCCGAACAGGCCCAGCCTGCCAGCAGCACGGTCGCCCAGCTGCAGGACACCTTTGGCAACCAGTTCGTGCTCGAGGCCCTGTCCCAACAGGCCCAGCAGGGGCCCACCGCCATGGCCGCCCAGGCCATCCAGCTGGGCATCGCAGGCGTCGACGCCCAGGACATGATGCCCGGCACCGGCTCCATGTCCGTGCTCCGCGCCCAGATCCACGCCGACCTGCGCGCCGGCACCGGCGCCCCCAGCCCCGAAGCCGAGCTCGAGCGCACCGTCCGCCGCACCGGCCGCCCCCTGCCCCCCGCCGTCCGCGCCCGCATGGAGGCCGCCTTCGGCCACGACTTCTCCCACGTCCGTATCCACACCGACGCCGCCGCCGCCCGCGCCGCCGCCGACATCCAGGCCCGCGCCTTCGCCGTGGGCTCCGACGTGTTCTTCGGGGCGGGCGTGTACGCCCCCGACTCCCCTCAGGGCGAACAGATCCTGGCCCACGAGCTCGCCCACGTCGAGCAGGCCGATCAGGGACGCCTGCCCTCCCCCAGCGGCGACGGGCTCTCCATCTCGGCCCCAACCGACAAGGCCGAGGTCGAGGCCGTGTCCCGCGCCCGCGTGGTGGGCGCTTCCCTGGGCGCCCTCGGCTCCGACCAGCTCTCCGTCAGCGCACCTGCGGTCGAGTCCTCTCCGGCCCAAGTGGCCGAGGCCTCCTCCGATGCCCCCGTCATGCGCGACGCCCGCGGCGCCCTGGGCGGCCTGTCCCGCCAGCTCAGCGAGCGCTCCCCCCGTGGCAGCCAGCGCTCGTCCAGCCGCCGCAGCACCACCCAACCCCGCGGCAGGTCCCAGCAGCCGTCCAGCGGTGGCGGCCAGCAAGCCGGCCGGGGCAGCCAGCAGGCCCCGCGCCAGGCCCAGCCCGAGCGCCAGCAAGGCGCACCCCGAGGCAGCGCCCCCGACGCCAGCGAGCTGCTGGCCAACGCCCTGGCCACCGCCATCGTCACCATCCTCCCCACCGAGGACCAGCAGCAGCCCGGCGCGGAGGGCGAGCGCGAGGGCGGACGCCCCGGGCCCGGCAGCTCCTCCCAGCGAGCCCGCGGCGGGCAGCCCCCAGCCGGCGGCGAACGCGGCGGCCGGCAGCAGCCAGGCCGAGGTCCCGAAGGCGAGCGCGGCGGCGAGCAGGGCCCCGAGCAGCCCCTCGACCCCCAGGAGCGCCTCGAGCAGTTCATCACCGGCCAGATCATCGAGCCCGCTGTGGCCGAGGTGGGCCTCAGGCCCGAGCACGTCCAGCAGGCCCTCGACGTCTTCCGCCCTCGGGAACAGGAACAGGTCCGCGGTCGCGCTCAGCAAGACCCCCAGCGCGGCCCTCAGCCCTTGCTCGATCTGGTCCCCGAGGCTCTCGAGCGCGCCGCACCGATCCTCGACCAGCTCCGGGCCGAGGCCGGCGAAGGCGGGGTCCAGCGCCCCGAAGCTGCCGAGGTCGACCGCGCGCGCACCTCCAGCCCCGAGGCCGAGGCCGCCACCCCAGCGGTGACGCTGCCCCAGCCCACCCCCTCCACCGAGCCCGGCCCCAGCGCCACCCCCCAGACCCGCACCACACCCAGCAGCGCGGCCCCCGTTCCAGACCAGCGCCCCTCCGGCCAGCTGGCCCCCGACCAGGAAGCCGCGGCCGTGGCCGAAGAGCAAGACGAGATCGAGGAGGTCCTCGAAGAAGCCGAGCAGGAGGCCGAAGAAGCCGCCGCAGGCTCTGAGCGGGAGCAGGAAGCGCCCGAGGCCGAGCCCGTGCCCACGGGGCGGGGGCGCGTCTCGGCGGCCCAGCAGAGCTACGAAGACCAGCGGGACTACCTCGAGGCCGAGATCCACAAGGTCGAGATCGACCTCGAGTGGAACGAGACCGACCTGGGCACCACCGGCGGCAAGCTCACGGGCAAGCAGGACCGCATCGGCGCCACCCAAGGCCAGATGGACGACAACGCCGACCGGCGCGACTCCCGGCGCGAGCTGGTCGAGCAGCGCTCCGAGGCCGCGCAGGCCCAGAACAAGCCCCCCCAGCCCCCGGACAAGGACAGCCAGCTCCGCTTCCACGACCTCAAGGCCAAGCGCTTCCCGCAGGAGATGAAGGGCTACGAGCGCGACGTCAACAAGCTCAAGGACGAGACCGAGGCCCTGAACCAGGAGCAGGAGCGCCTCAACGAGCTCATGCAGCAGCTCCAGGACGAGCTCAACGCGCTGCAGCCCCCCAGCAGCGGCGGCGCCGCCCATGGCCCGGAAGATGTCCCCAAGATCTGCGAGAAGCTCAGCGAAGCCATCACCAAGAAGACCACCGATACCCAGCGCACGGTCGACACCCTCACCCGTGAGCGCGACGACCTGACCACCCGGGTCGAGGGCCTCACCACCACCCTGTCCGACCTCCAGATCGAGTACCAGACCTCCTACGACCAGTGGCAGGACACCCAGGACGACATCGATCGGGCCGACGCCGATCTCGCCTCCCAGCAGACCACCCTGGCCAGCACCGACGGCACCGCGGGCGGCCAGAGCGTCCCCACCAGCGCCGCTGGCGACAACACCTGCACCGCGATCAGCGAGGAGCGATCGGGCCTCGCCGCCCTGCTCGACAGCCTCGAGGCCGCCTGGCGCACCGAGATCCCCGCCCGCCGCAGCGAAGCCGAGACCCAGAAGACCGAGGCCGAGACCCAGCTCGCCACCAAGACCACCGAGCTGACCGAGGCCGAGGAAGAGATCCGCCTGATGGAGCTGGCCGTGACCACCCTCGAGGGCGGCACACTGCTCTACGAGCAGATCGCAGCCCGGTTCGGCCTGAGCGCGCGCAAGTACTTCTACGCTCCCGGCCATCGCCCCTGGAGCCCGGACGACGAGTTCCGCACCGAAGAGCAGATGGAGGCGGAGCGCCAGCTGTTCGCCGCTCAGCAGGAGCAGACCACGGAGAACACCGAGACCGACACCACCGTCGGCCCGGTCTCCCTCACCGACGCCACCGCCACCGACCGCGAGCACGCGGCCACCGACTCGGACACCGCCACCACCCCCGCCACCCAGACCGCCGCTCAGCGCCGCGAGGAGCAGGAGCGCCAGGAACAGCTGCAGCGCGACGCCCTCATGCGCGACATCAGCGCGGCTCGCAACATGCCCCCCGAAGAGCGCGCCCGCCGCCTCGAGGCCCTGGGCGCCGGCCAGACCCCGCGCAAGACCCCCGAGCAGCTCGCCGGGATGCTCGACCAGCAGTACAGCGACACCGGCACGGCCATCGCGTCGCAGAACATCCGGGCGCCCATCACCCAGAGCGCCGAAGAGCAGCAGCGCATGGCCACCCTGGCCGGCGTCTCGTTGGACGCCCTGCAGCGCTGGTCCGAAGAGCAGACCCGCCGCGACCAGCAGGCCCGCGCCGCCCGCTACCTGGGCCTGCCCGCCGAGCAGGGCCAAGAGGCCGCCGATCGCCTGGCCACCCTGGGGGCCCAGCGGGGCCTCTCGGGCGACCAGATGCTCAACCACCTGATCTTCCTGCCCGAAGATCAGCTCGAGGACGACGCCAGCCTCCGCGCCCTGGCCGCCCAGGTCCGCACCGCGGCCCAGAGCGACGACACCCTGGGTGCCGGCCGCCCCGCCGGCCAGAGCCTCGAGGTCTGGCGCCAGGCCCAGGTCGAGGCCGCCCGCTCGAGCCAGGTCACCATCGTCCAGACCCGCGCCATCGCCCAGAGCCTGGGGGTCAGCTTCGGCGAGGTCGACGGGTACGTGGCCTCCATGGCCAGCGCCTCGGGCGTCACGGCCGACCAGATCCGCGCCCAGCTGCAACGGGGCGGTCCGGCCCAGGGCCAGGGCCAGTCCATGTCAGCCGAGCAGATCAACGCCCGGCTGCAGGAGATCCACCTGATCTCCGATCCCGCTCAGCGCGCCCAGGCCCTGCAGGGCCTCACGGGCCAGGTCCCCGTCCAGCAGCTCATGGGCGCCATGCTCGCCAACGGCGAGAACGGCAACGGGCTGGTGGAAGGCCCCGTGGCCAACCAGCAGCTCGACGCCCGCCTGGACGCCATCCGGGCCATGCCCATGCAGCAGCAGTGGGAGGCCTACGCCAACCTCTCCCGCATGACCGGCATGGCGCCGGACACGCTGATGCGCGCCCAGCGCAACCGCGACACCCGCGACACCGCGCTCAACGGCGTCAGCGAGATCCGCGCCAACGGCGACCTCAGCCCCCAGGAGCGCACCCGCCGCCTCGAAGAGCTCGCCCAGCGCATGAACCTCACGGTTCAGCAGCTCCAGGACGCCTACGAACAATCCATCATCGCCACTCAGGCCGCGCTGGCCCGCGCCGCCGGGCGCAACGTCAACCAGGGCCCCCGCCGGCCCGGCGACCCGCTCACCTCGAACCTCTTCGAAGGGGCCGACCCCGCCAGCCTCAGCCCCGCCGCCCAGGCCATCCGCGACCTGCAGGCCGGCAACCTGTCGGGCAACGACGCCGAGCGAAAGATCCAGCAGGTGGCCGAGCTCACGGGCATGGACCCGGCCGACATCCGCCGCTTCAGCGCCGTGGCCACCATGGAGCACAACCAGCGCGAGTGGGGTGCCCGCCTGGGCATGGAGGGCCCCCAGGCTGCCCAGCAGCTCACCACCTGGGCCGAGCAGCGAGGCATCACCCCCGAGGAGATGCTCAACCACCTGCGGCGCCTGCCCCCCGATCAGTGCCCCCCCGAGCTGCGCGACGCCCAGCGGGCCCTGGCCCGGTGGGACCGGGACAACGCCGGCGACGACACCCACAGGCAGGACGTCGACGAGCTGGCGCGCCGCCGCCGCGAGGCCGGCCTGCGCGGCAACCAGACCTTCCAGCGCATCGAGACCAACCCCGCCGCCATCGCCGCCATCCAAGACCCCACCGCGAGGGCCGCGGCCCAGCGGGAATACAACGACTACATCGCCTTGCGCAACGAGTTCATCAACGAGATGGACGAGACCGGCGTCGACGACGACGAAGCCATCGAGATCCTGCGCCGCATGACCCCGGCCCAGCGCGCCGCGCTCATGGCCGACCCCGCCGCCGTGGACGAGGACGGCTATGACGTCCGCACCTCGTTCCAGAACGGCGTGAGCGGCGACGAGCTGAACGCCGGCCTGGCCCTGATGAACCAGGCGGGCAAGTACAACGAAGCCCTGGCCAGCGGCGTGCAGGAGCGCGTCACCGAGGCCACCCAGGCCGCCACCGCCCTCGAGCAGCGCACCCAGCAGACCATGCAGGTCGCCACCCTGCTGGGCACTCCCGGCGAGGCGGGCTCCACGGTCCCCCTGCCCGTGGCGGAAGCGAACGCTCGCATCGACGCCCTGGCATCCGCCAACGGCTGGTCGCGGGAAGAGACTGTGCGCCAGCTGCGCTCGGCCGAAGACCCCCAGGCCCTGCTGCGCCCGCTCTTCACCATCACCGAGTCCGAGGCCACCCGCCTCGACGGCACCAGCACCACCCGCACCCAGCCCTCCCAGGCCCTTCGCCAGGAGCTCACCCGGGTCAACGCCCTGCCCGCCAACGAGCGCCGCGAGGCCCTGCTGCGCCTGCAGAGCATCGCGGGGCTGACCGACGAGCAGATGCGCGCCACCCAGGGCGAGCTCACCGTCGAGAACCACGTCGTGCAGACCCTGCACCAGGCCCGGGAGCTGCCTGCCGAGGAGCGCGCCCGCGTGCTCGAGCGCCTGCGGGAGCAGACCGGCCGCAGCGACGCCGAGCTCGAGGGCATCTACACCCGCATCATGGCCCAGGACCAGGCCGCCCTCGCGGGTGCGCCCCAGGCCCAGCAGCACATCCAGACCCTGCGGGACTGCCCCATCGGCGACCTGCAGACCCACGCCGAGGAGGTCTCCCGCCAGACGGGCATGCCCGTCGACGTCGTCTTGCGCCTGGCCCAGGCCGACCGCTCCCAGCAGCCCGGCCGCTCCATCGCCACCTTCGTGGGCACCGACAACGCCGCTCAGGAAGGCTTCCGCAACGAGGCCTACCGGCGCAACATGAGCGCCGAAGAGTTCGCCGACTACCTGGCCCGCTCCCCGGTCGGCGAGCTGCCTCCCGAGCTGCGCGCGCTGCGCCAGAGCGTCCTGGACAGCGGCTACCAGGTCCAGCACACCCAGTCCGAGCAGGACCAGCGCCGCCGGGCCCTGGGCGACCCCAACGACCCCAACTACATCCGCCAGCGCAACATCCTCTTCAACCAGCTCACCCACGACTGCACCGACGAGGCCATCCTCAACGCGCTCAACGCCATGACCCCGGCCCAGCGCAAGATGTTCTTCGAGGAGTGGGAAGCCCGGCGCCTGGCCGGGGGCACCATCGGCGGCGGCGACGACGCCCGTGAGATGCAGCCCATCGAGGACCAGCTGCGGGACGCGCTTCAGGGTGGCGACGAAGACCGCGGCCTGGCCCTGCTGCGGGCCTCCAACGAGTTCAACCCCGAGGCCTCCCTCGAGCTCGACGTACACGAGCCGCGCTTCACCGGCCTGCGCAACTCCCTGCTGCGGGAGATCCAGCCTCCGGGCCAGCCCGACCCCGACACGGTCCGCTACTACTTCGAGCAGATGACCCCGGCCCAGCGCTCCCAGTTCTTGCGGGACCAGGACGCGCTGGTCAACGCCGCCACGGCCGAGAAGCGCGATGGCCGCCGCAGCGACAGCGAGATGCCCGTGCGCATCGACACCCTGATGAGGGGCGACCACGGCTTCCAGGTCATGCTGCAGGACGCCCAGCGCATGAACCAGGACCCCAACACGGTCCGGCTGCGCGACGCGGGGCGCACCCGCGCCCTCGAGGTCGAGACCCGGGTCCGCGAGACCGATCGGGCCATCGAAGCCCTGCACTGGGAGGGCGACCGCAACCAGGCATACGAGCTGCTGCAGAGCATGTCCCGGGACAACCAGCTGTCCAACGAGAACATGCTGCGCATGCTCGAGGGCCGCGAGCTGGTGGACGACACCGACCAGACCCCCGAGTACATCACCCGCAACCTGCGCACCGCCCCCAGCGAGCGCCGCCGCATCGCCGCCCGCGAAGCCCGCGCGGTCCCCAGCGACGCCGAGCGCTCCGCTACCCAGCGCGAGTCCCGCGGCGACGCCCTGGCCGGCTACACCATGGACGCCGATCAGGTGGCGTCCCACGCCCAGCAGATCCAGACCTTCCTGGACGGCGGCTTCCCGCGCCCCACCCCGCGCCAGGTGGCCGACCTGCTGCACGGCTGCAACCCCCGGGAGCTCTCCGAGCTGGACCGGCGCCTGCAGCCCGGGGGCCTGGCCGCCCTCACCCAGCAGCGACGCGACGCCAACGGCCGCTTCCTGCCCCGCATCTTCGGCCCCTCCGCCATCGAGGTCAGCTCCATGATCCGGCGGGCCGAGGACTACCGCACGGTGGAGCGTGAGGACGCCCTGGTCCTCGAGCTCTCGGCCAACGATCCCCGCTCCCAGATCGATCCCTCCACCCCCGACGGCCTGGCCCAGCGCATGGCCTGGGCCCGGGGCCTGCCCCCCGAGCAGCGGGTGGCCGAGCTCAACCGCCTCCAGAGCGCCCTGCGGCGCGACGGCCCCGTGGACTTCGGCGCCACCATCGCCCAGGCCTACCTGGGCGGCACCCTGGGTGGTTCATCCCAGGTCATGCGCCCGGCCCTGCTGGCCCAGGTGCAGGCTGCCCAGAACCTGCCCCCCTCCCAGCGCGACGCCCAGCTGGCCATGCTGGCTCGGCTGTCCGGCCACAGCGAGGTGCGCGAGCTCGAGCAGGCCGCGTCCCGCTCCCAGGCCAACCTGCGCGCGCTGACCGAGTTCCAGCGGGTCGAGGACATGCCCGAGAGCGAACGCCTGGCCGAGATCAGCCGCATCTGCGCCAGCTCCGGCATGTCCGAGGGCGAGCTGCGCCTGCTGCTCGAGCAAGCCGAGAACTCCGGCGTGCTCGACCGCCCGCTGCAGCCTCTGTCCGACGACGCCAAGGTCGAGATCGACCGCATCAAGGACATCCAGGACCCCGAGGAGCGCCGCACGGCCCTCGAGGCCCTGGGCCGCACCTACGGCCTCACCGCCGCCGACATGATCGCCCACCTCAACCAGCAGAGCGCCCAGGCCCGCCAGGAGTCCGGGCTGCAGGTGGCCGCCCAGCGCCAGGCCGAGGAGATCGCCGAGAAGATCCGCGGCGGCGACGAGGACGAGATCCGCGCCATCATGCAGCGCTACGGCAGCGATCCCGCCGCCTTCCAGCGCATCCTGCGGGAGTACCCGGGCGGTATCGAGACCCTACAGCGCGCCCTGCGCTCGGAGTTCGGACGCAACGATCCCGACAACATCGACTTCCTGGACATGATCGACCGGGCCGAGAGCTTCACCCCGGCCCCAGACCTGCCCCCCGGCGTGAACGCCTCGGTCTCCCTCGAGCTGCAGGACATCCTGCGACGCTTCCCCCAGACCAGCGACCCCGAGCAGCAGCGGCAGCGCGACTCGGCCCTGGCCCAGTTCAAGCTCATGAACGGGCTGTCCGAGGCCGCCTTCACCTCGGTCCAGGCCCACGCCGAGCACCAGAGCGTGGTGTTCGACCAGGACGTCGAGCGCCGCAAGCGCATGATCGAGGCCGAGGTCAACTCGATGTACGTCGACGACGACCGCATGCGCGAGATCATCATGGGCGCCGACCCCGCCCTGCTGCACGCCCTGATGGAGCGCTACCCGCAGCTGATGCGCGACGCCATGGACGGCACCGGCGGCGACACCTACAACGACATCGAGCAGCAGTTCGCCCAGACCCGCGAGGTCATGGGCCTGCCCTATGCCCAGCGGGCCGACCGCGTCCGCGACATGCGCGTCGAGTACAAGGCCGCCCAGCTGGCGGACGAGTTCGACGCCTGGTTCTGGAACGACTCGGGCCGCGTGCACGAGCTGCTGGCCGACTGCTCCGAGGAAGAGCTGCGCCTGCTGGACGAGCGCTTCGGCGGTCGCCTGAACCAGAAGATCGACGAGGTGATGCAGCCCACCATCTTCCAGAGCCTGGCGGTGGTGG
>CALDOK010000265.1 GCA_937912125.1 uncultured Pseudomonadota bacterium
AGCGAGCCCGCCAGAACAGCTCGGCCGCCGCGGGCCGCTCAAGCTGCACAACGTCCTGGCAATCTGCGGCAGCGCCGAAGGTGCTGTCCGCAGGATTGCCCTGTTAGCGAGAGAAGGCAGGAGCGCTCGAGCTCGCCCGAGGGGGCTTTCGCCATCAACACAGCACCCCCGGAGCGGCAGTCCGTACGCTCGCCACGCGCCCTTTCGAGTTGACATAGTGCCGTATACGGGCAAGAATAAGGTACCGAAAAAGGAGCCATAATGAGAGCCATCCGGGTCGCCGATGACGTGAAGCCCCTCTCCGACCTGAAGACGAAGGCCGGGGACATTGTCCGGCAGGCAGAAGAGACTGGGAGGCCAGTGATCATCACCAGACACGGCCGGAGCGTGGCTGTGGTGCTGTCTGTCGAGGCCTACGACGAGTTCCAGACTCTGGCCGCGCGGGCAGAACTGCAGCGCGCCATCGCCGAAGCGGAGCGGGACGTGGCTGAGGGCCGCACCGTTTCGCATGATGAAGTGGTAGCCCGCTGGGAGAAGAGGCTTGGCGTGGAGCTGGGCGATGAGGATTGAGTGGACCGAGCAGGCTCTCGCTGATCTCGACGACGCCTTCGCCTACATCGATGACCGCAATCCGGATGCCGCGCATCGGTTCTTCCGAGGCATGTTCACAGCGGTGAAGGCGCTGACCGCGTTTCCGGAAATGGGACTATTGGTCTACGACCTGGACCCTCCGGGGTTCTACCGCCAACTCATCCGCGGCCATCACCGCGTGTTCTACAGAGTAGAGGATGAGGTCGTGCTGGTGCTTCGCGTGTGGGATGCACGCCGCGACCCGAGCACCATCGACGTCGCGGAGTAGCAAGGAACTACGGGTTCTCTCGCTAACGTCTTGCCGTTGTGCCGCGGAAGCGCGCAGCGCTTCCGTCGATCACGAACGGCGGGTTGGGGAGCGGCCACCGAGGCTAGTCGGACGCTGCTGGTCGAAGCCAGCTCGGAGGCAGGAGGCGCACTTCGCCGTCTATGACGAGGACGTCTTCGAATACCAAAGGCTCTTGTTGGTACAAGTCCCCGTCGTACGAGAACTCGCACAAGGCATCTATTTCGGCGTAGCTTTCGTCGGCCTTCACGAACCACCGAAGGCAGTACTCGTCCCCCGCTTGCACCGACACGCGGTAGCTACCAGGATCGTCGTGGTGGACGAGAAGGCACTTCAACTCGTTGTCGCAGAGGCGAACCGGTGTGTTCCAGTCAATGACGGAGTCTTCCTCGGATAAGACAAGAGAATAGGCGAAGTCGATATCCAGCCGCGCTGAATAGTCGTCATCACTGTCTGAGCAAATCCCTCCATCGTTGACGTACACCGGCGCAAGCAGCGCGCCCCCACCGTATTCGCGAATGTGGTTTTCCCACACGGCTATGGTGTTCTCGCAGCTGGTAGCCTCTGGGGCCACCGAATCCATTCGCGTGGTAGAGCTTGCGCACCCACCAGCCAGGTTCATGAGCATGTAGATCGCGATCGCTGGTTCGTGTCTGATGGAGGGTCCTTTGGAGGAGGTCACCGGTGTAAGGCGGTGCTGGTACGCCCTTTGACTGTACGATGATGTTGGTCTCGTCGCCAAGGACTGTCGTGGACCACTGCTGTCCGCGGGTCGCCTCCGGCTCCCCAACGTCTTGCCGTTGTGCCGCCCGGAGCGAAGCTCCGGGTCGGTCACGAACGGCGGGTTAGGCCAGCGAATGAACACGATTCGCCCCTTCCCCCGAGTACGCTACCTGCCCCTCAGCCGCATTTGAGACACGCGGACGCCGTTGGGCTTACTCAATGGCCCGGAGAAGCACCGTGAACACTTCCCTGCTGCTTGCTTCCGCACTCCTCATTGCTCGGCCCGCCGAGCCCGCCGAAGCCGCTGAAGCCGCCGAGGCCGCTGAGGCCGCTGAGGCCGCTGAGGCCGCTGAGGCAGTCGAGCCGATCCTGGTCCGGCAGATCGAGCAGGGTGGTTCGCAGTACACTGTGGTCCGCGTCGACCTTCACCAGGTCGAACTCGGCCTGTATGGTCAGAATCCCGCGCACCCAGAGCTGCAGACCTTCGCGGGCCTCGAGACCTGGCTGGCCGAGCGGGGCAGGTCGCTGTTGGTGGCGACCAATGCCGGTATGTTCGAGGCCGATCGAAGCCCAGTAGGTTTACATGTGGAAAGCGGCGTGCAGCTGCACCCCATCGAGCTTGGGCAGGGTAGCGGCAATTTCTTCCTGCTGCCCAACGGTGTGTTCTACGTCGATGCACAGGGCGCCCACGTCGTGGAGTCCAGCTTGTACTCCGCAGCCGTGGAGAGCGTGGTGCTGGCCACCCAGTCTGGACCTCTGCTGGTACAGTCTGGAGAGATCCATTCTGCCTTCAACGCGGACTCACCCAACCGGCTTGTCCGCAGCGGTGTTGGAGTAGCCGAGCCCTGGGTAGTTTACTTCGCCATCGCGTTCGAAGGGGTTCGTTTCCACGACCTCGCAACACTGTTCCGCGACCAGTTGGGCTGCCAGGATGCGCTTTACCTTGATGGTGTGGTCTCCACGCTGAAGGCACCCGGCATTCCGGACCAAGTTCCCGGCCGCTACAGCGGCGTTTTGGGCGTCTCGGTGCCAGTGGAGTAAGGACGTGGGAGTCCCGTTCGGGGGCGATAGTTGCTCGTTGCGGTCCAGAAAGGCGACCTCGAGTGGCCTAACGTCTTGCGCTTCTGCTGACGGCGTAGCCGGCCAGCAGGAAGCGCGGGTTAGGGGCCGGCCGCTACGTCTGGGGCTGTCGGCACTGTTCCCCCTTCAGGCACCTGATGCTATGCTCCAGAGGTGGCAAGGGAGGCTCCTGATGCAGCGAGGCGCGTTCATCATCATCTTGGCGGTTGTGGGCTGCGAGTCCATGAGTCCAGTGTGCCCTGAATACTCTGGGATAGTCGATGTCGGTTCGCGCTGGGAATACAGCTACGGACTCGACGATGTAAGGGGCACG
>CALDOK010000266.1 GCA_937912125.1 uncultured Pseudomonadota bacterium
CCCAGAGCGTCGACAAGGCGCTGTTGCTCAACACCCCCTTCTTCCTGGACTTCGGCGGCGGCCCCAACATCTCCCCCACAGCCCTGCGCTGCCTGCAGACCATGGTGGACGCCATCAAGCCCGGCGGCGCGCTGGTCATCGCCGAGCGCCACCTGGACGCCGACGAGGAGAGCGTGCGGCTGGACGACGACCCCGCCTTGCGCTGCGCTCCCCTGATCACCCCGTTCGTGGAGCTGGGGCTCACCCTGCGGGATCGACGCATGGTGCAGCTGGACGACCCCAACACCGGCGCCCACTGCCTAGTGCGCCTGGACAAGCCGGCGAACATGCCCCTGATCCTGGGCGACCGAGTCGTGGAGCAGCCTGGCCACGAGCCCGAGAGCCGGCCCCAACCGTGAGCGGGCGCCGTGGCGGGCGGTATCAGGCCTCCGCCGACGGAGCGCCTCCAGCGCGGAGCTGTCGGAGGAAGAGCGGGGCACGCGGCCAGGTCGTTCGCCGCTGGTGTGACTCGGTGGCTCAGAGCCGAGGTGGGTACAAGGAGCCCTCGTGCTGGACGAAACCGAAGATGGTGCCGACCGAAGCGCTCAGCTGCATGACCGTCGCCCCGTCGGAGCGAAGCTGGTCGATGCGACCCCTCGAGGACCACGAGACCAGGGTGTCACCGCCCTGCAGGCGCTCGGCGTTGCCCAGGAAGTCCACGTGGAGGCAGTCCTCGCTCTGCACGCCCCAGGTGCGGCGGGCGACGCCGGTGGCGTAGTCCAGCTCGATCTCGACAGCCTCGGAGCACAAGCTCGTGTCACCACGCCGGTTGAAGACCAGCAACAGCTCCGGACCCAGGGGCTGCACGCTGTGGGGTGCGTTGATCAGAGGGTCCGCGGCGTCGCTGTACCAGTCGTCCGAGTGGGCCGACAGCTCCCACAGGGTGTGGCCCGTAGCCAGATCCACCGCGTAGAGGGCGTCGAGCCCGCCGGACGTGAGGTACAAGAGGCCTTCGGCCGGATCCTGGCCCATCCCGTTGATGTGGGACCAGTCCTCCGCCTCCACTCCGTAGGCGGAGGTGACGATCGCGTACTCCCGGTCCAGGTCCGGCCAGGCCGCGTCGAAGCTGCTCCACAGAACCTCGTTCTCTCCACTGGGGCGGACCAGCACCACCGCATCACCGCGGATCAACCGCTGCTCGCCCCGGTGCTCGAGCTCGCGCGTGTCGTCCACCAGCACCGCCAGGGTGCCGTCGGGTAGCTCGACGAAGTCCACCCAGGTATCGGGCACCGCGTGCACTGTGCTGCTACCGCCGTCCAGGCTGACCCGCCGCACGCCCTCAGCGGGCGCCCCGTTGTCCTTGTGGTGCTCCAGGACCAGCATGCTCTGGCGATCCCTCGACAGGCGGGTGCGGGTGCCCCCCGGGCCACCTCCCCAGGCCCAGACCGCCCGACCCTGGTCGTCCAAGACGAAGTGCCAGGGCGAGGACATGAACTCCGAGACGGTGGTCACGAAGAAGCCAGACGCCACCTCGTCGGGCCGCAGCTGCACCAGCTCGAGCTCTGGGAGTTCGGCGGGGAGCCAGCCGGTGCGCGCGGTCCGGGTGTCGCTACAGAGCAGCTCGCCGTCCTGCTCGGCGACCAACCGGACCATCAGCTCGGTGTCCTCGGGCAGGCCCAGCAGCAGGGTCTGGCCCGACGTGGCGGCAGGCCTGGGATCGGTGACGTTGGTGGGGCCTCCTACCTCGGCGAACAGGGCCCACACCGACGCCGGCTCGCGCAGCTCCCACTCCACCCGCGCGACCGTGGCCACCGCGGCCTGGGACGTCTCGACCCACAGGAAGGCGTCGTCGTCCAGAGTGCAGCCCTCTTCGGGGACCAGACCGGCCGCGTCGGGACCCGGGCCTGTCCTGCCGAAGTCGCCAGGACCGACATCGGCGCAGGCCGAGCCGAGCAGGGGAGCGAGACACCACACACGCATCGACCCGAAGCATGAGAGCAAGACCGTTCCGGTCGAGGCCGGGTGCATGGGGGAGGTCATTGGCCTCGAACTACCATGACTGTAGGCGATCCATCGGTCGGCTGTCAGCCGCCCTCATGCTCGGGTGACAAACAAATCACAATTCTCAACAATGTTAAAAAAGCACAACCCTGCAACGGGTTCACACACCCCGCCTCCCGGTCCCGGCCCCCCTCCCCCGTGGCGCCAGCAGCGAGCCCACCTCAGGCCCATCCTGTGCAGGAGCAGGAGCCCATGGTGCAGGCTGACCTCGACGCCGGCGGCACGGTCGGCACCAGGCACCTCACCTCCTGGATGCCTTGGCCACGTTCTTGCGGTGGCACCTTGGCCGACTTCCCTCACACCCAAACTCGGAGCTCGAACCATGCGCGCCGCAATCCCCATCCTCACCATGGCCCTCACCACCTTGGCCTCCAGAGCCGCCGTGGCCCAGAGCGTCCCCTACCAGTGGGGTGTCGGCCCCACGGTCGGCACCACCGTGCTCCCATACCGTTTCCCTGCGGCGTTCCCCAAGATCGTCAAGCAGGACGGTGGCTTCGAGAAGGTACGGGCGGACGCCTCCATGGGCGTCCAGGGTCTGTATTGGGCGGGTGATCGCTCCCGCCTGGCGGCCGACCTCGGCTTCGGCTTCGGTGGTGGCTACCGTGAGCTCCACGGCATCGCCAAGTACGACTTCATGGCGCCCACCCAAGCCCTGGACTGGTTCGTGGGCGGCGGCCTGGGTGCTGGCCACGCCTGGTGGTCCAAGGGGAGTCGCACCATGCGGATGCCCTACTTCCCAGCCAGAGTCGAAGCGGGTGTGATGGTTCGGTTCCCGGTGTTCGCGGTCCAAGCCACCGCCTACGGCCAGCTCGACATCCCCGGCCTGACCACCTACTCCGGCTCCACCGGGATCGAGGAGGAGGTCGGCTGGGGCTTCTACGGTCACATGGGCGTCGAGCTGGCGGCGTTCTACGGCCGCTTCGACCGCTGACTCTCGACGTCGGCGCGCCCGTGGCTTCTCAGAGCCCCCCCGGGCACCGAAGAGCTGGAGATCCAAAGGACCCTCGGACACCTCCGAGCCCAGACTCTGGCACAGCAAGATGCAGGATGGCTTTCTCTTCTCCACGCACCGGATGAACCCCATGTCCCCCTCGACCCCAGCCAAGCTCGGCACCTTCGGCGGCGTGTTCACACCCACGCTGCTGACCATCCTCGGCGTGATCATGTACCTGCGCCTGGGCTGGGTCGTCGGCAACGGTGGCCTGCTCGGGGCGCTGCTGGTGATCGGGCTGGCGATAGGCATCACCGCCGCAACAGGGCTGTCGCTGTCCAGCATCGCCACCAACACCCGGCTGGGGGCTGGCGGGCCCTATGCCATCATCAGCCGATCTCTGGGGATCGAGGTGGGCGGCTCAGTGGGCGTGCCCCTGTTCGTGAGCCAGGCGCTGGCCGTGGCCATGTACATCTTCGGCTTCCGCGAGGGCTGCCTGTGGCTGGCGGGTTCCCTGGGCTGGGTGCTGCCATCGTGGGCACCGCTGCTGATCGACCTGGTCACCTTCGGCCTGGTCTTCGGGATCGCCTATGTGAGCGCGCAGTTCGCCTTCCGCGTTCAGTACGTGATCATGGGGGTGATCTTCCTCTCGCTGGTGCTGGTCCTGGGCAGCTCCGCGGGCTGGGACACCAGCCGAGAGATCCTGTGGGTAGGCGACTGGCGGGGCAGCCCTGAGGACGGCTTCGCCGGGACCACCTTCTGGGTGGTCTTCGCGGTGTTCTTCCCCGCCGCCACCGGCGTGATGGCCGGGGCCAACATGTCGGGGGATCTCGAAAATCCGCGCCGCTCCATCCCGCTGGGGACCCTGGCCGCCGTGGCACTGTCCACTGTGATCTACGTGGTGCTGGCGGTGTGGCTGGCCCGGGCGGGCACCGCCGAGCAGCTCACCAGCAACTACACCTTCCTGATCGACGCCTCGCTGTGGGGGCCCGGTGTGCTGGCGGGCTTGCTGGGCGCGACGCTCTCGTCGGCGCTGGCCTCCCTGGTGGGGGCGCCGCGCATCCTGCTGGCCCTGGTACAGGACAAGGTGGTGCCCGACGTGGGTGGGATCGGCCAGGTGACCACTGCCGGGGAGCCGCGCCGCGCCATGATCGCCAGCGGCGGGTTGGTGCTGGCCGCCTTGCTGCTGAGGGACCTGAACGCGATCGCTCCGCTGCTGTCCATGTTCTTCCTCATCACCTACTTCGTCATCAACCTGGTAGTGCTTGTAGAATCGAGCCTGGGCCTGCAGAGCTACCGGCCCACACTGCGCGTGCCCCGCGTGGTCCCGGCCTTGGGGGCGGTGGGCTGCGTGTTCGCCATGTTCATCGTCAACCCCACCGTGAGTCTGGTGGCGGTGGGCGTGACCTTCGCGCTGTACGCCATGATCCTGCGGCGGGGCGTGTCCTCGACCGATGACTCCCGCAGCGGCATCTTCTCAGCGGTGGCCGAGTGAGCCGCGGCCCGGGCCACCGAGTACGAGGCCATCAACCCGCGCGCCCGGAAGCCCAACCTGCTGGTTCCGGTGCAGGACACGGCCGACCTGCGTGGCGACTTCCAGCTGCTGCACGAGCTGGTGCGGCCCGAAGGCACCATCAAGCTGCTGGGGGTGGCGGCGCAGACTGACGTAGCCGAGGTCACCGCGCGCATGAAGAACCTGGGCCGCGAGTTCCGGCGTAAGGGCGTCTTCACCACATCGTCGGTGCTCGACTCCACCGACCTGGCCACGGGGGTGATCGCAGCGATTCAGTCCCTACGCTCCGCCTTCTTCCGGCCCAACGTGCTGTTCCTGGACCTCGGACCCGGGCTGGCCGACCGTGAACTGGAGCACCTGTGGCGAGAGGCACGGCGCCTGCGCGTGGGCCTGGCGGTGCTCGCCGAGCATCCCCGTGCTGGCCTGGGGCGGCGCTCGGTGATCCATCTGTGGTTCCCCCGCGAGCTGACCCGCATGGCCCCGAGCGAGGCGTTGACCGCAGGCCAGATGCACCTGGCGCTGCTCATGGCGCTGCGCCTGGCGCGTTCGTGGAGTGCCG
>CALDOK010000267.1 GCA_937912125.1 uncultured Pseudomonadota bacterium
CCGTCGCCGCCACCGTCGCCGCCGCCGTCGCCGCCGTCGCCGCCATCACCGCCATCACCACCGTCGCCGCCGTCGCCGCCGTCGCCGCCGTCGCCGCCGCTACTGCTGGGGCAGGTGGGGACCTCGACCATGATCACCACGTCCACACCAGCGCGTTCCTCGCCGCCGGTGAGGGTGATGGCCTCGGGGTGGACGCCCGTGGGGTCGTAGGTGCCGATGACGAAGTCCTGGTCCTTGTCCAGGGTCGCGCCCACGTAGATGGTCTCCTCGCCTGGCACATAGATGTCCAGGGTGTACGGATCACCGCCGATGGTGGGCGAACGGATGGTGTCCATGGCGTGGTAGGTGGTCTCCTGGCTGTCTTCGTCGGTGTTGAAGGCCGAGACGAAGATGGAGCCGTAGGGGAAGCTCGACGCGTAGTCTTCCCAGGCCACCGCCTCGGTGTTGCCGAGGCTGTCCACGCAGAACAGATCCACCTGCACCGTGCCGCTGACGATCCCGTCGACATTCACGTCGGGGGGCTCGGTGTCCACCGGGGGCGTGGTGTCCTCGGGGGGCGTGGTGTCAACAGGCGGGGCGGTGTCGTCAGGGACGACCACGACCGCGCCGGTGTCCAGCTCGGGGTCCTTGTCGCAGCGCGGGCAGCCGGGAAGACAGACCGCGATGATCAGCGTAGAGACGGAGAGACGGGGAAGCGAGAAGGCCATGACGAGCTCCGATGGTTCCAGGCGTACCGAACGCCCGACGGAATGGCGACATCCGTTGACATTCTTCCTGGATTTCCCAGTGAGGTCAACCGTTTGTTTCCACCGGCGCCTCGCACGAACCGCCCAGTTTGCTACGGCTCCGTCTGCTGGCCCTGTTCAGGGGCGGCCTCGGCGGAGTTCTCCTGGCTCGCTGCGCTCTGTTCCTCACCGCCGCGCCGGCGCTCGACCCGGCCTTCCCGAGCTCCGCGCAGCTGATCACGCAAGCCCTGGCGGGCCTCCTGGACCTGCCCCCGCAGCTCGTCCCGGCGCTCGAGGACCTGCTCCCGGTGGTCCAGCAGCCTGTCCACCCCTTCGCCGGTCTTGTCTCGCAGATCGTCCCGCAGCTCTTGGCGGTGGCCTTGCAGCTCGTCCTGCAGCTGGGTGCGCCGCAGGTCCACCTGATCCTGGAGCGCGCCCCGCCGTTGCTCCACGCGGTAACGGACGACGTCCATGGCGCCGGGCTTGTCCAGCTCGACCTGCGGGTCGTCCAGAGCGCCGTACACCCGCAGCTCCATGGGAGGGAGGCCCTCGAGGCCGACCAGGCAGCTGAGGTCCAGGGCCTCGCCGGGCAGATCGATCAGGCCAGCGCCTTCCAGCTGCAGACGATCGGCGTCCACCCGCAGGTCGTCGCTGCGCGCGACGCCGCCCTCGAAGGCGAAGCAGGCCCCCATGCGGGTGTAGACCAGGCGCTCGGGGCGCTTGGCGTCGAGCTTCTCGGTGGCCAGGGCCACCAGGCGCTCCCGCACCTTGGCGAAGCGCTCATGGGCCTGTCGGGCCCGCCAACCCTGGTCACCCTGGCGCACGCCTGCCGCCCCCGCGCGCTCGGCCAGGGGCATCTCACCATCCCGCAGGGCCAGGCAGAGGCGACCGCCCAGCCCCGCCAGCAGAGCATCACGGGCGGGGCCTGCGGTGATCAGATCCACCTCGAGGTCCAGCCGTCCGGTCAGCTCCCGCTCGGCCCCCGACGCCGCGATCAGCCCCGCCAGATCCAGGTCCGAGGCCTGGCCTTGCAGCCGGTAGCGTGGGGGGGAGGCGCCCAGATCCGCGCTGACGCTGGCCTGCAAGCCACCCCCGAGCAGCCGCGCCGTCGCGCCCTGAACCCCCAGGGCACCCCGCTGCACGGTGAGGGGCAGGCTGAGATCCTCGATCCGCAGGCCGTCCACCTCCAGGCGACCCATCCGCAGCCGCCCCTCGAGCCAGGCCTCGTCCAGGCCGGCGCGCGGTCCCCCGGTGCCAGGCTGTGTGGCAGGCTGGTAGCGGTCCAGATCCAGCCGATCCACGCTCAGATCGAACCAGGCCGTGGGCGGCTGCAGGCCGGCGACGGTCACCGCGCCGGTGGCGGTGCTGCCGTCCACCACCAGGCTCAGGTCTTCCAGGCGCAGGGCCTGGCCGTCCCAGCGATAGGCGGTCGCCAGGCTGGCGCTGGCCAAGGCCGAGGGGTCCGCCAGCTCGAGCTCGAGGCCCAGCAGTCCCATGGTGGCGCGCAGATCGGGACCTTCCACCCCCAGCCTGCCCGAGAGTTCGAGCCCCGTCTCCTGGGGTTCCGCCAGCAAGGAGCCCTGAACCGCCAAGCCCAGGGCCGCCAGATCGAGGGCCTCGGCGTGCAGGCGCCCGCTGGCCAGGTCCAGGCTGAAGGGCGCGGCCAGGATCAGGCGCTGCTCCCCCGCAGGCACCAGCTCCCCCCTCGAGGTCAGATCCAGATCCAAAGCGCTGACCACCAGCTGGCCGTCCTGCGTGCGCCCGCTGGCCGACAGCAGCAGCGCCGCCTGCACCGCCGGCTCCCGACTGGACAGCTGGGCCTGGACCCTGAGCTGGGGGGCTGCCCGCGCGCTGAGGGGACCCAGGTCCAGCTGCAGGCCCTGGACCAGGATCTCCCGCCCTGCTGCTCGATCCTCGTACACCACCACCGTGTCCCGCAGGATCACGCGCCCGATGGGGGGCAGATCGGTGGACTCGTTGGGCGCACGCTCCGCCCTGAGCCGCTCCACCAGGATCTCCCAGCTGCCGCGCCCGGCCTCGCTGCGCTCCAGGCGAAGCTCCAGGCCCTCGAGCACCAGGGCCCCCAGCTCCAGCTCACCCTGCAGCAGGGGCAGCAGCCGCACGCGGGCTCTGGCCCGCTCCACCGTCAGCATGGGCTCGGGCCCGAAGCCCGGCGCTGCGCTGACCATCAGCCCCTGGATCTGGAGGCCCGGCAGTGGCAGCAGCCGCAGGTCCAGGCCCTCGATCCGCAGATCGTGGCCGGTACGCTCCCGCGCGGCCAGGGCCAGCTGAGCCTCGAAGGCCACCAGATCCACCGTGGCGACCAGGTACCAGGCGCCCCCCAGGGCGATGGCCAGCACCCCGGCCAGCACCAGCGCCAGACGGGCGAGCCAGCGACGCACCGAGACCTCAGGCCAGGGAGGCGAAGATGGACAGGGCGCGCTCGATGCCCGCGTCGTCCACGCCCAGGTGGGTCACCAGGCGGATGCGCCCCGGCCCCACCGCCGCGCAGAGCAGGCCGGCGGCGGCCAGGCGGCTCACCATACCCATGGGGTCGTCCACCTGCGCGTAGACCATGTTGGTCTCGGGCGGACCCTCCACGCGCCAGCCGCCGTCCGCCAGCCCCTGCCACAGGCGCTGGGCGCGGGCGTGGTCGTCGGCCATGCGTTCCACGTGGAACTCGAGGGCGTACACCCCAGCCGCGGCGAGGATGCCGGCCTGGCGCATGCCGCCCCCCAGCTGCTTGCGCACACGGCGGGCCTGGCGGATCAGGTCCGCGCTGCCGCAGAGCACCGAGCCCACCGGGGCGCCGAGCCCCTTGGACAGGCAGACGCTGACAGAGTCGAAGGGCTGGGCGATGCGGGCAGCGGGCACGCCGGAGGCCACCTGGGCGTTGAAGATCCGGGCGCCGTCCAGGTGCGTGGCCAGATCCAGCTCCTGGGCGAGGGCGCCCAAGGCGTCCAGGCGGGCCAGGGGGTAGACCGACCCGCCTCCTCTGTTGGAGGTGTTCTCCACGCACAGCAGGCTGGCGGGGGCGAAGTGGATGTCGTCGGGGGGGATGGCCGCGCGCACGGCAGCGGGCTCCAGCAGGCCCCGCTCGGCGGGCAGCAGCCGGATGAGCACGCCCGAGATCATCGCCGGCGCGCCGCCCTCGTACTGGTAGATGTGGGCGGCCTCAGCCATGATGACCAGGTCGCCAGGCCGCGTGTGGCAGCGCACCGCCACCTGGTTGGCCATGGTGCCCGAAGGCACGAACAGGGCGGCCTGCTTGCCCAGCCGCTCGGCCGCCATGGCCTCGAGGCGCTGGACGCTGGGGTCGTCGCCGAACACATCGTCGCCCAGGGGAGCCTCGACCATGGCGCGCTTCATGGCGGCCGTGGGCTGGGTGACGGTGTCCGAGCGCAGATCGACGGGGCTGAGCATGGGCGCTCCTGGTTGAGCGATCCTACTGGAAGTACAGGAAGTACCAGGCGATACCCAGGGTCGCGACCAGCCCCACCACCACCACGCCGAGCAGGACGAGCGCGCCCAGGACAAGCAGCAGCTTGCCCTTGCGAGCGGGCGGCTTGGCGGCGACGGGCACAGGGGGGGGCGCGGGCACGCCCGGGGCGATCTCGGCTTCGGATCGGCGCGCCACGGTGGCGTCCTGGCCCTGGGTGGGCATGGGCGCCGGGGCCGCTGGGCGCGGCGACGGGACAGCGGCGGGCTCGGCCTCGACCTGCACGTCCACGGCCGCAAGTTCGTCCTCGACCTGCACCTGCACCGCTGGAGGCACGACGGGGTCGGGCATGGCGGAGAGATCCAGGGGAGGATCTCCATTCACTGGCTCCACGATGGAGGAGAAGCTGGGCGGCTCCCAGTGGTCCAGCTGGGGCCGATCGGCCGAGGTGTGACGCTCGGCCCCCGGGGCCCAGGAGCGCGCCTGGGAAGAGGTGGGGCGATCCTCGACCTCTCCACCGGCGGAGGGTGGGGGAGGAGGTGGCGCGGGGGGGCCGCTGAGCGCCGACTCAAACGCTGCCGGGGGCTCGACCGGAGGAGCGGGCGGCGGGGGCTCGCTTGGGAGCGGGGGGAGCAGCGCAGGCTGAGGGGCCTGGGGGGCGGAGGACGCAGACGCGTAGGGCGGGCGTGCCGGAGCCAGAGGCTCCGCCGGCGGAGGTGGTGGACCCGCAGGCATGGCCAGGGCCGGCGGCATGGGCGCCTGGGCAGCCGCAGCAGTGGGATCCGCGTCGAAGTGTACCCGGGGCATGGCGGCCGGCCCGTCGCGCTCGGACCTGGCGGCCTCGATGTCTTCGCCCAGGGCCGTGTGCTCGTCCATGTG
>CALDOK010000268.1 GCA_937912125.1 uncultured Pseudomonadota bacterium
GTCGTCGCAGTCGCCGTCGTCCTCGGTCCAGCCGTCGCCGTCGTCGTCGTAGGCGGTGGTGCCCTCGTCCACGACGCCGTCGCAGTCGTTGTCCAGCCCGTCGGCCCACTCGTAGGCACCCGGGTAGCTCAAGGTGTTGGCGTCGTCGCAGTCGCCGTCGTCCTCGGTCCAGCCGTCACCGTCGTCGTCGTAGGCGACGGTGCCCTCGTCCACGATGTAGTCGCAGTCGTTGTCGACGAAGTCGAGCAGCTCGGGAGCCCCGGGGTAGGTGTTGGGGTCGAGGTCGTCGCAGTCGCCGTCGTCCTCTGTCCAGCCGTCGGCGTCCACGTCGTCGGCGAAGGCGGCGGGAGCGAACAGCGACGCCCCGGTGGTGAGCGCGGCGAGCAGGAGGGCGGGGAGAGGACGCATCACAGCTCCAGGGATCAGTAACGACGGGCCAGGCGCAGCCCACCCAGGGCCAGCCAGCCCTGATCGGTGAGCCCTGCGCCGGCCTCGAGGCCCACCCGCCAGTAGCTGGTGGGGGCCAGCTCCCAGCCCAGGCGAGCGACGCCGCCCAGAGCATACGGCACCACGGCCAGGCCGTGGAGGCAGGCGTAGGGGCCCGCCCGATCCGGCCCCAGGCGCAGCCCGGCGGCTACTGGGAGCAGGGTGTGCTCGGACCAGCCCGGGTAGAGGTAGATGGGCTCGGGGGTGCGCAGCAGGCCCACCCGCAGCTCGAGGGCCAGCAGGCGGCGCACCCGAAGCAGGGTGTCGAGCTCGAGGTGCAGCCCAGGCCGAGGATCGAGCCGCGCGTAGCCCAGCCCCAGCCCCACCCGGAAGCGCATGGGCCGCGCCGCACCCACCAGAGCGCTGGGGCCGGCGTCCCTGGCCATGAAGCGGCCAGCGGAGACGTCGAGCCAGACATCCCGCACGGCCCAGCCCTGGTGCGCGGGATCGGGGTCGGGGATCACCTCGACCACGCCCTCGGGGAAGCCCTGGGCCGGGAAGAGCGCCACAAAGCGCACCCAGCGCAGCTGGCGAGCGCGGGCCCAGCGCAAGAGCGGCTCGGTGGTGGCCGCGTCGGGCAGCGTGCCCCGCGTGGCACCGAGCACCGTGGCCTCGAGGTCTCCGGTGCCCTGGAAGGGGCTGGTGTCGGCCTCGAGGAGCAGCTCCCGATCGGCGGGAAGCTCGATCTCACCCGCCCAGGCGGTGCGCGCGCCGGTGGACTCCACCGTGACCCGATGCCAGCCAGGGACCAGCTCCACCGAGGTGGGGGCGTCGCCGACCCTGCGCCCGTCCACGAACACCTGCCCGCCGCCGCTGGCCAGGACTCGGAGAGTCCCCGAGCTCCACGAACCCCGCGCCACGGCGTCGGTCGCGTCGAAGTACCGCTCCAGCACGGACTCCGGCAGCGGGGGCAGGTCGTGGACCCGCCCCCCGGAGCAGGACGCGGCCGCGGCCAGGGCCCGCTCGCTCTCGGCCTCGAGGCCCTCCAGGTACGCCAGCCGACCCAGCTCGAGCTGGAGCCGGAAGAGGTCGTCGGGGGGCACGGTGAAGGGCAGCTCGGACAGGGCGGCCCGCGCAGCCTGGGCAGACGCCAGCCCGGGCTTGCGCGTGAGCTGCTCCAGCGCCTGGCGGTAGGCCTCGCTCGCGGTGTGACCGCCGGGGCCGGCCAGGGCGAGGGTGTCGAAGTCCATCAACGCCAGCCCCATGGAGCGTGTGTAGGCGTCCAGCGCGAGGGTCTCGAGGGGGCAGCCGTCGCTGCGGTCGCACAGCTGCACCGTGACCGTGCTGGCCCCTGGGGGGACCTCGAGCACCGGCAGGGCCAGGGCGAAGCTGTGCAGCAGCAGGAGCAGGGCGAGGATCATGGTGAGCCAATAGTATGCCAAATGGTCCCGACTTCACCCCACCTGCTGCTCCTGTTCGCACTCGCGGCGGCCTCGCCAGCGCTGGCCGCGGGACGCAGCGCCACCCTGGTGCTCTGCCCCCGGGACGACAGCTGCGCCGAAGAGCTGGCCTGGCTGGACGCCCAGCCCGCCCTGGACGATGCCCCCCTGCAGCTGGCCGAAGGGGTGCTGGAGCTGGACACCGGCGGCTGGGAGGACGGCGAGCCCCTGGGCGAGGTCTTCGAGGAGGCCCTGATCCGGGCGCGAGAGGCTCTGGCCAAGCGCCACTGGGAGACCGCTGACGGCGCGTTGCTCGATGCGGAGCGAGCCCTCGAGCACTGGGCTGGGTCCGCCCGGACCCAGGCGCTGGTGGATCTCTGGGTCCTGCGGGGGATGGTCCGGCTCCACCAGGACCGCCAGCGCAGCGCCGAGGCCTCGTTCCAGCGGGCAGCCGCCATCGCCTGGAACCGCAGCGTCGTGCTCCCCGTGGATGACGAGTGGGTGGTGCAGGCCTGGTACGACGCCCAGCAGGCCGTGTTGGTCCAGCCCACCGGCCGGCTGCGGCTCTCGGGCAGCGCTCCGGGCACCCGCCTGCAGCTCAACGGGATCGACCTGGGTGAGCCGCCCCTCGAGGTGGATGTCTTCCCCGGACAGCACCGCCTGACCGCCACCACCCCCGGCCAAGGGCTGGAGTGGAAGCGCGAGCTGATGGTGCTCCCTGGCCAGACCACCACCGCCGTGACCAGCTTCGGGCACAGCGGCGACCCTCGCTGGGTCACCCGCCAGCTCGAGGAGGCCATGGCGGGCACCCCCGTCCCGTCCGAGGTGCTGGACCTGCTGTCGGACTGGGCTGGGCGCCACGGGCTGTTCAGCGTCCGGGTGGTGATGGCCGAGCCCACCCAGGGAACCCGGGCCAGCGACCCGGTCTACTCCCTGCGCGAGCTGGTCTACGACCCGCTGCTCCGGCGAATGGAAGCGCCCAGGGACTGACCCGATGACTCCTCAGTCGCAGCCCGCGTCGGAGGCGTCGGAGAAGCTGACCATCAGGTACCCGCCGTCGCTCTCGTCGTGGTAGCGGCCGGTGCGGGAATCGAAGACGAAGGGGCAGGAGCCATCCGAGGCGTCCTCGCGGCTGGCCACAGCGTCGTTGCCCTCACCCTCGAGCAGGGCCTTGACGTCTTCGGCCACCGCAGCCACACCCTCGCTGAAGATGGGCACGATCACGAAGGCGGCCGCCACCACGGCGATGATGATCACGGACACCAGGAGCATGTACTCCGTGGTCGAGACACCGCGTCGGCCGGTCATGGCGGGCTCCCTGGGTGAGAGGGCGGGCTTGGTGGCGTTGCAAATATCATGCCCGGCACAGACCGCCAGCAGGGGGCTCCAGGCCGTCCCAGGCGCCTATCGCGGGGCCTCTCTGTCCCGTTTTCGTCGCGGCGGCCCGCCCCATGGGGCAAGCAAGTCCCAGCCAGGCAGTGCCCGTCAGCGTGGGCCGATGACCGCCTGGATGGCCGCCTGGCGATGGGCGATGAAGTCCCGCATGTACTGCTGGTAGTAGACCACGTACTCGTCGGTGTACCAGCGGTTGGTGTCCTCCTGGACCCACGGCTCGATCTGATCGTGCACCTGATCGAAGTAGCCCAGCCAGTCCCAGGCCTGGGCGCTGTCGTAGGCTTCCCAGGTGCGGTCTTGGAAGGCCTGGAAGCAGGTGGGGGAGGCCTTGCAGCGCTGGGCCACGATGCCGTTGACCGACGTGAAGTCGTGGTCGCCGTGGTAGAAGGTCTCGTCCTCGCCGTGGGGAATGAAGACCAGCTTGCCGCTGGTGGGGTCGTGGTAGACGTGGCAGTCGTCGCCCGGCGAGGCGTAGGGGTAGCTGTCGTACTGGGCCACCAGCGCGCCCGCCGCCCAGTAGCTGACCCATCCATCCCAGTCGAAGTGCGGATCGGCCGCCTCGATGGCGGCCTCGCCCGTCAGCTCCAGGGCGTCGGCCACGGCCTGGATGGGCTCGCGGTTCTCCTCGCCGTACTCGAGCTGGAAACACCCCGCGCTGCCGTAGGTGTTGGGGCACGGCACATAGCCGTCGTAGAAGTCCGCGTCCCAGATCTCGAAGAGGGTGCCGTCCTCGTCGTCGAACCAGCGCCGGATCATGTCCTTGTTGGCGTCCTCGAGCAGGGAGTACAGCCCGTAGAAACGATCCGAGACCACCGCGCCTTCTGGATCGAGCTCCTGCACGTAGACCAGCGCGTGGTTGGCCCGGTAGGCGGGCACCCCCAGCTCCCGGTAGACCCGGTAGGCCAGGCGCTCGTGCATCATGGAGTAGTCGTTGTTCATGTTGTTCAGGGTGATGCTGGTCAGCCCCCTGAGCTCCTGATCTTCGACATGTCGGTTGAAGTCCACCTTGATGGAGGGCTTGGAGCGGAAGGCCTCGAAGGAGTTCTCCCCCTTGAGCCGGATGCCCACCTGGCTGTACTCACGGTCGTCGTAGACGAAGGTCGCCTCGACCCACTCGTGCGCCCCACCGGCGACCTCGGCCTGCAGCTGGTTGGCGGCGAGCCTCGAGATCTTGATGGTGAAGACCGGGAGCTCCTCGTCGGAGAACAGCACGTCCGAGGGGTCAGGGGCGTCGGGGATGGTGTCGGGCCCAGCGGTGTCCACGGGATCAGGATCGCTGTCGTCGCTGTCCACGGTGTCAGGGCGGCTGTCGCCGCTGTCGTGGAAGGGCTGGATCACGCCAGGGGGCCGGCAGGCGATGGCGCCGACCAGGGCCAGGAGCGCCAGGGGGGCCCGGGCGGCCATCAGAGCTCGTTGGCCGAGCCTGGAGTGGCCGACTCGTCGAAGTCCCAAGTGGAGGAGCCGTCGGGGATGCGGGCGGCCGACCAGTCGGTCACCTGCTGCCCATACTCGAGCTTGGTGAGCGGTGTGAAGTCGGGGTTGCACAGGCCGATCTGCTCGCCGCCCTTGGCCAGGGCGAAGTCCAGGTGTGTGATGCCCTCTTCGACATCGTTGTCGGCCCACAGCACCAGGTAGCCGCCCGCGTCGATGGTCACGCCCTCGGACAGCACCGACTTGTCGCACTGGGTGAGGTCGTCGGTGAGCATGTAGCCGGCCAGATCGATGGCGTGGTCCGTGAGGTTGATCAGCTCGATCCAGTCCGGGAAGGTGCCAGGGTAGTCCTGATCCTCGAGGGTGGAGCTGTTCGAGGCCATGAACTCGTTGACGATGACGTCGGGGTCAGTGGCCACGGGATCGTCGGTGACATCAGGATCGTCGGGGGGATCCACGTGGGTGTCGGTGTCGTCCGGCTCGCCGGTGTCGCCGCTGCAGACCGCGTAGCCCATGCAGCCGGCGTCCAGGCAGTCGATGGCGCCATCGGAGTCGTTGTCCAGGCCGTCCGAGCACTCCCCCTCCGACTTGCCCTCGCCGATCTCCGGCGGGCAGGCGGTGAGCACTGAGCAGGTCAAGAGCAGCAGAGAGATGGGCAGGAGCTTCATGGTCATCCTCGGACAGCGTTGTAGAACCGCGCCATTATACAGGCAACCGGAGCGGGTGGGGCCAGGCAACTGGAGCGAGTGGGGCCGCCACCGCGGGCGAAAGCACACACACCCCGCGTGCGCGCCGCCCGGGCTGGGGTACACTGTCGCTTCACATGTCCATCTCGGATCGTTCGATGCCGAAGCTGACCCCCTGCTGCCCGCTGCTGATACTCTGCGCCTGTGCCTCCGGCTGCGACGCTCGACCGCCCATCGTCATCAACGAGTTCATGGCGGACAACGAGACGATGCTCGCAGACGGCACGACCGGGGAGTACTGGGACTGGATCGAGCTGCACAACACCGGCGACGAGGTGGTGTCCCTCGAAGGGCTCTACCTGACCGACGACCTGGACCTCCCCACGCAGCACTCGCTCTCGGCCAGCCTCTCCATCTCCCCGGGCGGTTTCTTGGTGCTGTGGGCCAGTCAAAAGGCTGTCAACGACCCCACTCACCTCGACTTCGCCCTGGCGGCGGGCGGCGAGGACCTGGGACTGTTCTGGCTCGACCCCAGCACGGGCAACCTCACCATGCTCGACGGGCTCGTGTACAGCACACAGACCGCGGACGTCTCCCAGGCCCGGGACGAGGACGGCACCGGGGCGTGGACCTTTGCTCAGGAGCCCACCCCCGGAGCGAGCAACCAATGATCGCGCCCGCCGCCGCGCGCCGGACCGCCCTGCGAAGGATCGCAGGCTGGGCAGCGATCCTGGTGTTGCTCCTGCTGGCCGTGGTCACCCCCCAGTGGGGTGGGATGCGTCAGAAGGCGCTGGTGGACGCGGACCAGACCTTCCGCCTGCACGCCATCGAGAGCGGCAGACACCAGTGGAGCCTGCGGAGCGGCTGGCCGGCCGAGGGCGAAGCCCTGGTGCGGGAGCAGGTGCTGGAGCTCGAGCGCAGCGATCTGGTCGAGCTCGAGATCGACCCCAGCCTCTCCCCCGGCGACGTGGTCCAAGAGGGCCGAGTGGTGGCCTGGCTGCGGTCCCCACGGGATGAGCGCCAGCTGGCCGAGCTCCAGGCCATGCGCACAGAGCTCGAGGCCCAGCGGGATCTGCTGGGCGCCGGCCAACGCATCGAGCAAGTGGAAGAGGCCCGGCAGCGGGTGCGCCTGGCCCAGGCCGCCTGGGAAGGGCACCAGCTCGAGCTCACCCGCGTGCGCCGGCTGCACACGGAGGGCGCCACCTCCGACGCCGAGCTCGAGCAGGCCGAGGTCCAGGATCGCCTGCTGGCCCTCGAGCTCGAGGTCGCCCAGGCCGTCCGCCAGGTGGCCACGTCCTCGGCCAGGCCCGAGGAGCTGCTGGTGGTCCAGGCCCAGATCGACGCCCTGGGCACCCGGGTGGTGGAGCTCGAGGGCAGGCTCGATGGCCTGACCATCCGCAGCCCCATCACCGGCCTGCTCGAGATGGGCGGAAACAAGGTGGTGCTCAGGGTCTACGACCTCGATCCCGTCTACCTTCGCATGGCCCTGCCCGAGACCGACCGCCACAGCATGCGGGTCGGGGCTCCGGTGCGGTTCCGCAGCCAGGCGGTCGCCGACATCGTGTTCGAGGGCAAGGTCGTGGACATCAGCGAAGACGCCGCCACGGTCAACGGCAGCCAGGTCTTCTGGGTCAGCGCCGAGGTGCCCAACTCCAGCCTGTTGCTGCGCTCCGGCATGTCCGGCGTGGCGCGCATCGATCTCGAGGGGCCCCGTCGAGGCATGGTGGCCAGCCTGTGGGACGAGCTGACGGGGTTCGGTCAATGAGCCAGCCCGTGGACATCGGCCGCTTCGAGCTCAAGTACGCCGTGCCCGTGGCGCTGCGGGACCGCATCCTGGAGCTGACCCAGGGCTTCGTGAAGCCCGACAAGCACGCCCTGCACCTGCCGGGGGGCCTGCGGGGCTACGAGGTCCACAGCCTGTACCTGGACACCCCCGATCTGCACGACTACCGCCAGCGCCTGGCCGAGCGCAAGATCCGCGATCGCCTGCGCGTCCGCAGCTATGGGCCGCGATCCGCCGGCCCCTTCCCCGTCTTCCTCGAGAACAAGCGCAAGCTCGAGAACTGGGTCATCAAGGCGCGGGTGGCCCTGCCAGCCAACTCCGAGCAGTACATCGCCAGCACCCGGCCCGAGCCCTGGCGCCAGTGGACCCCGTCCATCACAGGCTCGGGCGCCTACGCCGCCGAGCACTTCGTGCGCCTGACCACAGGCGGACGCCGCGTGCCGGTCTCCGTGGTCCACTACACCCGCGAGGTCTTCGTGGGGCTGGATCCCGATCGCCCCCAGGTGCGCCTCACCCTGGACCACGACGTGACCGCCAGCACCGAGGATCTGGCCTACTGCGACCTGTACCGAGAGCCCCACGTTCAGCTGCTGCCCCCCGACTGGATGGTGCTGGAGCTGAAGTTCGGAGGCAGCAAGCCCGGCTGGATGCGCCACATCTGCCGTGAGCTCGGCCTGCGGGCCTGCCCGGTGTCCAAGTTCGGCCTGAGCGTGGGCATGGGCGTGGCGGGCAACCGCTACCGCGAGGTCCGCTACCTCACCCCCCGCCCCGTGCGCCGGGCCGGTCTCCTCCCCCCGCCCCCCACCCGCACCGCGCGACGCCTGGACGCCGAGGTGACCCCGTGACCGAGCTGGCGCTTGCCTTCGGCACCCCCCTCAACCTGGGCTCTGCGGAGATCATCCAGGGGCTGATGCTGGCCCTGGTCATGGGCCTGGTGATCGCCTTCACCTACCGGGCCTCGGTGCCTGGACGCGCCCTGAACCCGTCCCTGCAGGCCTCTCTGGTGCTGCTGGTGATCATCGGCGCCATGGTGATGATGGTCATCGGCAACAACCTGGCTCGGGCCTTCACCCTGGTGGGCGCGCTGGCCATCATCCGCTTCCGCACGCGCCTGGCCAGCCCCTGGGACATCACCTTCGTGTTCCTGTCCCTGGCCACGAGCATCGCCTGCGGGGTCTTCGCCTTCCGGGTCGCCATCATCGGCGTGCTGATGGCCTGCCTCACGGTGCTGGCCTTGCAGGCCACCATGCTGCGCCGCCACCGCACCCCCATCATGCTGCTGCGCTGCGACCTGGCCGCCTACGAGGCACGGGAAGACGCCATCACCCCGGTGCTGGACCGCTTCCTGAAGTCCTGCTGGATGGAAGACGCCCGCTCGCTGCGCTTCGGTGAGACCCTGAGCTACCGCTACCGGGTGGAGCTGAACGACCCCGCGCAGGTGTCCGACCTGCTGCAAGCCCTGAGCGACGTCGAGGGCGTCGAGCGCGTGATCCTCTCCAGCGAGGCCGACGGCACGGGGCAGACCTCCTAGGCGTCCGGAGACAAGACCTTGCGCCAGGTGATACGAATCGTGCCATCGTTCCCACCTCGGACCCAGATGCCGATCTCGCCCTCCCGCACACTGTTCGCCGCGCTGCCGCTGCTGGTCGGCTGCTGGGGCAACAAGGAGGTGGAGTTTCCGCCGGGCCTCGAGCCCCTGGCGGTCAACACGGCGCCCTGGCCCGAGCCGGCTGGCGGCCAAGACTACCCCGAGGCCATCGAGCTGGTCTCTGGAGAGGACGAGTTCCTGTGGGTCCACGCCCGGGCCTATGTGCATGCTGGCCTGTCGACCACCTGGGAGGCCCTGCGGGACCCCGAGGTGAACGCCGACCGCCGCCGCCTGGCCTCCTGGGAGGTCGACTACGACGTGCCCCAGGCCTACGACTACTGCTACCGCCTGCACGTGGTGGTCGAGGACATCGTGACCCTCAGGTGGGACATCGACTGGAACCACGGGGTCATCATCGGCAGCCTGGATGAGCCCGAGGCGGTGGGCATCCGCTGGTTCAAGAGCGAAGGCAGCTCCCTGATCGACATGCAGGCGGGCTCCATCTCGGCGACCCAGCTCGAGGACGAGGTCACCGCCCTCGAGATCATCTACCAGATCGACGCCCCCGTCACGACCGAGGAGGACCTGCTGGAGTTCGTCGGGGACCTGTTCGCCGACGTGGTAGCCTGGTCCCACGGAGAGCCCCTGCCCAGCTTCGACTGATCCCATGGTCCAACCGCCCCCCCTGGTCACCATCTGCATCGACGACACGGATCGACCCGGCTCCAGGAGCACGGCCAGGCTGGCCCTGAGCATCCTCGAGCTGCTGGCGCCTCGCTACCGCTGCCACACCCTGACCACCCACCCCCACCTGCCTTCCCCCGGGCTCAGCTGGGACTCCGAGGGCAACAGCTCGGCCTGCATGCGCCTGGTCGACCAGCCTGGGCTGGACCTGGACGGGCTGGTCCACGAGATCCGCTGCCTGCTGCTCGAGGACCTGATGGCCGGCAGCAACCCGGGCCTCTGCGCAGGTCGCCAGATCTCCCCGGCCGTGCAAGCCTTCGCCGAGCGCAGCCGAAGCGAGCACCTGGAGCTGGAGGAGGCCCACGAGCTGGCGACCGCCAGCGGCCTGCTGCTCGAAGGCCTGGCGGGAACAGGCCGAGGCGTCATCGGCGCCCTGGCCGGAGCGGGCATGGCCGCCGCCGGGGGCCCGGGGACCTACCTGCAGCTGGGTGGAGGCCCCCTGGACATCAACGGGCTGATCTCTCCCCGCAAGCTGTCCAAGCTGGGCATCGAGCACCTGGTGGATGCCCACAGCGGCGAGCTGCTACCCCTGCGCCCCCTGTGGGTGGAGCGCGCCCTGTACCCCTCGATGCTCGACCACCGCCCGGTGGTCTACGTCCAGACCACCGACAGCGGCAGCATGGCCTTCGTCCACCAGGGGCGCTGATACCGTCTGACATTGATTCAGCTCGGCGATCATCCGAGCCGAATCTGCGTCAGCCGGTACGAGGCTCACCGCGGATCAGTCCCCCATGACCTCCATGGCCCAGGCCTCGAGGGACTTGATGCGGTCGCGCAGCTGGGCGGCGGCCTCGAACTCGAGCTTCTGGGCATGCTCGCGCATCTGCCGCCGCAGGCGCTTGATGACCTTGGGCAGCGAGTCCAGGGTGATCTCGGCGGCCGCCTCGGGGGTGTCTTGTTTGCGCACGGGCACGGTGACGTAGTCGGCGTCGAGCAGCCGCGCGAGGGGGGAGTCCACGGACTTGATGATGGTCTCGGGGGTGATGCCGTGGGCATCGTTGTAGGCGCGCTGCTTGACGCGCCGCCGCTCGGTCTCGTCCATAGCCGAGCGCATGGAGCGGGTGATGCGATCGGCGTAGAGCAGGCAGCGGCCGTTCACGTTGCGGGCCGCGCGGCCGATGGTCTGCACCAGAGAGGTCACGGAGCGCAGGAAGCCTTCTTTGTCGGCGTCGAGCACGGCCACCAGCGACACCTCGGGCAGATCGAGGCCCTCGCGCAGCAGGTTGATGCCGATGAGCACGTCGAACACGCCCAGCCGCAGATCCCGCAGGATCTCCATGCGCTCGAGGGTGTCGATGTCGGAGTGCAGGTAGCGGGCCTTGATCCCCAGCTCGGCGTAGTAGTCGGCCAGCTCCTGAGCGAAGCGCTTGGTGAGGACGGTGACCAGCACCCGCTCGCCCCCGGCCACGGTGACCCGGATCTCGTGGAGCAGATCGTCGACCTGGATGCCGGCGGGGCGCACCTCGATGACGGGATCCAAGAGCCCCGTAGGGCGGATGACCTGCTCAGCGGTGACGCCGCCCGCCTGCTCGATCTCCCACGGGTTGGGGGTGGCCGAGATGTAGATGATCTGGTGCGTGCGCTCCTCGAACTCCTCGAAGGTGAGCGGGCGGTTGTCGATGGCCGACGGCAGCCGGAAGCCGTGGCGCACCAAGGTCTCCTTGCGCACGCGGTCGCCCCGGAACATGCCGCGAACCTGGGGCACGGCCACATGGGACTCGTCGATCACCATCAAGAAGTCCTTGGGGAAGTACTGCAGGAGGGTGGGCGGCGGGGAGCCGGGCCCGCGGCCCTCGAGGTGGCGGCTGTAGTTCTCGATGCCCTTGCAGTGGCCCATCTCCTCGATCATCTCGAGGTCGTACAGGGTGCGCTGCTCGAGCCGCTGAGCCTCGAGCAGATCGCCGCGCTCGCGCAGCTCGGTGAGCCGCTGCTGCAGCTCGGTGCGGATGGAGTCGACCGAAGCCTTCATGCGCTCCGGCGGCAGCACGTAGTGGGTGGCAGGAAAGATGGTGACCCACTTCAGGGCCTGCAGGCGGCTGCCCCGCAGGGGATCGATCTCGGAGAGGGCCTCGACCTCGTCGCCGAACAGCTCGATGCGCAGGGCCCGATCGCTCTCGTGGGCCGGGAAGACCTCGATCACGTCGCCCCGCACCCGGAAGGTGCCCCGGTGGAAGTCGGTGTCGTTGCGCTGGAACTGCAGCTCCACCAGCCTGCCCAGGATGGCCTTGCGGCGCAGAGTCTGGCCCAGCTCGAGGCGCAGGAGCATCTGGTCGTAGACCTCGGGGGAGCCGATGCCGTAGATGCAGCTGACCGAGGCCACGATGATGACGTCGTTGCGGGTGAGCAGAGAGCGGGTGGCGGCGTGGCGCAGCTTGTCGATGCGCTCGTTGATCAGAGAGTCTTTCTCGATGTAGGTGTCGGTGGACGGGACGTAGGCCTCGGGTTGGTAGTAGTCGTAGTAGGAGACGAAGTACTCGACGGCGTTGTGGGGGAACAGCCGCACCAGCTCGCCGTAGAGCTGAGCTGCCAGGGTCTTGTTGTGGGCGAGCACCAGGGTTGGCCTCTGCGCCCGCTGGATGACATTGGCCACCGTGAAGGTCTTGCCCGTGCCCGTGGCACCCAGCAGCACCTGATGGGGCTCGCCGGCAGCGAGCCCCGCCACCAGCGCTTCGATGGCCAGGGGCTGATCGCCGCAGGGCTGCATCTGGGTGGACAGCTCGAACTTCATGGACACTCCCGTGGGGACTGGGCCAGGAGCATAGCCGGCGGCCAGCGCGCAGACCCGGACAGGTCCCGTCCGGAATGGACGCCCCCCTCCCTCCGCGCTAAACAGGCGGTGCTCCACCCCCCCAGGAGGCTCCTTGACCGCTCGTTCGCGGCTTCGGACCTACCTCGTTCGGCTATCCACCCACGCCCACCTGGCTGTCTTGGCCCTGGGCATGGTGTTGGCTTGCGCGCTGCTGACGGCCGGGCTGGGGCCCACCACGCCCCTGGCGCTGGACCGAGCCGAGCGCTCCCTGGCCCAGGGCGACGTCTACGGGGCGCTGGCCACCTGCGAGCAGACGGCCCACTGGGCGCCACTGCCCAGCTGGCGGGCCCAGGCTCGCTACCGGGCCGCCACCCTCCGGGCCCACCACCTGGACCAGCCCGCCCAGGCCGTGCGGGAGCTCCGCACCCTGCTGCACCACGGCGGGGCCGACCCTCAGCTCGAGGCCCTGGCGCTCCAGCTGCTGGCCGAGAGCCTCGAGATCCGGGGCAAGCACCGCCAGGTGGCCGAGGCCTATGAACGGCTCGCGCGCATCTCCCCCCGGCCCGCCCTCTGGCTCCAAGCCGCGGCGCTGGCGTGGGAGCGCACGGGTCGCCCGGATCGCGCCCTGCTGAGGCACGCGGGCGCTGCGGCTCACGATCCCCAGCTCGCCGCCCAGGCCCTGCTGGCCATGGGCCGCATCTCCCTGGGCGTCGGCCGCAGCGACAAGGCCTATGCCTTCTATGCCGCCGCGCTGCAGCGGGATCCCAGCCACGAACAGGCGCGCCTGGCCAGGCTGGGCATGGCCATGGCCCTGGACGCCATGGGCCGCTTCGAGCAGGCCCTGGCGGAGCTGGACGAGGCCTCCCCAGAGCGCGACAGGGCCATCGGGATCGCCCGCGACAGGGTCCTGCGCCGCGCGGCCGAGGAGCCGACCGCGCCGTGACCATGATCGGCCGGGTCGCGTTCGTGTGGATCTGGGCGCTGTGGGCCGGCGCGTGCCACCAGGCCGACCCCGACCAGCCCGCGGTGGACCGGGATCCCGCCCTGGCCGCCTTCGACGAGGATCTGCGGCGAGCCCCCCTGTGCCAGCTGGAGGACGCCATGGCCGCCCTCGAGGGCCGCGACGACCTGCGCGCCATCGACCAGCGTCGGGCCCTGGACCTCGCCTGGCGCAACCGGGGTCCAGCAGAGCTGAGCCTCGAGATCGGACCAGAGTTGGCCGCGGACCAACACGATCGGGAGCGCGGCCTGCGCGAGGCCTGGCTGCTGGAGCACGGGGCCTACTCCTGGGACAACCTGGATCCGGAAGCTCAGCTCGAGCCCAGGCCCCCGGGCCTCAGCCTCACCTGGCTGGTGCTGGCCCACGACCTGCCCCTGGCGCGCAACCAGCATCCCTTCGAGACCCCCTGGGTCCGTGACTACTTCGAGCGCAAGTCCTGGTACACGCCGCGGACGGGCTCCCTCTACCTGAGCTACATCGACAAGGTCCAGCTCGAGCGCCTCGAGGCCGAGCTCGAGGGCCTGGACGCCGCCACCCTGCAGGCCTGGCGCGACAGCCTGCCCAGGCCAGGCATGAGCGACGCCGAGGCCCAGCTCGAGGACCGCCTGGCCGAGCGCCTGCTGGCGGGGGGCAGCGTCACCGGGGATCCCCGATGAGTCCCCCGCCTGCGCCCCAGAGCCCGTTCCGCCAGGTGCTGCACCGCGCGCCGCGGCTGAGCCTGGGCGAGCGCCTGGGCACCCTGGGCCTGGCGGTGCTGGCCTCGGCGCTCCTCATCGTGCTGGTCTTCGTGCTCTGGTGGCTCTGGCTCACCTGGATGCCCGTCGACGACGCCAACGACGGGCCGATCCCGCTGCTGCTGGAGATCGAGGGGGCTCCCTGATCGGCGATCCTTAGGCCAGGACGAAGGGCTCGCCGGTGCAGCGCTGGAAGTGGAACAGGCTGTGGTTGAAGCAGTCGATGCCGCAGCCGTCCTGGGCCAGGCGCTCTCGGGCCGCCTGGGTGGCCGGGGCCAGCCAGAGCTGGTCCAGAGGGGTCTCGAAGACATTGCCCACGGTGAGGCTGGGCTCGCCCCACACGCAGCAGGGCTGCAGGTCGCCCTTCCAGTTGATGCCGTACTGATCCACCAGCCCCAGGCAGCGCACGCGGCTGAGCGCTCCAGCGTGGTAGTCCACACCCTGCTCCATGTAGGCGCGCCGGGCGGCCACGTCGGGGCTGCGGGCCGCGATGTGGGCGATGGCGTCGAGGTAGGTCCGCTGCTGGTCCGGCTCACGCAGGGCCAGGTCCGGGGCGTCGTTCACGGGCCAGAAGTCGAAGCTGGCTCCCAGCTCGGAGACCTGCTCGTAGACCTCCACCAATTCGCCCACGTTGCGGTTCGTGACCACGAAGTAGACCGCCGTGTGCAGGCGTCCGTCGTCGCACAGGCGCCGCAGGGCGCGCAGGGTGCGGGCGTGGGTGCCCGGCCGCCCCCGGAGGGCGTCGTGGGTGGCGGCGCCCCCGTCCAGGCTCAGGGAGATGGAGTCCAGCCCCGAGGCATGCAGCTGCCGCCAGCGGCGCTCCACCAGGGTGCCATTGGTGGTGACGTTGGTGCCCAGGCCGCGGTCCTTTGCCATGCGCACCGCGTCGAACAACCCAGGGTGCAGGAAGGGCTCTCCGCCGGTGAAGACCGCCACCCGGGTGCCGATGCCCACGGCCTGGTCCAGCAGCGCGGGAAGCCGTGCGGCCACGTCCATGCGCTCGGGCCGATCGTACAGATCGCAGAAGGCGCAGCGCAGGTTGCAGCCGCGGTTGAGCAGCAGGAGCATGGTGAGGGGGTTGGGGGCCTCGAGCCGCGGCAGGTGTGCCGCCTCCGGCCGGGGCGCGGCAGCGGATGGAGACAGGGCGGACGGAGACGGGGCGACGACCGGCCCTGGGGCGGAGGGCTCGAGGGGCTCGAGGGGCTCGTCGTCGATGCCCGCGAGCAGGCGCTCGTTCCAGTCCTCGCCGCGGCCGCGGCCCTGGTACAGATCCAGGGTGGCCCGCCCGATGGCGCTCCAGTCGTAGCGCCGCACGAAGCGCTGAGCGGCGCGGCCTAGTGAGGCGCGCCGCGTGGGATCGGCCAGCAGCGCCAGCACCCCGGCGGAGAAGGCCTCGAGGCCATCGGCCAGCCAGACCTCCACCCCATGGCGGCTGCGCAGGCCCTCGGCCCCCTTGGTGGTGCTGACCACGGCGCGCCCGCCCGCGTAGTACTCGAGGAGCTTGAGCCGGGTGCCACCGCCGGTGTCGATGGGGCAGAGGCAGAGGTCCGCCGCGGCGATGTGCTCCGCCAGATCGTCCACCATGCCAGGGAAGTGTACCGCAGGGTGGCTGTAGTACAGGGGCGGGTTCATGCCCGCGCAGATCACCTGCAGATCCGCGTGCACGTCGAGCAGCCGGGGCAGCAGCTCGGCCACGATGAAGCGCACCGCCTGGGTGTTGGGGTGGTAGTGCAGCACGCCGTGGAAGAAGAGCAGCGGAGCGCCGGCGGGGATGCCGTAGCGCTCGCGGATGCCCCCGCCGTCGACCCCGGCCAGGGCCGCGGCCCGCACGCCGTGGGGGATCACGGTGATCTTGCCAGCCGGCACACCGTCGCGCGCCATGCGCTGCTTGTCGTCCGCGCTCACGGCGATGATCTCGTCCACCGCCCGGCAGATCCCCACCTCCATCGCCCGCAGCCGCGCCAGCGCCGCCTGGGACAGCCCCGCCATCTCCGCGAGGCGGTCGTACTCCACGTTGTGCTGCACCAGCACGGAGCGCTTTCCCAACGCCTTGGCGGCCAGGAAGGCAGGCACGCCATAGCCCGGAAACTCGGCCTGGAAGACGTCGGCCTTCTCCTGCGCGCCCACCGCGGCCACCCTCAGCCACCAGGCGGGGTCGAACATGGGGCGGTAGAGGAAGTACTCCTCGGGGGGGTAGCCGATGCGGCCGCAGAGCCGCTCGGCCCAGCGCCCCAGCTCGGGCAGGGGCCGCCACTCCTCGGCCGCCCGCACCCGAGGCGAAAACTCCCGCCGCGCCCAGCCACCCGCGTCGAGCCGCCAGTAGCTGTCGCGATCGTCGGTCACCACGCTGACGGAAGCGCCGTGGAACGCGAGCCCCTCGGCCCCATGCACGATCTTGGCGGCCGCCCCGTGGTAGGGCGGGAACAGATCCGCACGGGTGGCGATGACGATGCGCATGGGCGGACCCTCAGCGGTCCAGGCGCTGGGCCGCGTGTTCCAGCAGGCCCTTGAGGATCAGAGCCTGATACCAGGCGTCGTAGTCGGCCCGGTGCTTCTGGCCCATGTCCTCGGAGGGCAGGCCCAGGCGCTTGGCGATGACGCTCTTGTTGGTGTCGAACCAGTGGATGTTCAGCTCGCCAGCGGCCAGGGCCTTGGTGTCCAGCGCCTTGTAGCCGAAGGGGTTGGCCATGCCCTCGGCCGCGTAGCACCAGGCCACGAACGACCAGTCGAAGGGCGCGTTGTGGCCCACGAAGACCGGCTTGGTGCCGCGCTTGGTCTGGGCCGCGACCCAGGCCGCGAGGGACGCGAGGACCTCCGCGCGGAGGGCGCCGTGCTGACGCAGCCCGGGCACGTCCAGGCCATGGATCTCCCGGGTGCGGAGGTCCTCGAGCTCGGACTGGGGCGCGAGCTCGGCGTAGAAGGTCTCCCCCAGCTCGAGCGCGCCGCTGTCGCCGCGCTTCACCACCACCACCCCGATGGAGATCATGTCGTACAGGCCTGGGACTGGGCCCGTGCACTCGATGTCGATGCAGAACCAGGTCGCTCGTTCCTTGGTCACTGGCGCCTCGCTGGCCGCCCGACGCGGCGGATGGGACGGAGGGGTGGGCGGGTCGGGGTCGACCCCAGCGGGATTAACATGGCCCGGTTCGAGGGAACCCTGGCCAGCCCGACGCCGCTCTGGCTGGAGCTGGGGGTGGGTGATACGCCCACAGAGGTTCCTGCTCCTCCGAGCGCGGGCCGCCTTTTCGGCTGGACCTCGAGAGGCACAGCGAGGCCGGCGGACAGCAGCCCTCTGTGACCCCAGCGAACGAACGTCATGGTCCTCCCCCCACCCGAGCGTCCTGCACTCTCGAAGGGACTCGTCACCACCCGCACGGCGACGCTGCTCGCGGTGGGCATGGCGGGCCTGCACCTGCTGCGCTTCAGGAGCCCGTTCTACACCCTGGATGATGCCTGGATCTCCTTCCGGGTCGCCAGGAACTGGCTCGAGCACGGGGCGCTCACCTTCAACGCCGATCTGGCCCCCGTCGAGGGGATGACCAACCTGCTGTGGACCCTGCTGTCGACGACCTGGATCGCCGCGCTGCCCAGCTACGACCCCATCTTCCCCGCCCGCGTCGTCGGCGCCGCCCTGTACCTGGCCACCATCGGGCTCCTGTGCCTGGCGGCCGCCGAGCTGGCGCGCTCGCTGGGCGGAAAAGAAGGGCTCGCCGCCCTGCTCGCGGGCACCCTCGCGGCCAGCTCCGGCACGATGGCGTACTACGCCACGTCTGGCTTGGAGACTCCGCTGTGGACCTTCCTGCTGGCGGCTTCCCTCCTGGCCTTCCAGCGGGCGAGCTGCGGACGTTCGCCAACGCCCGCGCTGGCCCTGGGCACACTCCTGGGCTTGCTCGCGGCCACGCGCCCCGAGGGCGTGCTGACGGGCCTGCTCCTGATCGCGGCCCTGGGGCTGTGGGGATGGAAGCGCGCCCTGACCGCTCTGCTCCCCTTCGCGCTGCTGGTCATGGGCATGGAGGTGTTCCGCCTCGCCACCTACGGCGAGCTCGTGCCCAACACCTTCCACGCCAAGCCTCCCTCGCTGGAGCTGGGAATCCCCTATGTGGCCCGCTGGGCGCTGGGAGCCACGGGCGCTCTCGGGCTCCTCGCCATCCTACCCCTGGCGCGCGAGAAGATGGGGGCGGCCCTGGCCACGCTGGTGCTGGTGATGATGGCGGCAGCCGCGTGGTCGGGCGGGGACTGGATGCCCGGCTACCGACGCCTGCTCCTGCCGACCATGGCGCTCTACCTCCTGGCAGCCCTGGGGGTCGCCGCCACCAGCGGACGCCGCAGGGTGGTGGGCGCCACGGCGCTGGCGGCCCTGCTCTCAGGGAGCGCCTTCATGGCGCTGGGGGGACACGACTCCCAGGTCTACGCGCACACCAAGTTCGCCTGGCTCGGCCAGCTGGTCGAAGAGACCCAAGGCATCGAGACCGTCGCCCTGGTGGACATCGGGCGCTTCGGCTGGGGCTTCCACGGCTCGGTCTACGATCTCGCGGGGCTCACGGACGCCCACATCGCCCGCCTGCCGCGGGAGGGCGCCAGGGCGGGCTGGGACCAGGCCTACTTCGAGACCCGTTCCCCCGAGCTCGCCCTGGCCATCACGGAGAACGCCATCGCGTTCCCCATGCAGGAGCCCCTCAGGCCGCGGGACATGGACGAGTCGCTGTTCCAGTCGATCCTGGAGCACGGCGGGTACCGGCTCCACACCCAGGTGCAGATGTCTCCAGGCTTCTGGTGCATGGTCTTCGCCCGTGAAGACATCCTCCTTCCAGAAGACCTCTGGGGTCCACCCAGCCCCATCGACTTCCGACAGGCCGTCATGGACTACTACGAGCGCGCGGGAACCTTCTCTGACGGATGATCACCAGACGCTCCGGGGTCGACCCCCACGAGAACCGATGGCGCGCCTCCTCACCCTCTTCGCCAGCCTCACCGCTCTGCCGCTGCTCACGCTGGCGGCGCTGGCGTTGGCGGGCGTCGCGGCGGTGCGCCACCCGGAGCCCATCCCCGTGGCCCTGGCCACCTCCTTCCTGCTGGCGCTGCCGGTCCTGGGCATCTCGACCCTGGTCCCCAGCCGCCGCGTGGGGCTGCTGCTGGGGGCCAACCTCTGGCCTGTGCTGCTGCTCATGGGGATGCCCCTGTACTTTCCCGGAGAGCGGAGCGACGCCATCGACACCGGCCTGGCCTTGCTGGGCGTACCCATAGGCGACCCGCTCCCCGCCGATCGCAGGCGAGCGCTGGCCGAGACCATCGACGGGCTGCTGGTGGAGCCCCGGGCCCAGCTCCCCAGCCCCAAGGCCGCCCCCCTGGTGGAGGCGCCTCCCCCTCCGTCCCGCCTGAGCGGAGAGGGAGATCAGGTGGCGCTGCCCTACGAAGGCCGGGGCCACTCCCTGCTCATCCCGGTCACCCTCGAGGGCGCGGATGGCGTCATCATCGAGACCGAGATGCTCTTCGACACCGGCGCCACCTACACCACCCTCGATCACAGCACCCTGCGGCGGCTGGGCTACCACCTGCCCTCCAGCGCCCCCAGCATCACCTTCCAGACCGCCAACGGGGAGTCCACCAGCAAGCTCGCAGTGCTGGACCGCCTGTGGCTGGGGGGCTTCGAGGTGGAGGGGGTCACCATCGCCGCCTGTGACAGCTGCACCTCGGGGGGGGAGCATGCCGGCCTGCTGGGCCTGAACGTGAGCAGCCGCTTCCTCATCACCCTGGACACCGCCCGCCGCGAGGTGATCCTGGAGCCCCGCACGGAGCTGCGCCACCACCTGGACGTGCGCCCCTGGCTCGACCTGCACGGCAAAGGCGCCACCTGGCCCGACGGGCGCACCGAGGTGACCATCACGGCCCACAACCAGGCCGAGCGCGGCCTGAGCCAGGCGGCCGTAGAGGTGCGCTGCGACCGGGAGCGCTTCGAGCTCACCCTGGGCCCCTTCGCCCCCGGCGAGAGCCTGGAGACCCAGGCCTCCATCCCCGCCCCGGCGGACTGCGACCCCTTCACCATCGATCTGACCAGCGGGACCTGGTAGCTCGGTTCCCCTTCCCCGCGCTCGATCATGGCGCAGCCACGGGGTGGTGATAGAGGGCGCGCCGCAAGAGGTGAACCATGCCGAATCCCGCTATCCCCCGCGAAGATGTCCACCGCCTCGCCGAGGCCTGCTCCGACGATCCCCAGGCCTTCGAGCCGGTGGCCGTGCGCCTAAGCCGCGTGCAGCGCCGCGTGGGCCGCTTCGTCGAGGCCAACGCCAAGGAGCTCGGCGCACAGTCCGCGCAGATCGCCCTGTACATGAGCGCCGTGTGCATGCGCATCTTCGAGCAGGTCGGCGGCCGCACGCAGAAGGTGAACGGCCGCGACCTCGACCAGGCCACCGAGCGCATCGCCACCGTGGTCGCCGGGCTCTACCCCGCCGACGATGGCTTCGCAGAGCGCTGCAAGGCCGTGGAGTGGCGCGCCCAGCCCCACCTGCTGGACGAGATCCTCTGGGCCTTGTTCGAGAAGGAAGAGCGCGAAGAGGGCGAGGTCGATCTCGAGGCCGACTCCAGCGCGCTGGTCTACCTCACCATGTGGGCCGTGGTCGAAGCCTTGGACGCCCGCTGGGCACCGCCCAAGGGCTACGGCGTCTAAGAGCACCAGGCTCCGCGCACGGATCCCTGCAGGCCTCGAACGCCGCGCCACATCTGGCGCTCTGGGAGGGGTTCGGCGGCACAGGCCGTGGGGTATATTCCAGGTCCCATGCCAGCGAGTCCCCACCACGAACCGACCGGAAGCTCGCGCCTTGGCGCGCTGGTTCGCCGTTCACCAGGGGTCATGCCGCTCATCGTCTGCGCCTTGATCGCGGCGGTGTTCGCCCCGGTCGTCGGCTACGAGTTCGTCTGGGACGACGGCAACCTCATCGCCCACAACCCATGGCTCGACTGGTGGTCGACGGGATGGCGCGCGTTGTCGTCCGACTTCTGGATGCTCTCTCGGGTGCCGCACCAGAGCGGCATGTACCGACCCCTGGTGATCCAGAGCTACTGGGCGGAGGTGCTGCTGGCGGGACGGAACCCGGCTCACTTCCACCTGGTCAATCTCGGCCTGCACCTGGCCAACGCCAGCCTGCTGTGGGCCTTGTCCCGCCGCCTCGGCGCAGGCACGGTCCCCGCAGCGCTGGCGATGGCAGCCTTCGGGCTCCACCCCGCCACCGTCGACGCCGTCGCCAACGTCTGCTCTCGCACCGATCTCCTCGCCCTCACGGGGATCCTGGCGGGGAGCACCCTCTGGCTCTCCCCTGGGCGCCTGCGCTGGTGGGCTCCGCTCCCGCTGCTGCTGGGGATGCTCTCCAAGGAGACGGCGTTGGTGGGGCCCGCGCTGGCCATCGCGCTGGGGGCGTTCTGCAGGCCCGAGGAGCGGTGGCCCCGGCTGCTGTACCCGGCCCTGAGTTGGCTGCCCGCGCTGTGGCTGCGGCAGCTCGCCATCGCGGGCAGCCTGCCGCGCGAGGCCTTCGACTGGAGAGTGCCGGGGACGCGCTCTCTGGCCTACCTGGGACGCCTGGTCTGGCCGAGCCTGGTCTCACCCCTGCGGCCCGCTCCGGTCCCCTCGGCGTGGGCTGCGATCTCGGGGCTGGCCGCGCTGGCGCTGGCGCTGGTGCCGAGCTCCACCCCTCGCGCCCCACGAGCCCTGCGCGCCGGTGGCCTGCTGCTGGTGCTCGGCCTGCTGCCCGTGCTGGAGATCGTCCCCGTGGGTGCCAGGTTCTCCGACCTCCTGATCTACATCCCCCTCGCCGGGGCGGCCCTGGTCCTCGCGGCCACACCGCCGCGGATCGCCGTGGTCCTCGGCGCCACCATCCTGCCGATCTTCGCGCTCTCCACCGCGCGGCACCTGCCCATCTGGTCCACCAACCTGCGCCTCTGGAGCCACATGGTCGAGCACGGTCCGGGCGACCCGACCGCACAGCTCAACTACGCCAACGCCATCAAGGCCAGCGGGGACCGCGCGCGGGCCTGTGGGATGCTCCCCGGGATCGTCGCGCTGGCGCACACCGCAGCGGACACCGACATCCAGGTTCGGGCCCTCTTCAACCTGGGGAACTGTCACCGGGAGTCCGCCGCCCACGACGAGGCCCTGGCCGCCTACGGGCGCGCGCTCGAGCTGAGCCGCTCGGCCTTCCTGCCCGCGCGGATCAACCAGGTGGCGTCCCTGCAGGCGCTCGGCCGCCTGGAGGAAGCCGTCGAGCGCGCGACGGTCCTCACCGTGGAGCACCCCCAGCGGGGCGACTTCTGGCAGCTGCTCGGCGCCACGCTGGCCTCTCGAGGGCTCTACCGGGACGCCCTCCAGGCCTTCGAGCACGCGCTGGAGATCGACCCGGACGACAGCGAGAGCCTGCGCATGGCGGCCCTGGCCGCGGAGCTGTTGGAGCAGCAGACTCCGGAGTGACCGCCGCCTCCAGGCCCCGCCGAGCCGCCCTGGACAGGCGCGCCCCGGGGAGCACACCCGCGGGGCCCGAGGGGCCGGGCCCGGACTCAGGCGGGCTTCGAGGGGGCCACCGCTGCCCCGAGCCACTGGGCGTAGGCCGGCAGAGCGTCGGCGACGTCCACGGTGATGATCTTGGGGACCTCGTAGGAGTGGATCTGCGGGATGCGGTCCAGGAGGGCCGAAACGAGGCGATCCTCGGTCTCCATCAGCAACAGCGATTCCTCCTCCCGGCACACGCTTCCCTCCCACCAGTAGTGCGAGCGCACCGAAGGAACGATGTTGCCGCAGCCCACCAGCCGCTCTTCGAGCAAGGAATCGAGCAGGCTCTCCGCCTCGCCCGGCGTGCAGCTGACGATCACCAATCTCATGGGCAGACCCTCCGATTATTAGCGTTTCTATCGACCTCCGGCCCCGAGAGGGTCCTGGCCGCGGCGCCGGGGATGGAGCCAGAGCGCAGAGCGCTCCAGGCGCCCTAACCAACCGACCCATTGCCCGTGAAGCCGAGCTTGGGCTATGCTCCGGTGTCGGATTCGTTTCTTCAGAGGTCGGCATGCCCGTCTTCGCATATGAAGGTCAAACCTCCTCTGGCGAGAGCCGGAAGGGCGAGATCGAGGCCAAGGACGACGCGGCGGCTCGCAAGAAGCTGCGTCAGATGCAGATCAGTCCAACCAAGTTGTCCAAGAAGGGCACCGGGTTGAGCATGGATCTGTCGTCCATCCCCATCCCCGCCTTCCTCAAGCCGGGCGTCAAGACCAAAGACCTGGTCATCTTCACTCGCCAGTTCGCCACCATGATCGACTCGGGCCTGCCCTTGGTGCAGTGCCTCGAGATCCAGAGCCAGCAGGCCCCCAACCCCACCTTCCGCGACGAGCTCAAGGTCATCAAGGAATCCGTCGAGTCCGGCTCCACCTTCGCCGACGCCCTGCGCAAGTTCCCCAACACCTTCGACGAGCTGTTCCAGAACCTGGTGGCCGCCGGCGAGGTCGGCGGTATCCTCGACACCATCCTCAACCGCCTGGCCTCCCACCTCGAGAAGGCCGACAGGCTCAAGCGCCAGATCAAGGGCGCCATGACCTACCCGGCGGTGGTCTCCGTGGTCGGTGTCGCCTGCATGATCCTGCTGCTGGTCAAGGTGATCCCCACCTTCGAGACCATGTTCGCCGAGATGGGCGCCTCCCTGCCTGCGCCCACCCAGTTCATGGTCGATCTGTCGCGCTGGCTGCGCTCCAACGGCATGTACCTGGGCGTCGGGCTCATCGTCGGCGCCTTCGCCCTCCGCTACGCCTACAAGACCTCCCAGGGCCGCACCTTCTTCGACAAGGTCTTCCTCAAGATCCCGGTCTTCGGCGATCTGCTCACCAAGAGCGCCACCGCGCGCTTCACCCGCACCCTGGGCACCATGGTCTCCTCGGGCGTCCCCATCCTCGACGCCCTGGACATCTGCGGCAAGACCTCGGGCAACCGGGTCATCGAAGACGCCATCTCCACCGCCCGCGACGCCATCGCCGAGGGCCGCACCATCGCGGAGCCGCTGATGGCCACCAAGGTCTTCCCCGACATGGTCTGCCAGATGATCAGCGTCGGCGAGGCCACCGGCGCCCTGGACGTCATGCTCAACAAGATCGCCGACTTCTACGAGGAAGAGGTGGATCAAGCCGTGGACAACCTCACCGCCATGATCGAGCCCATCATCATGGTGGTCTTGGGCGGCGGCGCCGGCTCCTTCGTCATCTCCATGTACCTGCCCATCTTCACAATGGCGTCAGGCATCCACTAGCCGGCCGCCTCGCGGCAACGGCACCATGAGTCAAGCCTCCGCGCTCGAAGCCGACCGCATCGACGCACCGTCGGCGCCCGCTACTCCGCCCTCCGCCCATGGCGGCGTGACGAAGTACATCTTCGCGCGCCTGGTGCTGGTCTCGGGGCTGTTCCTCTGGGCGGCCTATGCGGTCTTCCGGCAGCCCGAGACCCTGCTCTCCCTGAACCGGCTCTTCCTGCTGGCGGGCGCCACCTTCCTGTTCATGGGCGTGAGCGCCGCCATGGTCAGGCGCTTCGGCGCCCACCGGGCCTTCGTCCTGGTGCAGCTGCTGTTCGACTCAGCGCTGGTCACCCTCTTCGTCCAGCTCACCGGCGGCCTGCACTCCGTCTTCTTCATCCTCTACTTCATGAACATCGTGGCCGCGGCCATCCTGGTCCCACGCCGCAGGGCCGGCCTGATGATCACGGCGGTCAACGCCCTGGCCTTCGTGGCCTCCACCTTCGTGGTGGCCTTCTTCGTGGCCGAGGAGCCCATGGCCGGCGCAGGCACCGCCTCGCTGTACATGGACATCCTGCTGCGCGTGTTCGGCTTCATGCTGATCGGCTTCCTGACCAACCAGCTGGCCGTGCGCTCCCAGCAGGCCGATGCGGCCCTGGCCCAGCAGCAGGAGACCACCCGGGTCCTCGAAGAAGAGCACGGACTCATCGTCCAGAGCGTGCTCTCGGGGATCCTCACCGTGGACGGCCTGGGCGTCATCCGCACGGCCAATCCCGCCGCCCTGGCCCGCCTGGGCACCTGTGAAGGGCGCCCCCTGGCCACCATCCTGCCAGGCCTGAAGCGCTACACCGACGGGCAGGAGATCACCATGCGGGGCCCCGAAGAGCCCCTCACCCTGCTCTGCTACCGCAGCCCCCTGGGCATGTCCGGCGGCGAGGTGGTCGTCTTCGAGGACGTCACCGCCCTGCGCGTATACGAGGCGGCGCGCAAGCGCGAGGAGCGCCTGGCCGGCGTAGGTCGCATCGCCGCGGGCATCGCCCACGAGATCCGCAACCCCCTGGCCAGCCTCTCGGGCGCCATCCAGCTGCTCAAGGACGAACAGGCGGGCCCACTGCTGGACATCGCCCAGCGCGAGGTGCTGCGGCTGAACGATCTGGTGGGTGAGTTCCTGGCCTCCGCCCGCCCCATCGAGCTGCGAATCGAGACGGTCTCGGTCACCGCGGTGGTGGACGAGGTGGTGGAGGCCTTCAGCAAGGACCCCCGCTACGGCGAGCTGGTGGACATCGTGGTGGCCGAGGACGAGCCGGGCGACAGCTCGGCGCAGGTGGACGGGGACAGGCTCCGCCAGATGCTCTGGAACCTCCTGCTGAACGCAGCACAGGCCATGCCCGAGGGCGGCACCATCCACCTGCGCGTGGGCACCACCGAGCACCGCTTCACCATCGAGCTTCGGGACGAGGGCACCGGCATCTCCGAAGAGGAGCTGGGCAGAGTGTTCGACCCCTTCTACACCACCCGACAGGGCGGCACGGGCCTGGGCCTGGCCAACGTGGACCGCCTGGCCCGCGCCCACGGGGGATCGGTCGTGGTGCAGTCCAGGGTAGGAACGGGTACCACCTTCACCCTGGACTTCCCTCGCGTCCAAGGGCGTGGCCGACCCGACCGCTCCACCTACAGAGAGTGACATGAGCAAGCAACGCATCCTGGTGGTGGACGACGAGCGCTCCATGCGCGAGTTCCTGGGCATCCTGCTCGAGCGCGAGGGCTACGAGGTGGAGAAGGCGGGTACGGCAGAGCTGGGCCTCGCGGCCTTCGAGCGCAACCCCCACGACCTGGTGCTCACCGACCTGAACCTGCCGGGCATGAGCGGGCTCGACCTGCTCAGGCTGCTCAAGACCCGCGCCGCCTCGAGCGCCAGGGACGTCCCCGTGATCATGATCACCGCCTACGGCACCGCCGCCACCGCGGTCGAGGCCATGAAGCGGGGCGCCTTCGACTACGTGATGAAGCCCTTCAACAACGACGAGCTCAAGCTGCTCGCCCGCCGCGCCCTGGACATGCGCGCCCTGGGGGAAGAGAACCTCCGCCTCAAGACCGAGCTGCGCGACCGCTACCACTACCACACCCTGGTGGGCTCCAGCCCGGCCATGCAGGAGGTCTACGCCCTGATCGAGCGGGTCAAGGACACCCGCATCAACTCGCTGATCGAGGGCGAGAGCGGCACAGGCAAGGAGCTGGTGGCCCGGGCCATCCACTTCAGCGGCGTGCGCCGCGACCACCCCTTCGTGGCCGTCAACTGCGGGGCCATCCCGGAGAACCTCATCGAGAGCGAGCTGTTCGGCTACAAGAAGGGGGCCTTCACCGGGGCCCAGCGAGACAAGATCGGCTTCTTCGCCGCCGCGGACAAGGGCACCATCTTCCTGGACGAGATCGGTGAGATGCCCCTGCTCACCCAGGTCAAGGTGCTCCGCGCCATCCAGGAGAAGAAAGTCAACCCGGTAGGCAGCACCGAAGAACGCAGCGTGGACGTCCGCATCCTGGCCGCCACCAACAAGGAGCTCGAGGCCGAGGTGCGCCTGGGCGCCTTCCGCGAAGACCTCTTCTACCGGCTCAACGTCATCACCATCCGGGTCCCTCCCCTCCGGGAACGCCGCGCCGACATCATCGAGCTGGCCCGCCACTTCATCGCCCGGCATGCCAAGGAATACGGCAAGCCCATCGAGGGGCTGACCCCCGACACCGCCCGCCTGCTCCAGCACCACGACTTCCCGGGCAACGTGCGCGAGCTCGAGAACCTCATCGAGCGCTCGGTGGCCTTGGCTCCCGGCCCCCGCATCACCGCCGATCTGCTCCCGGACAAGTTCCGGCCGCGTGACGACACCTCCCTCGAGGACAACCAGATCTCCTTCCCCTCCGAGGGCATCGAGCTGGACGAGCGCATTCGATCCTACGAGTACACCTGGCTCACCCGGGCCCTGGACGAAGCCGGGGGCAACAAGACCAAGGCCGCCGATCTGCTGGGCATGAGCTTCCGATCCTTCCGATATCGACTTCAGAAGCACGGCATCAGCACCGACTAGCGCGGGGAGTCACCCCGGACTCCAGAGAGCCGGATCGGGGTGACGCTAAATGTCATGTATGACAATATTTGTCAGGCAGATGGTGACGCTTTTCGACATGCCGCGACGATCTTCGTCCAAAACGTAGGTTCTTCCGTCCGCCGGGGCTTGGCACGTATCTTGATGTATATGTGAGCGTTCCTACGAGAACCACCCACCCCCAGAAACACCACACGGAGAAACCACCATGAAGAAGGGCTTCACCCTCGTCGAGCTCATGATCGTCGTCGCCATCATCGGCATCCTCGCCGCGATCGCCATCCCGAACTTCGTCGACATGCAGTACCGCGCCAAGCGCGCCGAGCTGCCGCCCAACGTCGACGGCATCAAGACCGCCGAGATCGCCTACGAGGCCGCCTTCGACGCCTTTATGGACGTCACCGCCGCTCCGTCCAGCCTCCCCGGCAAGACCGCTGTGGCCTGGCCCGCCGCTACCGGCTTCGACACCCTCGGCTGGGAGCCCTCCGGCAACGTCCGTGGCCAGTACAGCGTCGCCGACTCCTCCGCGAGAGACTTCACCGTCACGGGCGAGTGTGACGTGGACGGCGACACCGACTCGGCCATCTACACCGCCACCAAGTCCGTCTCCGCGACCCTCAACTCTGGCGACCTGCAGGTCTACTAGTCCTCGCGGATCGCAAGCTCGAGCCGGCGGCACTCAGGTGCCGCCGGCTTTCGTTTGTGCCGAGATCCCCGTCGAAAGCCGCCTCCAGGCAGGCGCTGGCAGGAGGGGCTCGACAGCGCGGCGCTTAGCCCCTAATCCTAGGAGATCGGACCGCCTCGACAGCGCCACGCCTGCAGCACGAGCCCATGCCAGAAACCTCGAAAGATCGGGACCACACTCCCCTCGCTTCCGACGACACTCCCGCCATGGTCCAGGAGGAGCAGCTCCTGCTGGCGGACAACCGCAGGGTCTTGCTCGAGCATCCCAGCGGAGCGGGCGCCAGCGATCAGGACGCGCTGGCAGAGATGACCGCCCTGCGCGACGCCGTCGGCACCGCCAAGACCGAGGACCTCGGGTCGCTCTTCCAGCAGTACGACCAGCTCACCCAGCGGGTCAAGCAGCTGCAGAGCCGGGCTGGCGAGCTGCAGGTAGACCCGGACTGCCCCTACTTCGCCCACCTGGCCGTCTCGGACCGGCGCGGGCCGCGAGATCTCTTCCTGGGCCGCGCCACACGCCTGGACAACGGCCTGCGCATCGTGGACTGGCGCAACGCGCCGGTGAGCGGCATCTTCTACCGCTACCGCGAGGGTGAAGAGTACGAAGAGCAGCTGGGCGACGTGCTCCTCGAGGGCCGGGTCCTGGCCCGCCGCACCCTGGGCATCACCGCAGCCCAGCTGCATCGTGTAGACACCGACAGCGAGACCTGGGTGCGCGATGGCGAGGGCTGGCGCAGCGTCCCCCAGGGCAGCTCCAAGCTCGCGGGGGGAGCCGGGAGCGCCTTCCGGGTCCGCGAAGGCCCCGCACGCATGGGCACAGGGCGGCAGCTCCGCGCCGACAAGCACCTCCCCGAGATCGCCGCGCTGATCGATCCCGCGCAGTTCGAGCTCATCACCATGCCGGGCAGTGGGCTGGTGGCCATCCGCGGAGGCGCGGGCAGCGGCAAGACCACCGTGGCGCTGCACCGCATCGCCTACCTGGCCTACGCTGAACCCCTGCGCTTCCACCCCCACCGCATGATCATCCTGGTCTGGGGCAAGGCGCTCGAGGCCTACGTCGCCCATGTGCTGCCCGCCCTGGGGGTCGAGGGTGTGCTGGTCTCCACCTGGGAAGCCTGGGCGCGCAGCATGCGCACCCGCCACTTCGGGCGGCTGCCCCGCAAGGTCCGCGACGACACGCCCAGCGCCCTGTCCCAGCTCAAGCTCCACCACGGCCTGGCCAACATCCTCGTGCGCCGCATCCAGAATCGCACCGCCGAAGCCAAGGGCATCGAGGCCCTGGACGACTTCGTCAGCCTGCTGGCCGATGGGCCCGAGGTGGTGCGCGAGATCGGCCGCACCCACCCCGGTGACTTCAGCGCCAAGCAGCTCGCGCAGGCGGGCCGACAGCTGCAGGATCAGGCCGCGGGCCTGCGCGCCTGGCTCGAGGGTGATCGCGACAACGACCTGCTGCTCGACCCCGAAGACGACGCCCTGCTGCTGCGCTGCTGGCAGCTGCGGGTGGGCCCGCTGCGCTCGCGCCGCCAGCGGAGCCTGAGCTACGCCCACCTGGTCATCGACGAGGTCCAGGACTTCTCGGCCCTCGAGGTGCGCGTGGCCCTCGAGTGCCTCGACCAGGGCAAGTCCGCCACCATCGCGGGCGACACCGCCCAGCACATCCTGCAGGGCACAGGCTTCACCAACTGGGAGAGCTTCTTCGAGCAGCTCTCCCTCGAGGGCACCGTGGTGGAGACCCTGCGCGTCGCCTACCGCTCTACCCACCAGATCGCGAGTTTTGGGCTGCTGCTGCTGGCGGACGACCACGGCGAGCCTCCCCCGCGCACCGTGCGCGATGGCCCCCCGGTCGAGCTGTTCCGCTTCTCCGACCACGGCGCCTGCGTGGCCTTCCTCGGCGACGCCCTGCGAGGTCTGGCCGAGAACGAGCCCATGGCCAATGTGGCCCTGATCACCCCCGACGCCGACACCGCCCGGCTCTACCACCGGGGCCTCGAGCGGGCCGAGGTGCCCGGGCTGCACCTGGTGCTCGAGCAGGACTTCCACTTCGAGCCGGGCATCGAGCTCTGCCCCATCCAGGACGTCAAGGGCCTCGAGTTCGACTATGTGGTCCTCATCGAGGCCACCGCGCGGTACTACCCGGACACCGCGCTGGCCCGCCGGCAGCTCCATGTGGGGGCCACCAGGGCCATCCACCAGCTCTGGCTCACCTCCGTGGGCACCCCCGCCGCCCCCATCCGCGACATCCTCGACTCGCCGGGCGAGCCCACACCATGACCCCTCTCGATCCCGAGGCCGTCCTCGAGCGCCTGCGCGCAGGCGCCCTCGACGCCCTGATCGACCTGTGCCTGGACGAGCTGCTGGCGCGCCCCGTCTCCCAGCTCGTCTCCCCTGGCTTCGTGGCCCAGCGCGCGGTGGCCGTGCTGCGCCAAGCGGCGGCCTCTCCCACCCTCGAGCCCTGGCTCACGGAACAGCTGGCCACCCTCCGCGCCCAGCTGATCCTGCCCGATGATAGCGGGCGGGCCTTCCCTCCCGACGAGAACCTCCGCACCCACCTGCCCCGGGAGCTGACGGATCCCATCGAGGAGCTGCTGGCCGAGCCCTACCTGCCCGATCGGGAGTTGGTCCTGCGGCTGCTGGACCACCACGCCATGCACAGCCTGATCCAGGAGGTGCTCCACGCCACCCTGGTGCGCTTCGCCCGCAAGATGCGCAGCCTCAAGCCCGACACCTCGCGCCTGCGCTCGGGGCTGGGCAAGCGGGTTCCAACCGGGCTGTCCAGGCTCAAGGATCTCGGCAGCGGCATGGTCTCGGTGGTGGGATCCGAGCTCGAGGCCCAGCTGGACCAGCGCGTGGGCGAGTACGTCAACCAGGCCATCAGCGCTGTCCTGGGCCACGTCGCCACCCTGCTGACGGCCCCCGAGCGGGCCGCGACCATGGGGGACTGGCGCGCATACGGCCTCCGCGTCGTGCTGGACACCGAGCTCGAGGCCTTCGCCGCCGAGGCGCGCAAGCTGGACCCCGATCACGCCGTGGCCGCCACCGCAGGGGCCGTGCGAGCCCTGGCTGCCCGCGAGACCCTCGAGGGCGAACTGACCGAGCTGGTGCGCCGGGCCATGGCTCCCTGGGAGCAGCAGACCATCGGCGCGCTCCTGCAGACCCTGGGGCTCGAGCAGGCACTGCGCGAGACATGGCGGGAGTGGCTGGGCGAGCAGCTGTCGCCGGTGCTGGAGACCACAGCATTCCGAGCCTGGTTACAGGCTCTGCTGGGGACGACAGACCAGACCTGATAGCATGCCCACTTCGCACCGATAGGCCTCTCCCATTGCCCTTCCAGGAGCATCCATGGAGTCGACCAGCACCCGCCTCTCCCTCCTCCTGACCGCGCTCTCAGAGCGGGACTCGATCCAGCAGGCGCTGCTCGAGCTGCCCCTGCCCGCCGATCAGCTCGAGCGCGCGGCGGCCTTGTTCCAGGCTCCCGACTACTTGGTCGACGACGTGCTCGTCGAAGAGTCCTCCCAAGACGTCGACACCATCATGTTCCTGGTCGACGGCAAGGCCGATGCCCTGGTGCGCCCCACCACGGTGGACGGCCGCCCGGGCGAGCCGCAGGTGGTCGGTCACCTCGAGCCCCTGGACGTGATCGGAGAGATCGGCCTGGTCATGCGCTCACCGCGCACGGCCACGGTCAAGGCCACCACCTCGGTGCAGGCGCTGACCATCGATCTGGACTCCCTGGCCCAGCTGCTGCAGATCCACCCGGGGCTGGCCAATGCGCTGGTGCGCTGGTGCGCCCAGAACGCCGCCGAGAAGATCGGCCGCACCCGCTGGATGCACGACGAAGCCTACCCCATCGGCATGGAGGTCAAGGGCGACCAGGACCTGGGCGCCGCCCAGATGCCCGCCCCGGACTTCGCCCTGGCCGACATCGAGCGCCGCTACGTCTCCAAGAGCGCCAAGACCACCGCGCTGATCCGCACACGCCTGCAGGCCCTTCGCTGCTTCGAGTGGGAGAAGGAAGAGGTCACCGAAGAGGTCGCCAAGCTCTTCGCGTTGGTCAAGGTGCCCTCACGCCGAGGCATCCTGGCCGAAGGCGAGCTGGGCGAGAGCCTGCTGATCATGTCCAAGGGCATCGCCAACATCCGCAAGCGCGATGGCGAGCTGGTCCACGGCTGGGTCGCCAGCCACCTGCGGCCGGTCCACACGCTGCTGGGCGAGGTGGCCTTCCTCAACCCCGGCGCCCGCACCGGCACCGTGCTGGCCGCCACCGCCTGCGAGCTGCTGGAGATCGAGATCGGCGCCGTGCCCGCGCTGGTCGCCTGCGCCCCGCGCCTGGCGCAGCACCTGCACCTCGGCCTGCTGCGCGCGGTGTGCCCGAAGCTGGCCGAGACCTCCGCCTACCGCGCGACCGTAGAGGCCGTGGCCCAGGGCGACTGGGAGCAGTGGTTCGTCGAGGATGACTACTACACCAGCAAGCTCAAGGCGCTGGACCTCAAGTAGGGAGCTGTCAGCCATTCGCTGTCAGCCATCAGCACCCATGGCTCGTCGCCGCCGATCCACCATCGGCGGGTGGTGGCTCGCGCTGGGTCTGGCGCTGGGCTGCGCCGGCGCGCCGGACGCCCCAGAGCCCGCGGGGGTCCAGGAGATCTCCTGGGTCAGCGAGCAGGAGCGCGCCGAGGGGCCGCCCCACGCGCGCTGGAACATGGTGGCCGAGCTGCGGGCCGATCTCTCCGCCCAGCGCCACGCCTCGGACGGGGCCGGTCGAGCCTGGCTCGAGCTGGCCGAGGACGGGTCCGGAGATCAGGCCACCGCCGGGCAAGCGGGCAGCTGGACGATCATCTACGAGGCGGGCCCCCTCGGGGTGGTCGAGGGCGGCGCGGTGGGCCTGCAGGTCTCCCCCTTCTGGGGCTGGAGCACGCCCCAGGTCGAACACCCCCAAGGCCTCGGCTACACCGTGGTGGAGCACGCCGGTCCCGGCTCTCTCCGGGGGCTATCCCTGCAGGCCGCCACCTGGGGCGATCAGCTGCTGGGCATCGCGGTGATGGGGCGCAGCCTGGAGCCTCGAGAGCGCCTCCGCATCCGCTACGGGGCGGGCCCCGCCGGGGCCATGGCCGACCGCTTCGCCGAGGACGCGGCGCGCCTGTGGATCACCGTCGACGGGGACGGCGACGGTGTGCGCGCCGTGCTCGAGGACTCCCCCAGCGTCCGCGTCCTGGCCGGGCCGCCCGCCACCCTGGTGCTCACCCTGCCGGGCACCCTCACCCCACGGGGGCAGGGGCGCCTGACCATCGCCGCGGTGGATTCCTCGGGCAACCATGTGCCTACGGTCACGGGCGACATCGAGCTCGAGGTGCTGCCCGCTGGCCTGGGGCTCCCCGCCAGCGTGCGGCTGAGACCCGAAGACGATGGCGTCCTGAGCATCGAGCTCACCGCGGCCGAAGAAGGCCTGTACCGGGTGCGCGCCCGGGGCCCGGAGGGGCTGCTGGGGCAGAGCAACCCCATGCTGGTCTCCGACCGCGTCCCCCGCGTGCTGTTCGGGGACCTCCACGGCCACTCGGATCTCAGCGACGGCACCGGCAGCACCGCGGACTACTTCGCCTACGCCCGGGACGTCGCGGGGCTCGACTTCGCCGCCCTCACCGACCACGACCACTGGGGGATGCGCTTCTTGGACTCCCACCCCGAGCTCTGGGAGCAGAGCCTGGAGGAGGGACGACGGCAGCACCAGCCCGGGCGCTTCGTGGTGGTCCACGGCTACGAGTGGACCTCGTGGATCTACGGTCACCGCCACGTGCTGTTCTTCGACGACAGCCCGCGGCTGTACTCGTCCTTGGACCCCCGCTACGAGAGCCCCGCGGGCCTGTGGCGAGCCCTGCGCGGCCAGCGCGCCCTGACCATCGCCCACCACAGCGGCGGCGGCCCCATCCCCACGGACTGGTCGGTCCCTCCCGATCCAGAGCTCGAGCCCTTGGTGGAGGTGGCCTCGGTCCACGGCGTTTCCGAAGCGATGGACGCGCCTGGGGTCATCTACCAGCCCATCCAGGGCAACTTCGCCAGGGACGCCCTGGACCTGGGCTACGAGCTGGGCTTCATGGGCGGCGGGGACTCCCACGACGGTCACCCCGGCCTGGCGTGGCTGGCCTCGAACCAGGGCGGCCTGGTGGCGACCCTGGACGCCGATCTCTCCCGCGACGGGCTCTACGACGCCCTCCGGAGCCGCCGAATCTACGCCACCAATGGCGTGCGCGCCTTGCTGTTCTCCACCCTGGACGGCCAGCCCATGGGCAGCCGGGTGGCACCCACCCAGCTGGGCAGGCTGGTGATCTTCGCCGTGGGGGACGCCCCCCTGCAGGCGGTGGAGGTCATCCGCGGCGGCCGCATCGTCCAGCACATCCCCGCCACCGACCAGTCGATGGTCCAGACCACCCTCGAGCTCCAGGATCTCGTCCAGGGCGAGTATGTCTATGTCCGGGTCCTGCAGCGCAACGGGGGCTTGGCGGTCTCCTCCCCGTTCTTCGTGCGCGCTGAACCTGCTACGATGCCTGGGCCACCCGCGAGGACTCCATGAGCAGCGCGCCCCAAGACCCCCTCCACCAGCTGATCCGCGAGCGCATGACGGGGCTGCCCGTCATGGAGCACGATCCGGCCGACGGGCTCCCTCTCCAGGTGGTGGGCTTCGGCCCCGACGAGGTCATCGAGGCCACCGAGGCCATGGTGGAGACCTTCGTGACCATGGGGGCGCGGGTGAGGCGCTTCGAGGCGGCCTTCGCGAGCTGGGTCGGCTGCCGACAGGCCGTGATGGTCAACTCCGGCTCCTCTGCCAACCTGCTGCTGTGGACCAGCCTGGTGGCCGCCGGCCGCCTGCGCCCCGGCGACGAGGTCCTGGTGCCAGCCGTGGGCTGGTCCACCACTCTGTTTCCGGTGATCCAGGCGGGCCTGTGCGCGGTGATGGTCGATGTGGAGCCCCGCGGGCTCTGCATGGATCCCGCCGCCGCGGCCAAGGCCATGGGGCCCCGCACCAAGGCGGCCTTCCCCGTGCATCTGCTGGGAGCGACCGCAGAGATCGAGCCCCTGCGGGAGCTGGGCCTGCTGGTGGCCGAGGACGCATGCTCCGGCCACGGCGCCGAGCAGGGCGGCCACAGGGCCGGGGGCCTGGGCATCGCCGGCGCCTTCTCGTTCTTCTTCAGCCACCACATCACCACGGTCGAAGGCGGCATCGTGGTCACCGACGACGCCGAGCTGGCCGACTGCATGCGCTCCATGCGCGCCCACGGCTGGATCCGGGAGCGCAGCGACGCCGCGGCGCTGGCCGCAGCCCACCCCCACGTGGACCCGCGCTTCCTGTTCGTCACCCCAGGCTTCAACCTGCGCCCCACCGAGATGGCAGCCGCCTTCGGGCTGCACCAGCTCCCTCGCCTGGACGGCTTCGTCCAGCGGCGACGGGCCAACCACCAGCACTGGTGCCGGCTCGTCCAGCAGGCCGGCCTGCCCCTGACCGTCTTCCCCGAGCAAGCCGGCACGGTGCACGCGGGCTTCGCCTTCCCCATGCAGATCGCCGCGGACGCGCCCTACACCCGCGCCGAGCTGCTGGCCTTCCTCGAGGCCCGCCGCATCGCCACCCGTCCCATCTCGGGCAGCAACCTGGCCCGCCAGCCCGCCTTCGCCAGCCTGGCCGCCACCCGCATCCCCCACCCGCTGCCCGTGGCCGACGCCGTCCACGAGCGGGGCTTCTTCGTCGGCAACAGCCACGCCTTCGGCCCAGGCCACGGCGAGCTGCTGGTCCGCAGCCTCCAGGAGTTCCACCATGGCTGATCTCGTCCTCTCCGCGCCCCCCTTCCTCGGCGTCGCGGATCCCGCCATGCTGCTTCCCCGCACCGCGCCCGGCCCCAAGGTGGTGGTCACCGGCGGCGCAGGCTTCGTCGGCTCCGTGCTGGTGCGCTGGTTGCTGGCCGCCGGGTACCGGGTCCATGTGGTGGACAACCTGATGTACGGCGGCCACAGCCTGCTGCCCGTCTTCATCCACCCCCACTTCAGCTTCGAAGAGCTGGACATCCTGGACCGCGCAGGCCTGGGCAAGGCCTTGGCCAGCGCCGACTTCGTGGTCCACCTCGCGGCCTACGTGGGCTACCCCCTGTGCAAGAAGGAGCCCGAACGAGCCACGGCCGTGAACGTCCAGGGCACCCAGAATGTGCTGGACCTGACCCCCCCCGACGTGCCCCTGCTCTACGCCTCCACCGGCTCGAACTACGGCGAGGTCGACGGCGTCTGCACCGAGGACACCCCGCTGAACCCCCTGAGCCTCTACGGCGAGAACAAGACCCTGGCCGAGCGCATGTGCATGGACCGGCCCAACACCATCTCGTTCCGCTTCGCCACCGCGTTCGGGCTTGCCCCCCGCCTGCGGCTCGATCTCATGATCAACGACTTCACCCACCAGGCCTTGATCAAGCGCTACCTGCTGGTCTACGAGCGCCACTTCCGGCGCACCTTCATCCACGTCCAGGACATGGCGCGGGCCTTCATCCACACCATCGGCAAGTTCGAGGCCATGAAGGACCAGGTCTACAACGTGGGCGACAACTCCATGAACTTCACCAAAGAAGACATCACGGGGATGCTGTCGGAGCGCACGGACTACCTGCTGTACTTCGCCGACATCGGCTCGGACGAAGACAAGCGGGACTACGCGGTGTCCTACGACCGCATCCGTGCCACGGGCTACCGCACCGCCATCACCATGGAGCATGGGCTGGACGAGCTGATCGCAGGCCTGCGCCTGGTGCGGATCCGCAACCCCCACTCGAACGTCTAGCCCGGGTCCACCATGTCGCAGGCGGGGTGCGCTCACCGCACCATGGAGTCCCCGCTGCGCCGCAGACCCGCCGAATTTGCCCGTTGGTCCGTGGCGGAGCGTGTGGCACGATGGTTGCACTGTCCAAGGTACGAGTTATCACCGCCACGCTTCGGCATGGAGGCATCATGCGGTACCTGTTCATCGCCCTCGCTCTCGCACTGCCCGCTTCGGCTCTCGCCGGCACCCCCTGCGGCACCCAGGGGAGCAACGTGCCCCTGACCGCCGAGACCCGGGCCACCCCCGAGGCCCAGCAGTCTCAGCAGGCCGTCGTGGTCCCCAGCCAGGGCACCACCGGCAGCCTCAACGCCAGCAAGCAGGCCTACCCCCACTAGGGTCTGGTGGCGGGCGCAGCCCGCGCTTCGCGGCCGACAGCTGGATCGGACAGATCAGCGTGGCTCGGGCCTCGGCGGGCTGGGGTCCCGCGCCTTGGCCTCGTCCACGATCTCCGACGCCAGGAACAGCGCCAGCTCCCGCAGCTGCTGGGGCGCGTCTTCGGCGGTGACCACCAGGCTGTACAAGGGGACCGCCTCGACCAGCCGGTCGCGCCGACGCAGCAGATCGGCCACCAGGTAGGTGGAGCGGATCAGCTCATCGCGCCCAAGGTCGGACTGGCGCAGGCGGGCCAGGTAGGCCTCGATGGCCAGGTCCTGGAAGCGGGGCTCCACCTCCTGGGCCAGGTAGCGCATACGCGCCACGGTCTCCCGCTCGACGGGCGTGAGATCGGGCAGGGCCTCGAACTGGTCGAGGTAGCTGTCGCACAGCTGCGCATCGCCGTAGCGATGGGCCACGCGGGCCAGGTTGTGGAGCAGCTTCTTGCGGACGTCCGGCGCCAGCTCCCCACCAAGATCCTCCTGGCCCTGCACCAGCAGCTGCTTGGCGGCCACGGGGCCCTCGAGGCCCATGAAGACCCCCACCACGCCGTCGCGCACCACCCAGCTGGCCTGATGGTACAGCTCGGCCAGGAAGGCGTCGTCTTTGCCCATGACCCGGTAGAAGCGGGCCGCGATGGCGTAGCGGTCCCAGACCTCGAGGGCGTCGGGATCGGGGTTGTCGGCCACGACCGCCGCGGCCTCGGCCTGCAGCGCCAGCAGCGTCTGCTCGTCGTAGACGAGCTCGAAGTCGTCTGCGTACAGGGTGAGCAGATCCGTGGGGCAGGTGGCGATGGCGTAGCCGCGCCACTGCCCCTGGGAGGAGTAGGAGCACAGGTCGCTGTCGAAGCCCCCGTGGTTGTTCTTGGAGTACAGCTCGTAGACCTTGGACTGGGTGCCGTCGATGGGGCAGGCGGAGGTGTGCCAGCCCACCTTGGTGGCCAGCGCTGGCGCGGAGCTGAGCAGCATCCCCAGCAACGCGAGGAACAGGGCTGGGCGAACGCGGATTCGGGACATGGGGGCTCCTGGATCGTCCACAACCCTCAGGGTCGGGAAGACCTGCCCTGTTAACGCGGGGTCGCTGGGATCAGCGGTGGAGGAGGGAGCCGAGCAAGCCCAGGCGCTCCGCCTTGTCGCGGACGACCAGCACGGGCACGGTGGAGAGCACGGCGATGCGCTCGGCGGTGCTGCCCAGCAGCACGGCGGCCAGGGGCGTGCGGCCGTGCCCGCCCATGACGATGGCGTCGACCGATTCCTCGGCGGCCACCTGCAGCAGGGCGTCGCTGGCGCGCTCGCACTCGAGCACGCGCAGGGGCTCGACGCTGGCGCCGGCGGGCAGCTGCGGGATCACGCGCTCGCCATAGTGCGTGCGCGCCGCCTGCTCGAGCTTGGCCCGGGAGGCCTCGTTGGTCATGCCGCCGTAGGAGAGGCCTTGGGCCAGGTGGTAGCCAAAGACCGGGGTGACCCGCTCGAACAGGGCCACCGCGACCAACAGGGCCTGGGTGGACGAGGCGGAGAAGTCCACGCCCACCACCGCGTGGCCCAGGCCGGCGGGGCTGCCCTCGGGCACCACCAGGGTGGTGCAGGCGGAGTGGCGCAGGATGTCCCGGCCCTCGGCCCCCTTGTCGGCGGTGGTGCCTTGCTGGGAGAAGCGGCCCAGCAGCATCAGATCGACGCCCTCGACCTCGGCGATCTCGAGGATCTCCTGGGAGGGGTTGCCCACCGCGTACAGATCGATCACGTCGAGCCCCGGTGCGCGCTGACGCAGCTGGTCGGCCAGGACGTGGAGCTTGGCGTGGGCGTCGGTGCCCGGATGGGGCTCGAGCTCGCCCAGCAGCTCGGAGGGCAGCCGGTCGTGCCTGCGCACATGGGCCAGGACAACCCTTTTGGCCCCGAGGGGCCCGACGATCGACACGCAGGTGTCGAGCAGGAAGGCGTCGCGCGCGTCCAGGGCGACGCCGATCAAGATGGTGCCGAACATGGGCAAACCTCTGCCAGGTCAGGGAGTGGAAGAAGGGGGGATGGAGGGGGTCGAGACCTTGGAGTGCCGCTCGTAGGGCAGCTCCCGGACCAGATCGGCCATGCGCCGCAGCTGATCGTAGGTGCGCTCGAGGCGCCGCACCACGTCCGCGGGCACATCGCCCCGGGTGGTGAGCAGCTCGATGGAGCCCATGGCCACGGTGAGGGGCTGGTTGAGCTCGTGGGCCATGTTGCGACCACCGATGGCTTCCTTGGCCCTGACCTCGGTCTCGATGAGCTGGCGGGTGGTCTCCTCCAGGCGCCGGCTCATGGTGTTCAGCTCGCGCATGTCCTGCAGCAGGCAGACATAGGCCACCACGCGACCCGAGCCGCTGCGCACCGCCGCGCCGTAGAAGCGCACCGGGACATGCTCGCCGATCAGGGTGCGCACCCGCACATCGTTGCTGTAGGCTTCGCCAGGCTTGCGGGCCGCCAAGGCGCGCTCGAGCCGCGTGACCTCGGTGGGATCGGCGAAGAAATCGCTGATCACATGATCCCGGAGGGCGGCCTGCCGCGAGCAGCCCAGGAGCCGCTCGGCGGCTGGGTTGAAGACCAGCAGACGGCCGTTGCGATCCAGGGACAGCACCGGATGAGACAGGGAGTAGACCAGGGTGGTGAGGATGTCCTGCAGGGGAGCCGGGCTGCTGGGGTCGACGCCCTGGAGCTCGGCCTCCGGGACCTCGGCGACCTGGTCCCGCGCGTAGGACAGGTGGGCCTCGATGCGGAAGCGCAGATCCTGAGGGTGGGCCGGCAGGCGCACGTGATCCCGAGCGCCTGCGGTGATCAGGCGGGCACCTTCGCTGGCGTAGGTGCCCGGCGAGGCGGTGATCACGGGCAGGGACGGCCAGATGTCGCGCAGCTGCCAGCAGGTCTCTTCGGCGGCGGAGACCCGGGACCCGGCGTGCACGAGCACCATGCGCGCTTGGGAGGAGATCTCCGCGGGCTCCACCACCAGCTCGACCTCGAGGCCGGCGCTGGCCAGCAGCTGGAACCAGTCCGTGTTGGCGGGATCCAGATCGATGACGGCGATGCGGGCCATGGGACTCCGAGGGTGAGTGGGGCGCGCCGAGCGGGGCTGTCCCCCCTTAACCAACGATGATGCCGGAAGATGGCCACCCGCTGCTGCGAATGGTCACGGTTGTCTCCACGCCGCCAGCACCGCCCGGTGTACCTCCGCCACGCTCACCCCAGCTTCCAGCGCCAGGGCCGCGCAGTCATCGTGCTCGGGGGTGGGCCGGGGGGGCTGGCCCGGTGGCTGCACCACCTTGACCCGGACGGGGCCGTAGGAGGTCTGCACGGTCTCACTGCGCCGGGGCAGCACCCAGCGCTGCTCGAGCCTGTGGCGCACCCCGATGGTGCTGCTGTGGGCGAGCAGGGCCTGCCCCACGGCCTGAGCCAGCCCCGGAGGCGCCAGCACCCGCAGTGTGAGCGCCGGCCGGCCCTTCTTGCCCAGGCAGGGGGTGGCGCTCAGGTCCAAGGCCCCCGCGGTGAACAGGGCGTCCCACAGGGGGGGGAGCCACTCCCCGCTCATGTCGTCCACCGTGGCCTCGATGACCGCCACCTGATCTCCGGTGGCCGGGGCGTCCTGAGGCTCGCCCAGCAAGGCCCGGAGCACATTGGCCACGGGACCGCCGTCGCGGGTTCCCGCGCCGAGGCCCACCCCGCGCAGGACCATGGAGGGCAGGGGCCCTGGCTGGGCCAGGGCGGCCAGGATCGCGGCGCCGGTGGGCGTGACCCACTCACCGGGACCCGGCGCGGCCCGCACGGGCCAGCCCTCGAGCAGGGCCAGGGTGGCGGGCGCCGGCAGCGGCATCTGACCGTGGGCCGTCTGGCTCGAGCCGTGACCCAGGGGCGGCACGCTGGCCACGATGCGGTCCACGTCCAGCAGCTCGAGGGCCACGCAAGCCCCCACCACATCGGCGATGCTGTCCACCGCCCCCACCTCGTGGAAGTGCACCCGCTCTGGCGGAACCCCGTGCAGCCGGCCCTCGGCGACGGCCAAGCGCTCGAAGACGGCCAACGCCCTGGCCTGGGCCCGCGGGGCCAGGGGCGCCGCGGCGATCACCCGGGCGATCTCGGCGTGGGAGCGGTGGTGGGCGTCGTCTCCGGCGGGCTCCACCACGAAGCGCTGGGCCGCGAAGGCGCCGCGCATGCAGGGCTCGATCCGCACCGGCAGAGGGCCAAAGCCCAGCCCGTCCAGGGCGGCGGCGATGGCGTCGAGGGGGGCTCCGAGGTGGATCAGGGCCGCGACGAACATGTCGCCGGCGATGCCGGCTTGAAGGTCAAGGTAGAGGATCCGCGCCATGGGCTCACCGCCGGTTGATCAGGGCCGCCTGGCAGGCGGCGCCGAAGCCATTGTCGATGTTGACCACGGACACCCCAGGGGCGCAGGCGTTGAGCATGCCCAGCAGGGCGGCCACCCCGCCAAAGGCCGCGCCGTAGCCCACGGAGGTGGGCACGCCGATGACCGGTCGGCCCACCAGGCCCGCGACCACACCGGGCAGGGCACCCTCCATGCCCGCCACGACGATGATGGCCCGGGAGGACCGCAGAGACTCGAGGTGGCCCATGAGCCGATGGATCCCCGCCACCCCCACGTCCCGCACCCGCAGCACGGGGTGGCCCAAGGCCTCGAGCACCACCGCGGCTTCCTCGGCCACGGGCAGATCGCTGGTGCCTGCGCAGACCACGGCCACGCTGCCCAGGGTGTCCGCAGCCGCAGGCTCGCCGGGGGCGGGCAGCACCATGACCCGGGCGACGCGGTGGTCGAGGACCCCTGGCAACGCGGCCCGAATCAGGGCGGCCTTGGCGTCGTCCACGCGAGTGGCCACGGCCACCTGACCGGCGTCGTGCAGTCCCATCAACAGCAGCGCGATCTGCTCGGCAGACTTGCCCTGGCCGAAGACGAACTCGGGCAGGCCGGTGCGCTGCACCCGCTCCACATCCAGGTGAGCGAAGTCCAGCCCCGCCCGCTTGGCGTGGCTGGCGTCCTCGATCCCAGCGATGAAGTCCTCCTGGCTGAGAGAGCCCTGCTGCAGAGCCTCCACCAGCGCCAGGATCCGTGACCGATGCATGGAAACCTCCAGGGAGGTGAGCGACGATCCTAGCGCGTCCTGCCAGTGAGGGACATGGCAGTTATTGTGAGCGCTGCTCGCTTCGCTGGGGATGCTACCCGTCCCGCCGAGGGTCCGAGCACCGCGCCCCCTCACTCCCCAGAGACCCCACCCCTTGCGCACACGCACCACCACAGCCGCCCTGGCCCTGGCATGCTTCGCCTTGGCCTCACCGCTTCGCGCGGAGCAGGAGCCCCCCGGCGCCGACCAGGAGCTGTACGCCTCGGCCATCCGCCTGGTGCAGGACCGGTTCCTGTACCCAGAGACCATCACCGCCGAGGCGCTGCTGGCCGGCTCCGTGGAGCAGCTCACCGACCGCATCGAGTGGCTGATGGCCGAGGTGGACGGCAACCGCGTGGCGCTGCGGCATGCCAACGACGAGCCCTTCGCCCACGTCGAGGTGGGGGGCCTGGACGATCTGCCGAGGGCCCTGGCGGAGCTGGAGAACGCCGTGCGCACCGCCGGCTACCCCATCCGGAAGAGCGTCGAGCTGGACGTGCAGGTGCTGCGAGGCGCCACCGAGCGCCTGGACCGCCACTCGGCCCTGCTGGCGGGCAAGCGCCTCGAGGCCTTCGAGGAGCGCATCAGCGGCAAGCTCTCGGGCATCGGCATGCAGTACCGCCTCGAAGAGGGCGAGTTCCTGGTGCGCTCGGTCTTCGAGGACGGCCCCGCACAGCTGGCGGGCGTCCAAGCCGACGACGTGCTGCTGCGCATCGACGGCATCTCCACCACCGGCATGACCGTGGACGACGTCAAGGACCGCATCGGAGGTCCCGCCGGCAGCATCGTGCGCCTGCTGCTGCTGCGGGGTGAGCGGGAGCTGGTCATGGACATCGAGCGGGCCGAGGTCGCGCTCCCCAACATGGAGCAGGAGATCCTGCCCAGCGGCGTGGGCTACCTGAGCATCGCCCACTTCTCGGAGCAGACCGTCGAGAACCTGCGCCGCTCCCTGGCGGAGCTGGCCAGCCAGGGCGCCCTCGAGCGAGGCCTGATCCTCGATCTGCGCGGCAACACCGGCGGGTCGTTGATCCAGGCCGCCCGCAGCGCGGACCAGTTCCTGGTGGACGGCCGCCTGGTGCGCACCGTGGGCCGCGACGGGGCCCCGGTCTCGAACCTCATCCGCCAGATGGACGCCGACGACGAGGGCACCGAGCCGCCGGTGCCCCTGGTGGTGCTCACCGACAGCCGCACCGCCTCGGGATCGGAGATCCTCGCGGGCGACCTTGCCCTCTTGGATCGCGCCATCCTGGTGGGCCAGCGCACCTACGGCAAGGGCACCGTCCAGAAGATCTACAACCTGCGCCCCGACCTGCGCCTCAAGCTCACCGTGGCCGAGTACCTCCTGATCGACGACATCTCGGTCTCCTACGCCGGCCTCGAGCCAGACCTGGCCACCGGCGAGGTGATCTTCGACGCCAGCGGCGTCCGCTACGATCGCGACAGCGGCGCGGATGACCCCCTGCTCTTCGTGCGCGAGCGCCCCGGCTGGCGCGAGCAGGACGAGGTCAGCAAGCGCGAGGATCCCGAGGTGGCCCTGGCCGAGCGCATCGTGCTGCGCAGCCGCGGCCCGCGTCGAGACGAGGCCCTCTCGGCCGCCCGCACCGTGCTCACGGAGCAGCGACAGGCCGAAGACATGCGCCTGGTGGATGTCTTCGCCGCGGGGGGCATCGACTGGCGCCCCCTGCCCGCCCCCCAGCTGGACGCCTACAGCCAGGAGCCTCCCCAGGTCCAGGTGCGCCTCGAGACCGACAGTCCCCCGCAGGCGGGCGAGCCGGTGGTGCTCCGGGCCCGGGTGGACAACCTGGGCGCCGAGCCCCTGCACCGGGTCCTGGTGCAGATCTGGTCCCAGAACCCATCCTGGAACGGCATCACCCTGCCCATCGGCTACCTCGAGCCGGGCGCCAGCGGCGAAGGCCGCCGTCAGGTGAAGCTGGCCGCCGACGAGCCCGCCCGGGTCGACGATGTCTCCGTCCAGGTCCAGGCCCAGGGCCGTCCCTCTCCCGAGGCAGACACCACGGAGCTGCGCACCCGCGCCCGGCTCGGCCCGGATCTGGCGGTGCAGGCCAGCCTGCTGCCCTACCCGGACGACGAGCTGCCGGCGGGCGCCCACAGCTGGCGCGCAGAGCTGCTGCTGAAGAACCACGGCCGCGAAGATCTACATGGCGTGCGCGTGCGCTTCGAGTTCCCCGAAGACGACACCATCGAGCTGCAAGACCGCGAGGGCCTGCTGCCCCACCTCCCCGCGGGCGAGGAGCACCGCTTGGACCTGTGCCTGACCACCGGGCCGGAGTTCCAGGGGGAGTTCGTGGAGCTCGAGCTCCGCGTGGACGCCGAGCACTGGGGCCGGGTGGTGCGCTGGGATCTGCCCCTCGCCCTGCAGGGCGCCAGCACCCGGCACCGCGCCCCCGCCATCACCCTCGACTCCCGCCCCTTCGCGGCCGTGGGCCAGCCCACCCGAGTGGTCCTCGAGGCCAGCGACGACCGGCTGGTGGAGCATGCCGTGGTCTACGTCAACGGCCACAAGTTCCGCTACGCGGCCGGCGGGGCGCGCCGCCTGCAGGACAGCTTCGAGATCGTGCCCCTGGCTGGCTCCAACCGCATCGTGGCCACCGTCGAGGACGACCAGGGCCACCGCACCACGGCCACCGCCTATGTGCTGGGTCGGGTGGAAGACCCCGCCGAGCCCGCCGTGGCCGAAGAAGGCGGAGAGGTTCCAGACAGCCCCTAG
>CALDOK010000269.1 GCA_937912125.1 uncultured Pseudomonadota bacterium
GGCTCCGAGGGCTACGACGACGAGTGCAATGTCATCGACACCGGCGACACCGACGCCGAGCCCTTCGACAGCGGTGGCTACAAGTTCGAGGGCGGTGGCGGCTGCGACTGCGCCACCCCAGGGCAGGGCGCCGCGGCCGGCCTGGGCCTGCTGCCGCTGCTGCTGGGCCTGGCGGGCCTCCGCCGGCGGCGCGACTCACAGACCATCGAGCGCTAGGGGGCGATCATGCTGCTGCTCACCATTCTCTCGGCGGCGCTGGCGCAGGACACCCGCGACGTGCCCATGCCCGACCTGAACGCCCAGGCCTTCCGCCCCTCCATCGACAGCCACGCCACCCTGTGGACCGACGATGCCATCCTGGCCCCAGCTGGCACCGCCACCCTGCGGCTCGCCGGCACCTGGACCCACAACCCCCTGGTGGTGCGCTGGGCCGACGGCAGCACCACCTCCCTGGTGCGCGACGCGGTCAACCTCGACCTGCTGGCGGGCATCACCATCTGGCGGGTGCGCGCGGGCCTGGACCTGCCGCTGTACCTGCTCTCCACCAGCGACGTCCAGAGCGGCCGCGCCGGCCTGGGAGACCTGGCCCTGGACCTGCGGGGGAGCATCCTGTCCGAAGACGAAGCTGCGCCCATCAGCCTGGCGGTCAACGGGCGCATGAGCCTGCCCACCGCCACCGTGGACGCAGCCCTGGGGAGCCCCGGCATGGGCGGGGAGCTGGGCCTGGTGGCCTCGAAGAGCCTGGGCGATCTGCTGCTGGCGGCCAACCTGGGCACGCGCTTCGTCCCCGAGACCCAGCTGATCAACGTCGAGGTGGACGACCAGCTCTTCTACCGGCTGGGCGGCGGCTACGCCCTCACCCCCGGGGCTGGCGTCTCCCTGGATCTGGCGGGACACCTCAACTACAACCAGCCCTTCGGCAACCCGGCCGCCAACCCCATCGAGGCCCTGCTGGGCGGCTGGACCCACCTGTCCGACGAGCTCGTGCTGCGGGGGGGCGTGGGCCACGGCTTCACCAAGGGCATCTCGAGCCCCGACCTGCGCCTGGTGGCCATGGTCAGCTGGGAGCCCAAGAAGGATCTGGACACCGACTCCGACGGCCTGCTCGACAGCGTCGACGCCTGCCCCGAGCAGCCCGAGGACAAGGACGGCTGGATGGACGCGGACGGCTGCCCCGACCCCTCAGCCAAGGTCACCGTCAGGATCGTGGACGGCCAGGGAAAGCTGGTGCCCGGCGCCACCTCCTCGGTCAGCGGCCCCCAGAGCTTCGAGGGGGGGGCCGAACAGAGCGGTCAGCTGCACGCCGGCACCTACCAGCTGCGCGCCAGCGCCGAGACTTGGCTGCCCGACGCGGCCAGCTTCGAGGTGGTCGAGGGCGTGGATCAGGTGGTCACCGTGCTGCTGCAGCCCGCCCCCGGGCTGGTGCAGGTGCGGGTGATCGGGCCCGACGGCCAACCCATGGACGCCACCTTCACCGTGGGTGACAGCGATCCCGTCGCCACCTCGGGCGGCCAGGGTCAGCTGAAGGTGGCTCCCGGCGCCTTCGGCGTCACGGTGCGTGCCGAAGGCTACGCCGTGGCCAACCAGAAGGTCGTGATCGACGCGGGCGAGACCAAGGTCGTCGAGGTGCAGCTGCGCCCCACCCAGGTGGAGCTCACGGTCGAGAAGATCGAGGTCAAGGGCGAGGTCTACTTCGACACCGCCAAGGCCACCATCAAGCCCGAGAGCTTCCCCCTGCTCGACGAGGTGGCTCAGGTGTTGGTCGACCACCCCGAGGTGCTGCGCCTGCGCATCGAAGGCCACACCGACAGCCGCGGCGACAACGCCTACAACCTGCAGCTGTCCAAGGAGCGCGCAGCCTCGGTCTTACGCTACCTGACCGACAAGGGCGTGGCCACCGAGCGCCTGGAGAGCGAAGGATTCGGCGAGTCCAAGCCCCTGGACAAGCGCGAGAACGCCTCCGCCTGGGAGAAGAACCGCCGCGTGGACTTCTTCGTCGCCGAGTGGGACGAGGCCAAGCGCACCCAGACCGTGGAGTAGGACGAGCTACCCCTCCCCGTTCTCCGACGCCCTGATCGCGGGTCAGCCCGCGGTCCGCCGACGCCCGCCCTGGATCACTCCACGAACAGCAGCGCGGCCCCACCCACCGCCACCAAGGTCCCCACCACCGCGCGCGGAGTGATGCGCTCGACGCCGCGGAAGGCTGCGATGGGGAGCATCAGGATGGGCACCAGGGCCATCAGGGTGCTGGCCACGCCCACCTGGGTCAGCTGCACCGCCGCCAGGGACAAGCTCACGCCCAGGAAGGGGCCCGTGAACGACCCGAGCCCGGTGAAAGCCAGGGCGCGCCTGTCCCCCAGGGCCGCGAACAGGCGCGGCCACCAGCGCCAGACCGTGAAGACCACCACCAGGCCACCCACCGCCGCGGCGCAGCGGATCCATGTGGCGGCGAAGGGATCGTAGTCACCCATGCCGTGCTTGGAGAGGACCAGCCCCGCCGCCTGCCCCAGGGCACCCCCCAGGGCCAACAGCACACCCTGCGCCCGCAGCCTACCAGCCGCGGCCTCTTGGCTGGGCTGACGCTCCAGCACCACCCAGATCACTCCGCCCACGGTCAGCATCACACCCAGGCTGTCCAGCGGGGCCAGGCGCTCACCCAGAAAGAGCCAGGAGATGAGGGTGGCGAAGATCGGCACCGTGGACATGACCAGGATGCCCAGGCGCGCGCCGATGAGCACAAAGGCCCGGAACAACAGCAGGTCACCGATGGTCAGGCCCACCAGCCCAGACAGCCCCAGCCAGGCCCACTGGTGCGCCGTGGCGTCCATCGGGAAGGCCATGCCCCTGAACACGGCGCAGGTGATGCTCAAGAACACCAGGCCGAGCAGCAGCCGCAGCAGGTTGACCACCATGGAGCCGACGCGCCGACCCGCGATCTCGAACGAGGTCGCCGTGGCGGCCCAGCACAGGGCGGTGCCCAGGGCCGCCAGCTCTCCGGCGTGGGGCAAGGATGCCAGGGTGTCCGCCATCAGGGCCGTTCAGCGCGCTGCAGATCGCCGTACAGCCGGCTGGCCTGAGGGGTCCCCCGCTGCGCGTCGCGCACCAGGGCCTCGGTGCAGGCTGGGATCTCGGGGTTGGGCCGTCGCTGGCCCGTGCGGGCGAAGCTCACCGCGGTGGCGGCGTCGTTGACCGCCGGGAAGGGCGCGCGCCCCGACCAGCGCGCGGAGAGGGGCGTGAGGCCCGGCCCCAGGATCAGCAGCGCCAGCAGCAGCAGCGCGATGCCCGGACGCAGGGCGCGGGCCCACCGAGGTGCTGGTGACGCAGGGGTGGCAGGGGGGGCAGCACCCACCGGCCCCTCGAGGGCCCAGGCCAGGGCGAGGCCCAGCAGCAAGGGCACGAAGGGCATGGACAGGATCAAGAAGCGCAGGTTGGTCTCCATGCTGGCGGCCCGCTGCAGCATGGCCGCGAAGGGCAGGCAGCCAAGGCCCAGGGCCAGCAGCAACCAAGGCCGTCGGCGCAGGGCCAGGGCCGCGGGGACCAGGGCCACGGCCAGCAGGGGCAGCCACGGGGAGACATGACGGGCGCGGGCCTGGCGGACCTCTTGGCCGTCCTGCAAGTGTTGGCCCGCCTGGCGCGACCGCTGCCACAGCCGCCCCAGGCTGGCGGGCACGGCCAGGGGGTTGCTCCAACCCCAGCGATAGCCGCCCACCTCAGCCTCGGGTGGTCCGCCAGGCCCAGCGGCGCTGTTGGTGCGCACCATGATGCTCAGCTGGGTCTCCAGGGGATGGGTGGGCGCGTAGGCCCAGCGCCCGACCCCGAGAGACAGCACCACCGGAAGCAGCGCCAGCGCGAGGCGCAAGGGCCAGCGCCGACGGGGAGCGCGCAGGGCAGCGACCAGCACCACGGCCAGGCAGGGCAAGGCCCAGATCAGCCCGATGCCGTCGGCCAACAAGGCCAAGGCCACGCCCACGCCGCCCACCGCCAGCCCCAGCCCAGTGCGGGCGCGCATGGCCAGGGTGGCGCAGGCCGTCGCCGCGACCAGCAGGCCGGTGATGAGGGGGTAGAAGCTCAGCACCCGGGGCGCCACGGCCAGGGCTGGCATGGCCAGGCCGAAGCCGGCTGCGCAGAGCCCCGCCACCCGCCCGTGCAGGGCCCGCCCCCACCCATACAGGGCGGCCCCCACCAGGCCACTGCCCAGCAGCGAGGCCAGGGCCAGCCCGTCGACGACCCCCAGCGGCCCGGCCAGGAGGCCGGGGAGCAGGCCGGGCGCTTGGGAGCGCATGGCGTAGTGGTGCGCGGGCAGGTCGCCCCGCAGCGTCGCCACCGAGGCGCAGTACTCCTGGAAGTCGGCGCCGGTGACCACGCCACCGTCCAGGCTGGCGGGTCCCAGCACCCAGGCGCCCAGCAGCATCGTGGCCAGACCCGCACCCAGCGCCAGGACCAGATCGACCCAGCCGAGGGCGACCTGGTAGGCCCCGCCACCAGGCAGGCGCCGCCCGAGCAGCGCCAGCGCCCCCATCGTGACGGCGGCGAGCAGGAAGCTGAGGAGCGCAGCGGTGGACATGGAGCGGGTCCTGAGGACCTGCCCAGCATAACGTACAGCTGGCCCCTTCCCGTGGGCCGCGGATACGAGTCTGCCATCGTGGAGGTCGCCATCCCACTCCCCCGCCTGCTCCCCGCGCTGTCCTGCCTGGCCCTGGCGGCCTGCGGGCTCGGCCGCGGCTCCAGCTCCGGGGGATCCCTGGCCTTCGACGGGGTCGACGACTACGTCGCGCTGGACGTGATGCCCGGGCTCCCCAGCAGCGGCTGGACCGTCGAGGCGTGGGTGCGTCCTGAGCCCGGCGAGCAGCAGCGGCCCAACATCGCCGCCCTGCGCTCCCCCCGCGGCGGCGCCGACACCTTCACCTTCAGGATCCGCCAGGACTTCGGCGGCGTGCTCGAGCTGGGCCTGGCCTCGGGCGGCGACACCTGGGGCATGGCCGGCAACGCGCCCATCCCCCTGAGCCGCTGGTCCCACGTCGCCGCAACATGGGACGGAGCTACCAGCACCATGCGCCTTTTCGTAGACGGGCGACTGGACGCCGAGCGCACCACCTCCCTCGCCCCCGCCGCGGGCATCGCACCTCTCTGGCTCGGGGGAGACCCCCTGCACGGCCCCACCGGTCGCCCCTTCACGGGATCACTCACGGAGCTGCGCATCTGGGACCACGCCCGCAGCACAGCGCAGCTCACCCAGCTCGAAGGCGCCAGGCTGCAGGGCGACGAAGCCGGCCTGGTGCTCTACTGGCCCGCGCTGGAGGGCTCCGGCGCGCAGCTCACAGACCACGGGCCCACGGGCCTGCACGGCAGCCTGGGAGCAGGCCAGCCGGATCGCGCGCCACGCTGGGAGCGCTCCAGCCCCTTCTGAGGGCTAGCCCTGCACCGCGGGCTCGCCAGCCGCTGGCGCCGGCGCGGGGGCGCCGTCTGCCGGAGGAGCGGCCAGGACGCCCTCGCCTTCGGGGGGCGCGGGGTTGGGCACACCCTCGGGAACGGGCGGGCCGGCGGGGATCTCGCCCATGACGGGCTCGCCTTCGGCCGGGATCTCACCCAGGATGGGGACCGCGTCGGGGTCGATGGGATCGCCGTCCTTGGCCTCGGACCCACCCTCGGCGACGAGCACGAGATCGAGCCCGCTGATGTCGACCTGACCCACGGTGACGCCGCTCTCGAGCAGGGCCGCGGGCTCGTCGGTGCTGGGGCCGTTCTGATCCCGGTCCAGATAGGCCACCACGGCGATGTCACCCAGATCCGCCGGGGCGATCACGAACCACGGGCCCAGGGCGTCGAGGGTGGCGGCATGCAGCAGCTGCGGGCTGTCGCCTTCTTCGCCCGGCTGCAGGATCTCCACCCGCAGCTGCCCGTCGATCTCACCCTCGTAGGAGATGGTGCCCGAGATCTTGACTCCCTCGCCCTCTTCGAGGCCGAAGCCCGGCGGCTCGATGCGCATGCCGGGAGGAATGCGGCCGCCGGTGGTGGTCGGATCGTCCGGCGACGCGGCGCTGCCCCCCGAGGCCGTGGTGGGCGCCTGGGAGGGGGAGATCACGTCGGGGGGAGGCTCGGGGCAGCCCACAGCGAGGAGGAGGAACAGGAGTGAGGTGCTGCTGGGGAGAACGCTAGACATGCCGAAGCTCCGCGGCCCAGGGTACTGGAGGTGGTCGGGAATCAGGAAGCTAACACATCCCCGCGGCCGCAACGCAGCCACAGCCGGGCTCTGGTGACAAGCCCCAGGGACGCATTAGAGCAGAACTGAGCGCCATCCTGCGCAGACGATGGTCTGCGGCATGTCGCCCTGCGCCCCCATCCCTGTGAGCCCACCGTGAAGGCTGCCTCCCTCCTGCTCTGCATGGCCAGCCTGGCCCATGGCCAGCAAGCCCCCCCTGCTGATGAGCTCCAGCGCATCACGGTGCAGCTGTACGGCGCCCCCGCCGAGAAGAGCTTCACGGTGGAGCGAGAGCTGGGGGACCGGGTCCCGCTGGTCGACAACGCCGCCGCCGTCCGCGAGGGCGTGTTCGAGGCCGTCCCCGCCCGCAGCGTGCAGCTGCGGCTGCTCCAGCTCGACGAGGTGGGCGAGATCGAGCTGTGGAGCGGGCTGGCGATGCTCACCGATCGCTCCCGCGAAGTCCTTGCTTTCTCCTACCAGGTCGATGATCAGTACGCGCGGGCGCTGCGGGTTCCCGCAGCGCCATCCCTCCACGTGGCCGCGGGCCAAGAGCCCGTCGGGGCCTACCGCCTGGCCATGGGCTGGGGCGCGCTGGTGCTCGCCTACCTGGGCATCATGGTGGTGGGCTGGGCTATCCGAAGCCGCAGGCAGGGATCGGCGTGAGCTCGCCTGCACCCGGCCCCAGCGCCGCACGGCGCTGGCTCCACGGTCCCCGTGGCACAGCGCTGGTGGCCTTGTTCTTCGTCCTGGTGGCCACCGCGTTCACCTGGCCCGCGGCGCGCCTCGATCCGCACACCCTGGTCACGCGGCACTTCGACCTCTACGTCACCATCTGGCTCGTCGAGCAGGCCATCGACGGCCTGCCGCGGCTGCTGGCCACCGGCAGCGCCTGGCCCCACGGCGAGAGCCTGGTGCGGGTGGACTCCTACCTGCTGATGCTGCTGGCCTGGCTCGGGAGGGGCCTGCTGTCCGGTTGGCTGTTGACCACCCTGGTCACCTGGCTGGGCCCGGCCCTCAACGCCATCGCGGCCGAGCACTGCGCCCGCCGGGTGCTGGCCGTGGAGCGGCCCTGGAGCCTGATGGCCGGGCTGGCCTTCGGCTTCTCGGGCATCGCGGCCACTGCGGTGCTCGAAGGCCATGTGTACTTCTTGCTGGCAGCGTGGCTTCCGCTGCTGCTCACCACCGCCTGGACGGGCCCCGCCCACGGCCTGCCCTGGGTACGAGGCCTGCTGGTGGGGCTGCTGTGGTCCCTCTCCCTGCTCAGCTCCGCCTACCTGGGCGTGCTGGCCACAGCCCTGCTGATCACTGCGCTGGCGGCCCGACCGCAGCGGGTGCTGCGCCTGCTGCCCGGTGCGGCCCTGGTGGCCCTGCCCATCGCCGCCTGGTACCTCTGGGTCTTCTCCATGAACCGGCACCACGCCACGCTCGAGCTCAAGCCCGAGCTGGTGTTGTCCATGGGCACGGCCACCGTGGCCACCCTCACCACCTGGACCGCGCAGCTCGACACCCTGCGCCACTCCGTGGGCTCCCCGGTGGGCTTCACCACCCTCTGGCTGCTGCTGTTCGCCCCCCTGGTGCTGCGGAGCGAGCGCGGCTGGCGAGCCCTGGCACTGCTGGCCCTGGTCGCCCTGCTGTTCACCTTTGGGCGCTCCTTCCGGCTCACGGACACAAGCGGCGGCCTCCCCTCCCCCCTGGCCCTGCTGGTGAGCATGCCCGGCGCGGCCATGTTCCGCTTTCCCGTGCGCTTCGCCTGGCTCTTCCAGCTCTGCGGCGGCCTGGTTGCGGCCGCGACCCTCCAGGCCCTGGCCCGGCGGCTGCCCGTGGCTGCCCTGCTCCCGGTGCTGGGCCTCGCCCTGGTCGACGCCATCCTGGGCGTCGGCCTGCCCTTCCGGGCCCGGCAGGCGCTGGCGGACGTCCCCTCGGCCTACCAGGCCGCGCCCGAGGGTCGGCCCGTGCTCGACTGCTTCGGGCGCTCCCTGGACTCCACCAGCGGCGAGCTGGAGATGTGGACCCGCAACCTGGGCTGCTACTACCAGGCCCACCACGGGCGCCCGATCCTCGAGCTCTGCCTGCGCACCGAGGTGGTGAGCCCTCGGGAGTCCATCGACGCTGGGTTGGGAGACGCGCTCCTCAGCCACAGGGGCGCCGATGATCCCGAGATGCTCGAGGCCCTGCGAGGCTGGCTCGCCGAAGAGGGTGTCGGATCCGTGGCCCTGCATGCCGACTTCTACACGCCCACGGATCGGGCGCTCATGATCAGCGGCCTGGAGCACCTGCTGGGCCCCCCCATCGCGGAGAGCCACGATGGAGGCGAGCGGGTGGTGCTCTTCCCCGGCGCCAGCCAGGCCCAGGCCCAGTGAACCGCGCGGCTCCCGGCACCGGGTCAACGGGCCAGACACGACGCCAGCCATGGCTGCTGGGGGCTGCGGGTGTGCTTGTCCTGGCGGCGGGGCTGCGGCTGGCCCTGCTGTGGGGGCTGGACCTGAGCGACCTCCCCGGGCCGGGGGGGGTCCAGTTCCTGGCCCTCGCCCTGGATCCCGAGCCAGCGGACCTGCCGCTGCCCGCCCTGGTGTTCCGCTGGGCCATCCGGTGGCTGCCCATGTCGCCCACCGGCGCGGTCCGAACCCTGGTGGCGCTCTGCTCCCTGCTGAGCATCGCTGGCGCCATGGCCGCCGCCTGGGCCCTGCTGGGGCGTCACGCCGCCATCATCACGGGGCTGCTGCTGGCCTGCTGGGCACAACACATCCAGCAGGCCCTGCTGCTGGGCATGGACGCGCCGGCCTGCGCCTTGGCCTGGGCGGGGCTGGGCCTGGCGTGGTGGGGAGCGCGCTGCAAGCTCCCTGGCTTGCCCATGGCCTTGTTCGGAGGCTTCCTGGTGGCCCTCGGGGCCGCGCTCAAGCCCACCGCCCTCCCGGTCCTGGCCTTGCTGCTCCTGGTCCCACTGCTGGCTGGGCGGCCCTGGTGGCGGCCGGCCCTGGCCAGCGTCGCCACGGCCCTGGGGGGCCTGGCTGGACACGCGGCGGTGGCGCCCTTCGCCACCTCCGCCCCCGACGTGCAGGGCTCCCTGCCCGCCATCGGTGACGTGGCGGCGGGCTGGATGCGGCTGCTGGCCCTGCGCCAGGGCGAACCCGAGGGCGCGCTGCTGGAGCTGATGGTCCTCGGAGCCGTGGCCGCGGCGGCACCCGGCAAGGGCTGGGTGCGGCGGGTGGCCCTCGCCGTCCTCACCGCCGCCCTGCTCGGCTACGCCTGCCACAGCCTGGGGGACTGGCTGCGCTTCCGCTACCTGGTGCCCGCGGCCCTGGGGGTCTTCGTGCTGGCAGCCGATGGGCTGGGGCGCGCCGTGCGCTGGCGGGCGCGCCTCCAGGCGGTCGGCTGGGCGCTGGTCGCGGTGGTGGCCGCCCTGCTCACCCTGGACGCGCTGGCCTTTCATCAGGCGTGGAGCGACGCGCGGGTCCCGGCCGTCGGCACCGCCCCACACCGCCTGCCCACCGCGCCTGTCGCCTGGTCCTGGCGCTACCGTGACCTGTTCTGGGACTCCTCCCTGAGCACCCAGGGGGCCGCAGGCCTGATGGCCCTGGTGCGGCAGGCCCCACCCGCCGGCGTCGCGGTGCTCCCGCTACAAGACGGCCGCCACGCCCACGCCGAGGCCGCCGCCGCCATGGCCGGACTCCCCCTGATCCTCCTCGAGGAGCAGCGCTGCTGCCCCTCCGGCCTACACGCCGTGCTCTGCGCCCGCGAGACCGTGCGCGCCCTGGACGCCGCTGGCGTGCTGGTGGTGCTCCTGCCCAGCGGCGGCGATCCCGTCCGCATCCCCAGGGAGAGCTTCGCCTGGGCCCGCAGCCTCCAAGCCGCGGCCTCGAGCGCACTGCCCTTGCAGCAGCCCGACGCCTGGTGGGCCACGCTCCAGGGCCAAGGCCAGGACGGCCCCCCGCCCTGCACGGGCCCCTGATCAGCCCTCCCGCAGCCAGCGGGCGGCCTCCACCGCATGGTAGGTCAGCAGGATGCCGGCGCCCGCGCGCTTGATGCTCGACAGCACCTCGAGGATGCCCCGCCGGCGATCCATCAGGCCCTCGCGGGCCATCAGCTCCACCATGGCGTACTCGCCGCTGACATTGTAGGCAGCCACGGGCAGATCGGTGATCTCACGCACCGCCCGGATGATGTCCAGGTAGGCCAGCGCGGGCTTGACCATCACCATGTCGGCGCCCTCGGCGATGTCCATGCGGACCTCCTTGAGGGCCTCGGCCACGTTGGCCGGGTCCATCTGGTAGCCGCTGCGGTCGCCGAAACCCGGGGCCGAGCCGGCCGCCTCCCGGAAGGGACCGTAGAACGCCGAGGAGTACTTGGCGGCGTAGGACATGATGGCCACCTCGTGCAGGCCCGCGGCGTCCAGCCCGCTGCGGATGGCGCCGATGCGACCGTCCATCATGTCGGAAGGGGCCACCAGGTCCGCCCCGGCCTGGGCCTGGGACACCGCCGTCTTGACCAGCATGTCCAGGCTCTTGTCGTTGTCCACGCAGTGCCCATCCACATGCCCGCAGTGGCCGTGGCTGGTGTACTCGCACATGCACACGTCACCCATGAGCAACAGGGGCAGGCCCTCGGCCTTCAAGGCCTGGAACGCGCGCTGCACCACGCCGTCGGGGGCGTAGGCCTGGCTGCCCTGGGGGTCCTTGTGGTTGGGGATCCCGAACAGCAGCACCGAGCGCACGCCCGCCTCGACCGCCTCCTCACAGGCCCGGAGCAGGGTGGGGATGCTGTGGCGGAACTGGCCCGGCATGGACAGGATGGGCACGGCCTGGTCGGTCTGCTCCTGCACGAACATGGGGAAGACCAGATCGTGGGGATGGAGCTGGGTCTCGCGCACCAGATCGCGGATCATGGGGTTGGCGCGGAGGCGACGGGGGCGGTGGGTGGGGAACATGCGGCACTCCAACAGAGGAAAGGACCTGAACTAGGGAAGGAACCGGAAGCCAGCGCCGCGCACCGTGAGGATGTGCCGGGGCTGACGATGATCGGGCTCGAAGAGCTTGCGCAGGCGGACCAGGTAGTTGTCCACCGTGCGCTCCACGGGGAAGGCGTCCAGCCCCCAGACCTCCTCGATGATGTCGGCGCGGGAGAGCACGGCCCCGTCGGCCTTGACCAGCAGGGCCAGGATCTCCGCATCCTTCTCGCCGATCACCACGCGGCCTTCGTTGGTCTCGGCCTCGCGGGAGTCCAGGTCGAGGCGGTACCGGCCGAAGCTGATCACGCGGCTCGCAGGCAGCTGGCGCTCAGCGGTGGAGCGGCGCACCAGGGCCTTGACCCTGGCCACCATCTCGGCGATGTCGAAGGGCTTGGGCAGGTAGTCATCGGCGCCCATGTCCAGCGCGCGGACCTTCGAGCCCACGTCCGAGCGCGCGGTGAGCATGAGCACCGGCGTGCCGATGCCCTGGCGACGGATGCCCTGAAGCACGGCATAGCCGTCCTGACCCGGCAGGGAGATGTCCAGCAGCACCAGATCGTAGGGGGTCTCGAGGGCGGCGGCCAGGCCCTCGACGCCGTCCCGGCACCAGCGCAGATCGTGGCCCACGTTCTCGAGGTTCATGCGCACCATGGTGCCGACGAGCTCGTCGTCTTCCACCAGCAGGATTCTGCTCATGAGGTCACTCCTTGCCCGCGATGGGGACGGTCACGGTGAAGGTCGCGCCCTGCCCCGGCCCCTCGCTCTGGGCGACCAGGTCTCCGCCCATGCGGCGGCACAGGTCCCTGGCGATGGCCAGGCCCAGGCCGGTGCCGTGGGCGACGCCGTGGCCTCCAGGCAGGCCCCTGAGGAAGGGCACGAAGAGCCGCTCGGCGGTGGCGCGATCGAAGCCCACGCCCCTGTCGGACACGGCGATGGCGGCCCAGGCCCCAGCCGCCGCCACCCGCAGCTCCACCACGGGCTGGTCGCCGCCGTACTTCAACCCGTTGTCCACGAGGTTCTCGAGGACGATCCGCAGCATGTCCGAGTCCGCCATCACCTGGAGGGCCTCGGCGCCGGGCTCCCATCGGGAACACACCGCCTCGGGCCGTCCGGTGAGCGTGCGACGGCGGTGCTCCAGGAAGGCCTCGAGCTCGGCGCCCAGGGCCAAGGGGGTCAGACGCAGCTGGTGCTGCCCCGAGCGGATGGCCCCAGCCACCAACATGTTCTCGATGCAGTGCTCCAGACGATCGGCGTTCTCGATGCCCAGCTCGAGCAGGCGCGGCTGCAGATCCTGGGGCACGCCCCCGGAGCGCATGGTCTCGAGCAGGGTCTTGATACCCGTCAGCGGCGTCTTCATCTCGTGGGTGACCGCGTGGAGGAAGGCCTCCATGCGCCCGAAGTGCCTTCGCTCCTGGCGCACCAGGTGGAAGAGCATGGCGATGCAGACGCAGACCAGCAGGAACAGGAAGCTGCCCTCGCCGTGGACCATGGCCCGGCGGCGGCGCAGCTTGTGCTCGATCTCCTGGACGGCCGAGGTGGAGGGCTGCAGGCAGCTCTCGGCGTGCAGTGGTCCCACGGCCACCGCCCCAGGCCGGCCTCCACCCGCACAGGGGACCAGCTCCACCGCCCCATCCTCTGGCAGGTCGGCGAGGGTGGGTGCGTCGACGCGGTGACCCAGGACCAGGGCCCTCTCGAGGGCCTGGTGTTGCAGCTCGGACATGGCGGCCTGACGCTCGACGTCCACCGCACGGTTCAAGAACACGGCCCACCACAGGACCAGCGCCGTCATACAGACCAGGCTCAGGCCGAAGATCACGTGGTGGAGCCGCAGGCGCTTCATGTGAGGTCCGCCAACTGGACGAGGTTGTCGGCCAGCTCCACCACCTGCGCCTCGCTGTGGGCCGTGGAGAGGAAGAAGACCTCGTAGGCCGAGGGGGGCAGGTAGATGCCGCGGTCGAGCATAGGGCCGTGGATGGCGTTGAGGCGCGCGATGGCACCGTCGTCGATGGTGTCGGCCCGCCGGGGCACGGCCACATCGGCCAGGTGGAACCAGATGAGGGAGCCGGCCCGGCGCCAGCGCAGCCACGGGCGGGTGGCCGCATGGTCGGAGAGGGTGGCGTCCAGGCGCTGGCCCAGGACCTCGAGGCGGGTGTACGCCGTGCCATCAGCCAGCAGGTCCATGGTGGCGATTCCCGCCGCCAGGGAGATGGGGTTCCCACTCAGGGTGCCGGCCTGGTAGACGCCACCCACCGGCGCCAGCTGCTGCATCAGATCCCGAGGCCCCGCCAGGGCGCCCACGGGCATGCCGCCGCCGATGACCTTGCCCAGGGTGACGATGTCTGCGGGGACCTGCACCAGATCGCCGTAGCCCCCGAAGCGCATCCGGAAACCGGAGATGACCTCGTCGAAGATCAGCAAGGTGCCGTGGGCGGTGCACAGCCGGCGCAGGGTGCGCAGCCACTCAGGCCGCTGCTCGAGCAGGCCGTTGTTGCCGGGCAGAGGCTCGACCACAGCCGCGGCGAGCTCGGGACCGAGCTGGGCGAAGACGGCCTCGAGGGCGGCCTCGTCGTCCAGCGGGCAGACCACGGTCTGCTCGGCGAAGGCCGCGGGCACGCCCAGGCTGGAGGAGGTGCCGAAGGTGGCCAGGCCTGAGCCGGCCTTGACCAGCAGGCTGTCGGAGTGGCCGTGGTAGCCGCCCTCGAACTTCAGGATCTTGGGCCGCCCGGTGGCGCCGCGGGCCAGGCGCAGGGCGGTCATCACGGCCTCGGTGCCCGAGCTGACGAAGCGCACCTGCTCCATGAGGGGGAAGGCCTGCAGCACGCGCTCGGCCAGCTGAACCTCTGCCTCGCAGCAGGCCCCGTAGCTCAGCCCGTCCACCGCCGCGGTCCGCACGGCCTCGATGACCGCCGGGTGGGCGTGGCCGAGCACCAGGGGTCCCCAGGACATGCAGAAGTCGCTGTAGCGGTTGCCGTCTACATCCTCGAAGCGACTGCCCTGAGCCCGCGCGAAGTAGACAGGGTTGCCGCCGACGGATCGGAAGGCCCGCACGGGGGAGCTGACGCCGCCGGGCATCACCTGGCAGGCACGCTGGAAGAGCTTCTCGGACTGGGGACGGTTCATGGTGTTCGCTCCGGTGAGATCTATCGTTGAATGGCGAGGATGGCAGAGAGGCCGACGCCGATCAGGCGAGACCGGTCAGGATCTCCACCTGCTGTTCGAGGGACATGGCGGGGCCCAGAATCCGGGTCACACCGCACTCCTCGAGGGCTGCTGCGGTGGTGGGGCCGATGGCCAGGAAGGGGTGGTCGCGGAACCAGGGCGCCCGCGCGAGGAGCCGCTCGGCCGCAGAGGGCGCCGCCACAAACACGGCCAGGACGGGAAAGGGGGCGATGGGCTCCAGCCCTGCGGGCTCGTTGGCGTAGACCGGCAGGGCCTGGCAGCGGCGCCCGAGCTCGCGCAGCTGAGACTCGAGGCCGCCCCCTGCCAGGTTTCCGCAGGGAATGAGCACCGAGCCGCCCGGCTCGAGCAGCCCATCCAACAGCCCAGCCAAGACGCGGCCGGTGGCAGGCTCGGCCACGAGATCAGTGACGACACCATGGGCAGCGAGCTCCAACCGGGTGGCCGCCCCCACCGCGGCGACGAGGGGGCGGGCGGGGACGCCCAGCAGCCGCTCGACGAGGCCCGCGAGCACGAAGCCGCGCACGGCCCGGCGGCTGGCGAAGGCGATGGCCGCCGCGCCGGATGGCGCCTGGTCTGGGACCAGGTAGCGGGTGGCGACACAAGGGATCTCGCACACCGGCACGCCGCGCTCGAGGAGCGCGCGGGCCAGCGGGAGGTTGTCCTCCGGCTCGCGAGTCAGGACCACGCAGGGGCTGCTCGGCACAGCCAGTCCTCCGCAGAACGTTGGAGGGGCGCCACGTCGGGAGCGCCCGCCTCGAGCCAGGCGGCCGCGCTATCCCGGGCCTCGCTCAGCGCCGGGGCGGCGAAGCGCTGCAGGCGCAGCGCTCCCTCGGGGGTGAGCAGGGCCACGTGCAGGCTGGCGAGGTCACCGTCGAGGCTGGCCCAGGCACCGAAGGCCGAGTGGCAGCCGCCGCCGGAGATCTGCAGCAGACGCCGCTCGGCTTCGACGCATGCGCGGGTCTCGGGGTGGTCCAGGGTGGCGACGCGGGCCGCGGTGTCCGGATCGTCAGCCCGGATCTCCAGCCCCAGCGCCCCCTGGCCCGGGGCACAGGGCCAGAACGCCGGGTTGAGCTGCATCGCCACCAGCCCGCCCAGGTCCTGCTGGAGCCGCTGGATGCCGGCCTGGGCCAGCAGCACCGCCTCACACTCGCTGGGGCCGGGCAGGACGGTGTCGCCGTCCACGACGGCGGACGGTTCGGCATCATCGGAGCCCGTCGGAGGTCGGTCCTCGGCGCACTTGCGGATGCGCGTGGGCACGTTGCCCCGCAGGGGCACCGCCTCGAGGTCGGGCCGCACGCCAGCCAGCAGGGCGATGCGCCGCGTGGACGAAGTGCCCACCCGCACGCCCTCGCGCAGGGGGATGTCCCGCTCGAGGTCCAGGGCGTCGGGGCGCACCAGCAGCAGGTCGGCCACGGGGGCGCGCGCCGGGATGGCGCCGAGCACCAAGCCCGCCGGCTGCTCCACCGGCAGGTCCTTGAGGGAGTGCACGGCCAGATCGATCTCGCCGTCCAGCAAGGCGCGCTCGATCTCCTTGGTGAACAGGCCCACGCCGCCCACGAGATCCAGGCGCACGTCCTGGCGCACATCACCCGTGGTGCGGATGATGATGATCTCACTGGGGCCCGGCAAGGCCGCCTGCACCCAGCGGGCCTGGACCAGAGCCAGCGCGCTGCCGCGGGTTCCGATGCGGATCACTCCTCGTTCCATGTGCTTCCCTCCGAGAGTTGCCGAGCGCCATCGCGGATGGCCTGCAGCACGTCGTCTGTGTAGCTCGCGACCAGCGCGCGCAGCTCACCCTCGAGCCGGCCACGCGCGGCCTTGTCCAGATCGGGCAGCTGAGCGCTGATGAGCGCCGGAAGCTCCTCGGCCGCCAGGCTCTTGGAGCGCACGCGCACGCGCTCCAGCACGGGGGTGAACGCCGGCTCGCTGCAGTAGCGACGCAGCTCGCCCATGGCCCTCTCCACCAGCGCATCGGTGGTGACACAGCGCTGTTCGGCCCCTGCGCAGCCGGCCACCTGGTGCCAGTCCACCAGCTCATCCAGGCCCACCCGCCGCACCCACCGCGAGGCGTCGCGGTCCGCCACCTGCTCGGGGATGCCGATGTCCACCAGCACCAGGGGTCGGGAGCCCTGGAGGTCATCGGGATCCACCAGGGCCTGGGGCGCGGCCGTGCAGAACACCGCGGCGTCCACCTGGCGCAGCAGAGTGGGCAGCTCGGTGAGGGGCCGCACGCCACCTCCGTCGGTGACCGTGCGGTTGCAGCGCACCAGCTCGAAGCGCGGATCTTCCTCGAGGATGCCGGCGACCCGGCGGCCGATGGACCCCAGGCCCACCACCACGACCCGCCCCCTGGCGGAGGGCAGGTGCTCGCGAAGCCAGGCGATGGCCAGGCTGTGGACCCCCACCGCCGATCCCTCGAGGCAACCCCGGCGCATGGCGATGCGCACCAGGCGGCCCGCGATGGAGCCCAGCCCGTTGAGGATGCGGGTGGAGGTGCCCCTGGTGCGCGCCCTGTGCAAGGCCTCGAAGAGCTGGCCCGAGATCTGCCGCTCACCCACCACCAGGGACTCCTGCCCGATGGCCACCCGGAACAGGTGCCGGGCGGCCTCGTCACCGACGAAGGTGTAGGGGGAGATGTGCCCCCGCAGCTCGGGGTCGAGCCGCTCGCGCATCCGGCTGTGCAGCAGCTGGGCGGCCCACGCCGGCTGCGCGCTGGCGACCACCCACTCGTTGCGATTGCAGGTGTCCAGGACCGCCAGCCCTTCGGCCCAGCCACCCCGCTCGAGATCGTCGGCCAGCGCGAGGGCCTCGTGCTCTGTGAGCACCAGCTGGGACCGCGCGCGAGAGGGAGCGACGCGGAAGTCGCAGCCCACCACGGCCAGCGGGATCCCGGCGGCGCTCATCATCACGAGGCGTCCTGAGCGGCGTCGGTGGAGGGAGCCAACCAGGCTCGGCAGCTCACCGCGGTCTCGAGACCCGAGCGCACCGCGTCCTTGAGTCCAACACCCAGCAGGTAGTTGCCCGCCAGGAACAGGCCGGGGTTGTCTTCCAACCGCTGCGTGACTCGCTCCATACGATCCGGATGGCCCAGCACCAGCTGGGGGATGGCCTGGGAGTAGCGCATCACCCGCACCATGTCCGGCTCGGCGTCCAGGCCCGTCAGATCGGCCAGGTCGTCCAGCACGATGGCGGCCAAGGCGTCGTCGTCCAGGTCCAGAGCCCCGGGGTCCTTCATGCCCCCCACGAAGCCCGCCAGCAGATCGCCGCCAGCGGGGGCGCGGCCATCGAAGAGCCTGCTGGGGAACAACACGCCCAGGCTGCGGATGCCCTCGCCCCGTGGCACGAGGAAGCCGAAGCCCTCGGGGATGGCGGCCTGGCGCTCCCGGAAGCCCAGGTGCACCACCGCTACAGGGGCCATGGGGATGTCTCCCAGCTCACCCGACAGCTCCTGGTCGGCACCGGCGAGCACGCTGGCCGCGGCGGGGGGCGGCACGGCCAGCACCACCGCGCGGGCCTGCAGGCTGGCGCCCCCAGCGTGGACCGTCCAGTGCTGCCCTGAGCGCTCGATGCGCTCCACCGAGGTTCCCCCCTGGTAGGCTGAGCCCAGGGCTTCGGCCGCGGCGGTGGGGAACGCGCCCAGGCCTTCGCTGAACGAGAACAGGCCCTGGCGCGGGGTGATGCCCGCGGCTGCCCGCTCGGCGCTGCGCCGCCGATAGTAGGGAACAGAGCCGAGGATCATGCTGCCCGCTGCCTGCTCGAACCCCCAGAACAAGGGGAAGGCCGCGGGCGCCGAGAGCTTCGCCGGATCCCCTGCGTAGACGCCGGAGATGAAGGCGCCCGCCAGCACCCGAGCCGCCTCGGCGCCGAAGCGCCGCACGAAGAAGTCCTCGGCGGAGTCGGTGGGCTCGCCGCGCTTGATGCGGAAGGGCTCGGTCGCCAGGGTCAGCTTGGAGCCCAGGGAAAGCAGCGGGGAGGTCAGGAAGGACCACAGCCCGCTGGGCATGGTGTGGATCGCCCCGTCCCGGGCGATGAAGCGGTCGCCGGCCTGGGGGCGCGTGGCCGTGAGGGCCTCGCCCAGCCCCAGCTCCTCCGCCAGCTGGAAGACCCAGTCGCCGCTGGCCATCAGGGTGTGTGGCCCCAACTCCACCAGGAAGTCGTCGATGCGCTGGGTGGCCACGTTGCCACCCGGGCGGTCCGCCGCCTCGAACAGCCGCACCGCCAGGCCCGCTTGCTGCAGGCGCAGGGCGCAGGACAGGCCCGCGACACCGCCGCCGACCACGATCACATCCAGCTGCTCACTCATTCTCGTCTCCCCCGGGACACCAGCCCGAGCTGCGCAGCGCACGCCGTGCGTGCGCCTCGATCATGTCCATGAACGCTGCCTGGCCAGCGGGCGCCGGGGCGCGAACCACCCTGGCGATGCCCAGCTCCGTGGCCTGCCCGCAGGCCACCCGATCCAGGTCCCAGCGGGTCTCGAGGTTCTCGGTGGCGAAGGAGATGGGCTGGAGAATCAGGTCCTGCACGCCCTCCGCTGCCAGCCGCGCGATCTCATCCCCGAGATAGGGGCCGGTCCACGCGGTCGGTCCTAGCCTGCTCTGGAAGGCCAGAGACCAGGGCGTTCCCGCGGGGAGCGTGGCGGCCAGGGCCTGCGCGCTCTCCCGAACCCGTGCTGGGTAGGGGTCCCCTGCCCGCTCGAGCCGCTCGGGCAGCCCATGGGCCACCAGCAGGACGTGGCTGGAGGCCCGCAGCAGGGGGCGCAGCCCGGCGGCGAGGGTTTCGATGAAGCCAGGCTCCGTGGCGAAGTCCGGCGCGATGGCGGCGGCCATGCCGTGGCGGGGGGCCGCGGCCAGCAGCAGGCGCTGGCACACATCGCTGGTGGTCCAGGACCGCTGGGGGAACAGGGGCAGGCCCAGCACCCGCTGGACCCCCGCAGCGGCGAGCTCAGCCACCACCGCATCGACCCGGGGCGCAGCGTGACAGTAGGCGGGCCGCACCACCACACGGGAGTCCAGGCGCTCACCCAGCTCCTGCGCCAGGGCCTGCACCGCGGCGGGCAGAGGGCTACCGCCGACGGCGCGATAGCGCTCCACCACCTTGGGAGCGCGCCGCAGGGCGATGCCGTGGGCCAGGCCCTGACGAAGCCCCGCTGGCAAGGGCAGGATGGCAGGATCCGCCAGCAAGCTCGCGATGAAAGGGCGCACCTGAGCGTCGGTGCTCGGGGCCCCGTAGTCCATCAGGAGCAGCGCCAGCTCGGCCATTGGGTCACACCGTCCTGGAGTAGCGACGCTGGGCGGGGTCCTGTTCGAGGTAGCGGTCGAAGATCATGCAGACATTGCGTACGAACAGGCGACCGAGCTCGGTGACGCGGATGGACCCTTCGTGTAGCTGCACCAGGCCGTCGGCCTCGAGGGGCGCCAGCCGCGTCAGCTCCCGGGCGAAGTAGGCCTCGGCGTCCAGCCCGAAGCGATCACCCAAGGCGCGCAGGTCGGCCCGCATGGTACACGAGACCTCGAGGATCACCTCGCGGCGAAGCTCGTCATCCTGGCTGAGCAGGAAGCCCCGCAGCCAGGGCAGCTCTCCTGCCTGGACCGCCTGACGCCAGGCGTCCATGTCCTTGTGGTTCTGGGTGTAGGAGCTGCCCACCCAGCTGATAGCGCTGATGCCCATGCCCACGGTGTCCAGCCCGCGGCCGGTGGTGTAGCCCATGAAGGTCCGGCGCAGGGTGCCGGCCTCGAGGGCGGCCACCAGGGGGTCGTCGGGCAGCGCGAAGTGGTCCATGCCCACGGGCAGGTAGCCCGCGGCCTCCAGGCCCTTGGCCAGGCCCACGAAGAGCTCCACCTTCTCGTCCGGTGTCGGCAGGCCGCGGCCCTCGAGCACCTGCTGGTGCTTCTGCATCCAGGGCACATGGGCATAGGAGTACAGGGCGATGCGGGTGGGTCGCAGCGCGCGCACGCGCTCGAGGGTGGCGTCCCGGCTGGCCAGGGTCTGGCCGGGCAGGCCGTAGATGAGGTCGAAGTTGATCTCGCGGCAGCCGCGCGCCCTCAGGTGGGCCACCACCTCCTCGACCTGCACCAGGGCCTGGTCGCGGCGGACAGCCTCGAGCACCACGGGGTCGAAGTCCTGCACCCCCAAGGAGAAGCGCTCGAAGCCGTGGTCCAGGAAGGCATCCAGCTTGGCGGGGGTGGCGCTGCGGGGCTCGACCTCCACCGAGCGCTCCGCGTCGGGCTGCAGGGCGAAGCGTTCCTCGAGGGCCCCCAGGAGACGGTGGATCTGCTCGACGCTCAGGAAGTTCGGCGTGCCGCCGCCCAGGTGTACCTGCCGCACGGGCCGCGCGGGGTCGATGACGCCGTTGACCAGCGCCATCTCCGCGATCAGGTCCCCCAGGTGGGCGTCCACCTGATCCTCGGGACGACGGCCCAGGGTGTGGCAGCCGCAGAACAGACAGCGGGACCGGCAGAAGGGCACGTGCAGGTACAGAGACAAGCCGGGATCGTCGGCCAAGCCGTCGCGGGCGCGCCAGCGCTCGGCCAGGGCATCGTGGTCCTGCTCGGCGAAGTGGGGCGCGGGCGGGTAGCTGGTGTAGCGCGGACCGCGCACGTCGTACCGCTCACGCAGCCCGGCATCCACCTCCCGGGGGTCGAGTACCCGGGAGGTCATCCCAGCTCCACCACGGCGTCCACGTAGGCCTTCACGCCGTCGGGAGGGATGTCGGGCACCAGGCCCTGGCCCAGGTTGGCGATCCAACCCCGACCGCCGGTCTGGGCGGCCTGATCCTGGACCTGGCAGCGGATGCGGTCGTGGGGGCCCAACAGCTCAGCGGCGTCCATGTTGCCCTGCAGGGGCACCTCGGGGCCCAGCAGCGCCCGCGCATGATCCAGGCGGATGGACTGATCGATGGACAGCACGTCGGCGCCCGCGGTGGCGGCCTTCGTGAGGTGACTGGCGGCCCCGCGCAGGTAGAGCACCTTGGGCACTGGCAGATCGGCCACGCGGGCGAAGACCCGGCGCACGGCGGGCAGGGCGAGGGCGCTGTAGTCATCGGGGGTCAGCAGGCCGGCCCAGGAGTCGAACACCTGGATCACGTCCGCTCCTGCTTCGACCTGCAGCCGCAGCAGGTCGGCCACCTTGTCGGCCAGGCCGAACAGCAGCCGACGGGCCATGTCGGGGTCGCGGTAGGCCAAGGCCTTGAGGTTGCGGAGGTCCTTGGAGGGCCCACCCTCGACCATGTAGGCGGCCAGGGTCAGGGGCGCACCGGCGAAGCCGTACAGGGCCAGCTCAGGGTGGATGTGCTCCGACAGCAGCCGCACGGCGCCGCCGACATAGCTCAGGGAGTGGGCCACATCGACGTCGGCCAGCCGCGCGATGTCGTCTTCGCCCTCGAAGGGTCGTGTCATGGTGGGGCCGCCCTTGCCATAGACCACCCCGGCGCCCATGGCCTCGGGCACCACCAGGATGTCCGAGAAGACGATGGCCGCGTCCACCGCGTAGCGCCGCAGGGGCTGCAGCGTGACCTCCACGGCCAGCTCTGGAGTGCGCACCATCTCCCAGAAGCTGTGCTTCGCGCGCACCTCCCGGTACTCGGGCAGGTAGCGCCCGGCCTGGCGCATCAGCCAGACGGGGGGGCGATCGACGGGCTGGTTGCGGCACGCGGCGAGCAGGCGCTCTCGGGAACTCATGGACATGCGGGCTCCTATTGGCTGAGGCGCGCACCATAGGCTGAGCCACCCTTGGAATTGTCACAGCTTGATCACGCCGCGAGCGCAACCCGACCCGCGGCTCCACCCCGGTGAGCGGCACTACATGCCGCCGTCCATATATGGCTATTCCCCCGCCGGATCACAACCCCAGAAAGTGGATCGCGGCGCCGCAGGCCACCAGGGACACGCCCGCCAGGGCGTGTGTCCAGCGCTCCATGGTCTGCAGGGGCAGCAGCTTGACCCCCGCCTGCAGCAGGGCCACCAGCACCAATATGGTGAGCACCGTGGACACGGTGAAGGCCAGCGCAACCAGCAGGAAGGCCCCCAAGCCCGCGAGGCCCCAGGAGGCCAGGCTGAGGGGGATCAGCGACTCACAGGGTCCGAACACGAAGATGGTGAACAGCACCCATGGCGTGAGCCGGGCCACCGTGCGCCCGTGCATGTGGAGGTGGCCCGCGTGGTGATCGTGTTCGTGGGCGTGCTCCACGCCCTCGTGGTGGTGGTGGTGGCTGTGGGCCCGACCCCGCAGGGCACGGCGCAGGCCCCACAGGCCGTAGGCCGCGCCCACTCCCATCAGCGCCCAGGCCGCAACGTCGCCTCGGAGTTCATGGAAGGAGGCCAGGCTGGAGCTCTCCCAGCCGTCCAGGGCGGTGCCCAAGACGATGAGTACCGCCGCGATGACCACCGATCCCACCACATGGCCCAGGCCACACACCGCGGTGATGACCAGGGTGCGGGTGCGGGACCACCCCTCGGAGGCGGCCATGGCCACGAAAGGCACGTAGTGATCGGGCCCCAGCACGGTGTGCAGGCAGCCCAGCGCCAGGGCCGTCCACGCCAGGAGCATCACGCTGCCAGACTGCAGGCTCTCTTCCAGCATAGGCTCGCCTGTGTTCGTGTGATTTTCCCGCCATCAGTAATACACCCGTGGAGGCCACACCAGGGCGCGGCCCAGCAAGGCCCCGTGGTATGACGTCGCCCAGCCCCATCGCCCTTTGCCGGGACTTGACAGCAGCCGACAGCAGCCTTGGGTAGTCCAGAGAGAGCCTGCACCGGAGCACCCCATGCGTCGCCTCGTCCCCGCCCTGTTCTCCGTCCTACCCCTGCTAGGCGGCTGCCTGGGCGGTGAGCCGAACCCGGTCCTGCCCGAGGACAGCGAGCCTGCGATCGACACCCAGCAGCCTGACACCGGCCCGGACGAGCCGGTGGAGCAAGAGGTCCCCATCGCGGTGGAGTGGGATCCAGACGACTTCTACAGCGTCTACGACGTGGGTCCCGACCAGGACTACCCATCCCCCTGCGACATCCCCTGGGCCTCCCTCCAGGGCGGCGCCCTGGTGCGCATCCACTGGCAGCAGGAGCCCTACCGCTGCAAGCTGGCCATCACCACCGACGCCTACGAGAACCACCCCCTGGTGGTCATGGGCGTCCCCGCCGAGGACGGCAGCCTGCCCGTCATCACCGGCGAGGATGCTGTCACCCCGGACGATCTCGACAGCCTGAGCCAGGAGACCTGGGTGGTCCAGATCGGGGGCAGCGCGCAGGGCGACGTCGCGGCCTGGGTGTGGCTCCAGGATCTCGCCATCACCGGCGCCCGCCCCGAGAACAGCTTCACCGAGCTCAACGGCGCCACCACCCACTACACCAACAACGCCGCCGCCCTGCGCATCGCCCAGGGGCACAACCTGCACCTGATGGGCCTCGAGCTGTACGGCAGCCACACGGGGCTGTTCATCGAGGCCGGCTCCGAGGACATCGTGGTGTCGTCCTCCTGGCTGCACGACAACGGCAGCACCACCGTGAACGCCACCCAGAACGCCTACTCCGAAGCCCAGAACGTCACCTACGAGTACTCTCGCTTCGGCCAGGTCCTCGAGGGTTCGGCGGGTTCCAACCTGTTCGACCGCTCGGCCGGCCTGGTCCTGCGCTACAACTGGTTCGAGGGCGAGGTCACCCCGCTGAAGCTCCATGGCAGCGGCGAGCCCGCCATCACCGAAGATCCTGGCTACCAGCAGGCCATGGTCTACGGCAACGTGATCATCGCCCCCGTCCAAGAGAGCACGGGCCGGGTGGTGGTGTACGGCGGCGACGCGGGCGCCTCCGCCGACCGTCGCCCCGGCACCCTGTACTTCTTCGACAACACCGTGATCTCCCAGCGTCCAGCGCGCACCTACCTGCTCATGCTGGCCACCCCCGACCAGCATGCCGAGCTGCACAACAACCTCGTCTATGCCCCCGGCGAAGAGCACGAGCTCACCATCCTCGCCGGCGAAGGCCAAGTGGTGATGAGCGACACCTGGCTGTCCGAGAGCTACCAGCTGGTCCCCATCGGCAGCGCAGGCGTGGTCCTCGAAGATCGCACCACCACCGGCGACGAGCCTGGCTTCGCCGACTACGACAACCTCGATCTGCACCTGACCCTGGACTCACCCTGCCAGGGCCTGGGCGGCCAGCCCGCCGCCGCCACCAGCGAGCACCCGGTCGAGTACCAGTACCTGAAGCACCAGCGCCGCGCCCTGCGGGAGACCCGCGAGGATCTGGGGGCCTACGAAGGCTGAGCCGCTACTCGGCCGTATCGCCGCCGGTATCGTCGGCCTGCTCGAGACCGCTGGCGCTCAGGATCTCGTAGAACACCGTGACGGCCATGGCCGGCCGGGGAACAGCCCAGCCGTCGAAGACGATGGCGTTGCGGGCGCCGTCGTAGCGCCAGCCGTTGAGCTCACGCTGGGGGATGGCCACGTCCTGGACGAAGACCTCGAGGCTTCCCACCTGCGGCAACGCCTCGAGGAAGAAGGTGTCGTTCAGGTTGGACAGATCCAGCCCGATGCGCTGGAGGATCTCGCTGTAGTCGTCCGAGCAGATGGAGTCGCGCAGGCCCTCGGTCATCAGGGCCGCTTCGAGGTAGCGCTCGCCGGGATCTGCCGCGGTGACGCCCGAGGCGCAGCCCGCGGGCATGTTGCCCACCAGGGCATGGGCCACCAGCTCGCCGCTGCCGGAGGCGGCCCGCCAGGTGCTGATGTAGTCGTCCAGGGCGCCGGGAGAGTGGTCGTCTTCGTCGGAGACGAAGACCAGGTTGAGCCGAGCGCCTGGCCGCACCAGGCCCGGGTTGCGCCCGTCAAGGGCCAGGGAGACCGCCTCGAAGCCCTGCTCGACGCGGGAGCCGTAGTAGCCCACGTCCAGCTGCTCCAGGAAGGCCGCCCCCATGTCGGGGCTCTCGGGGGTGATCAGATCGCCCCGCAGCATCCCAGCGGTCTCGGCGTCGACGTCGGTGGTGATCACGCCCGCCTGGAAGTCGGCCCGGGTGCCCTCGACCACCTCGACGAAGGCCTCGAAGTTGGCGCTCAGCAGGGCCTGCTCCTCGGCCATGGACTGAGAGTCGTCCACCACGAAGATCATGTCCGCCTTGGTGTTCAGATCGTCCTGCACGAAGGTCTGCGTATAACGAACCTCCTGGAAGCCGTAGTCGTGGCAGCCGGTGAGCAGCAAGACCATCAGGCCGAGACGAGCCGAGTGTGCCATGGCGATCGCTCCTGCGCGGGGCTATGTCAGCCAAAGTGATAATACCCATAGCACTGTGGAGCACCCCATGCGCCTGGCACCTCTGCTCCTTGCGGCCTGCACCACCAACCCCAGCGGTGACGGCGCCCCCGACCCCAACCTGCTCACCTCCCTCGAGGTCGAGCCGGCCCTGGTCACCCTGGTCACCGGGCCCGACGGCTTCGACACCGAGCAGTTCACCGCTTGGGCCACCCTCGAGGACGGCAGCCGGGTCGAGCTGGCCGTGGCGGCGTGGTCGGTCTCCAACAGCTCTGCAGGTGATGTGGACGCCGACGGCCTGTTCACCCCCGCCGACGACAACGGCGGCGTAACCTGGGTCACCGCCGAGTACGCCAACTCCTGGGCCTCTGCCACGGTCACCGTGATCTACCACGAGGAGCTCACCGAAGGCGGCGCCGATGCGTCCCTGTTCACCGGCCAGACCAGCGACCTGGAGGGCTCCCCCTGGCTCTACCCCGAGGATGGCGTCAGGCTGCCCCGAGGCACCCCCAGCATCCACTTCCAGTGGCAGGATCTGGCCGCCGACGCCTACCGGCTGCACTTCTCATCAGCGGTCTCCGACATCGTCGTCTACACCGACACCTTCGAGTGGGAGTCCCAGGCTGCCCTGTGGCAGGTCATCGCCAGCACCAACGCCGCAGGGGCGGTGGACGTCACCCTGAGCGCCAGCATCGACGGCCAGGTGCAGCAGGCCGAGCCCATCCAGCTGCTGGTCAACCGCATGGATACCCGCGGCACCATCTACTACTGGACCAGCACCAAGACGGGCGTCAGCCGGATCAACGAAGACCACGAGGTCGAGAGCTGGTGGACCCGGGACGACATGGGCGGCGACTGTGTCGGCTGCCATGCCGTCTCCACCGGGGCCGAGCCCCTGCTGGCCTACACGGTGTTCCCCACCGACTGGGAGATCGACCCCACCAACCCCTACCCGGGCCGCACCGAGATCCGCCTGCTGGCCGATCCCGACAGCGCCCCCATCATGACCATGGAGGCGGACGAGATCGGCGACTTCAAGTCGTTCTCCCCCGACGGCGAGCTGATGCTGAGCGCCTACAACTGCCAGCTGCTGCTCTACGACGCCCGCGCCGGTGAGCTGATCGCCGACGTCACCCCCTGGGACGAGGGCCAGAGCGCGGCCCTATGTGTGGCCCAGGGCGAGTGGTCTCCAGACGGCAGCCAGGTGGCCCTGACCATCAGCGACGAGCTCGAGTTCTCCTGGCGCATCTCCGACGGCGCCATCTACCTGATGGACTACCAGGGCCAGCACAGCTTCGCCGCGCCGCGGCTGCTGGTAGACCCGGCCTCCCTGTTCCCCGACCTCGACCACATCGCCTACTACCCGGCCTGGTCCCCCGACGGCGCCTGGCTGGCCTTCAACACCTCCACCGGCGACTCCTACGACGACGAGGACGCCGAGCTGTGGGTGGTCGACCCCGCCACCGGCCGCACGACGGCCCTGGACGCCGCCAACCAAGGCGCGGGGCTCACCAACTCCTGGCCCCGCTGGAGCCCCCTGCCCGACGACGACATGCTCTGGCTCACCTTCTCCTCCAAGCGAGACTACGGCATGGTCGTCACCACCAGCCAACCGCAGGTCTGGGTCTCGGCCTTCGACCCCTCCCTCGCTGCCGAGGGTCTCGACCCCTCCAGCCCGGCCTTCTGGCTCGTGGGCCAGGATCCACGGGAGAACAACCACGTGCCTGTGTGGGTGGAGTGATGCGCTTCTCTCTTCTTCCCCTGCTGTTCCTGGCCGCCTGTGGGTCCGACGACCCCTACACCCAGGGCGGCAGCCTGAACGCCATCGACTACGTCCCCGCGACCCAGTCCTGGCTGCAGTTCGGCCCAGCCGAGGCCCCAGCCGACGGCCCCTTCCTGATGATCGAGGTGAGCGACGCCAGCTGGGAGCTGCGCCAGGGGCCCGAGTGGACCGACGCCACCAGCGAAGAGCAGCTCCCCGTCACCAGTGACGACGGGCTCAGCGTGGCGGGCGCCCTGCTGCTTCCCGCCGAGATCACCGAAGGCGCCGAGCAGGACGGCGTCACCGTGCTGACCCTGGGCGACGAGCAGGTCTACTACGGCACCTTCACCATGGCCGTCCGGACCTCGGTCGCCAGCGGTCGCTTCGCCGGTGAGTGGGCCTTCGCGCCCACCGTGGGCCCCATCGCCCTGACCGTGGACGGTCAGGTATGGGAGCTCGTGTACTACGAGTGAACGCTCACAGGGTCCCGGCCCCTGGGTCCGCGGCCTGCTGAGCGCACTGCAGGAAGGCCTTGGGGTCGTAGCCCCAGCGCGAGCTCAGGGTGTAGCCGCTGGACATGGTCAGCAGCCCGCCGTAGATGCCGACGTAGCCGAGCTTGCGAGCGGTGTCGCTGGAGCTGACCAGGGTCTCACCCGTGCTGTCGTCCACGGCGAAGGGGATGAACCCGGCGAGCATCACCGCGCTGCCCCCGGCCACCATGCTCCACGAGATGGCGCGGCGCTTTCGGGCGGTCTCGAGCTTGGCGCAGGCTGGGGAGACGGCGCTGACGATGGGGCCCAGGTCGCGGGCCTTGAGCACGGCGCCGCTGCCGTCCTGGAAGCGCCCGCTGTCGAGCAGCTGGATGGGTGGCACCAGGCCGTAGCCTGTCAGGGCCAGCTGCCGGGCCAGCTCGTTGAGCCTCTCCCGCGCCCGTTCCACCTCGGGGACCTCGATGTGCTCCCGCACGCCGTCGATCTCCTCGCTGTAGTCTTCCCAGCGCCCGATGAACACGCGCAGGGCCTTGGCGCCGGACTCGGTGCCGGCCTGGGAGATGCCCTGGACCCGTAGCCACTCGTCGTGGGCGTCAGCGCGCACGGTGTTGGCGCGGGCCTGGACCGCCTGCCCGTGCAGGGCCTGCAGGCGAGCCCGATCGGCCGCCAGGCGCTGCTCGGCCTGGGCCTGCTGCTCGAGGGCGTCGAGGTAGGAGGCGCTGGCAGGCCCAGGGGCGATGGGGCGCAGCGCCGTGGTGGCGTCCAGCTCGGGAGGAAGCTCGAGCTTGGAGGAGGCGCTGAGGACCCAGCCCTCGGGGCGCTCGGCCACCAGCGCTGGATGCTGGGACCCGATCTGTGCCGCCGCGAGGGAGTCGGAGACATAGAGCGAGGCCTCCTCGAGGGTGACCTGGCCGTCCCGCTCGCCGTCGAGCTGACCGTCGGCCCAGCCCCGCAGGGCGCCCACCACGAAGTAGGTGAAGGCCCCGTGGCCTGCGGCGTCCAGGGGCTGCGCCAGCTCGTTGGGGCCTGCGGCGGTCCAGGCCACCACGTCGGGCTCGGCCCGGCTGGCGTAGGAGGGCACCACGAAGCGCCCCCCCTCCACCAGGGCGGCGCCGCTGCGATCCCGCCCGGTGTAGCAGGTGTCCAAGACCATCATCACCTGGGAGCCGTGGGCCCCCGCCACCTGCTGCAGCTCGGCGGTGGTGAGCCCGCGGCTGTCGAAGGCGGACACCTCGGCCCGCACGTCCTGCCCCAGGATCATGCGCTCGCCGTCGCGGCTCGAGGCCGCTCCGTGGCCCGCGAAGTAGAACCACACCCGGCCCTCGCCCCCCGCCTGCTCGGCCGCCTGGGCCAGGGCGTCGCGGATCATCTCGTGGCTGGCGCCCTGATCGAGCAGGCGCACCCGGGACGCCGACAGACCGAGGGTGTAGATCAACAGCCGGTAGAACGCCTGCGCGTCGCGGGTGGCCCAGGGCACATCGGCGATGTGGGTGTAGTCCTGGATGCCCACCACCACGGCGGTGTCGCGGGGGGCGCGGGCGCCCGCCCGCAGGGGCTCGTCGATGTCGGGCAGCGGAGCGCCGTAGGCCGGGGCGGCCAGGGCGAAGATCAGCGCCGCGATGCAGGCTCTCACCATGACGTTCTCCAACGGATCACGGGTTCACTCCCCACAGGTGGAGGCGCCATCGAGGGCCTCGAGGTCCACGGGACGGGCGGCGGCCTCGCAGCCCCCGAGCCCAGCGGGGAGCACGCGCCAGGACGCCGTCCCCACCGCGGCGCCCGACGGGTAGAGCACCGGGCCGAACACGCCAGGCAGGGCGCAGAAGCCCGTCCAGCCCTCGGTCATGCCGAAGTAGGCCCCTGCGGGAACGGCCACAGCCACCAGGCGCTCGTCGCCCATGTCGGGGGTCTCCACCGCGTGGAACTCGCCCAGGTCCAGCAGGTTGTCCACCAGGCCTGGATCGCCGGGAGGAGGCCACACCAGATAGCCCTCGCCATCACGAGCCACGCTGTAGACCTGGACCCTCGCCTGGCGGCTGACCATCAGCACCGGGCGCAGGGTCTCGCCTGGGCAGACCACGCCGTCGTGGGTGTCCACCACCAGGGCCACCTGCAGCCCGCCGTCGCCCAGCTTCTCGCCCGCGTTCAAGCCCAGATCGCCGTCGCTGCGACAGGCCGCCTGGGATGCCGTGTCGTCGCCGAACAGATCGCCCGGGAAGGTGAAGCCTCCAAGCAGCAGCCCGGCGCCGGTTGGCGGCTGCAGGGAGAGGTTCAGGCGCACGCCCCCGGCCGCGGGGCTGAGGGTGCTGACCAGGGCCGAAGCCCCGCGGTCGCCCTGGCCTTCGGGCACCACACGGGCCCCCGCCAGCTTGCTGCGCAGCTCGCCCGCCACGGCGGCACCCACGGCGCCCGCCACGCAGCCGCTCTCCCAGGTGGGGGGCTCGACCGCCAGCAGGGCGGTGCCGGCCTGGGCGCGCAGGGAGGCCACCAGCCCGGCCAGGCTGGCCTCGAAGGTGGCGTAGTCCCGGCCCAGCTGATCCAGGAAGGACTGCTCCACCACCACCGCGGCGCAGGCGGTGCCCTCCCGCCCCCGGCGATCGTCCTGCTCCCAGCTGCCCTCGCCCCAGGAGCCGATGTGCCGCTGGACCGCGGCGCAGCGCAGCTCGCCGTAGCCAGCGCAGAGGCGCTCGATCATGGCCTGGCGCGCCCGATCCCGAGCGAGGTTCAGGGCCTCGTCGCGCAGGCCGCTGGCGTAGGCCCGCTCGAGCCGGTAGCCCGCCGGGGGTACCTCGGGGCAAGGCTCCACCGCCACCACGTCAGCGGCCACGGCGGGGGCCAGGGCCAGCGAGACAAGCGCGGCGAGCAGGGCGGCCATCAGGGCGCCCGCACCGCGTCGAGCACCGCGCGCTGGGCGGCCTCGGCCTGGTCGCCGGGCAGGAAGGCCAGCACGTACGCGACGTGGACGTAGCCAGCCGGGGTGGGCAGGGCCTTGATGCACCAGCTCTGGTCCTTCACCAGACTGGCCACGCCGCTGCTGGCGGCCTCGACCGCGCCCTGCTGCTGCAGCTGGGAGCTCAAGGTGCCCAGCTGACCCTCGGTGCTGCTGGTGCTGCTGCTGCTGCTGGCCACGCTCTGCTCCACCCAGCCCACCACCTGCACCCGCGCGTCGATGAGGGCCGCCTCCCGCGCGGCCCGCTCGGATGGCAGGGGGTCGGAGAGGCCGACGAAGTACTGGCCCAGCGCGGAGCGAGGAGGCTGATCCACCCACTCTCCGCAGCCCCCCGCCGCGGGGGCCGCCCCGGTGTAGAGGTTGGGGGCGGTCTTGAGGGCGAAGTAGACCGGCTCGGGGAACTCGATGGAGCGCTGCCAGGCCATGCCGTGGCCCAGCTCGACGCCGCCGGTGACCGCCTCGGCCACGGTGCTGAGCTCCAGGGAGCCCTCGGCTCCCAAGGAGTAGTACACCGCCCCGGTGCCCTCGTAGAACTCGGCCACGTAGCGGGAGGTGCACTGGTCCGGGGCGGCCTGGCAGCAGGCCTCGAACGCAGCGGGTTCCTCGATGTCCGCCACCAGCTTGCGGGAGAGCTGGTACTGGATTCGCACCACGCGACCGCCGCTGCCCCCCAAGGCCACGCCCAGCACCTCGGGCATGCCCACCTTCAAGGCCGCATGAGTGGAGGCCTGGAACAGCTCGTCGTACTGCACGCCGCCGCCGCCGAGCTCGCGGGAGCCGATGTGCTCCGAGCAGCGGGTACGCACCGAGGCGGACTCATCCACCACGCCGCCCTCGGGCAGGAAGCGCCCGATGTAGCCGCTGGGATCCGTGTCGAAGGCCGAGCGCAGGAAGATGTCGCTGGACGCCACCACCGTGGGCCCCACGCCCTGCTCGGTGGGGGCGCGATCCTGGCGCTTCTTGTCCTTGCGGCCGGCCAGGGCCGGGCCGGCGAGCAGCACCGTGCAGAGGGCGAAGAAGAGCGCGCGCATGAAGCCTCCTGGCGAAGGCGAGGAAGGTACCGGGTGGAACTGGAACCCGCCAGGTTCGAGGGGGCACGTGACCCCAGCGTGCCCCAGGTTAGCTTCACCCCATGCCTGCAGCCCGCATCCTCGTCCTCGACGGCCACGACGGCTCGGGCAAGAGCACCATCGCCGGGCAGCTGGCGCGACGCCTGGGGTGGGCCGTGGCGCGCCCCTTCGAGGGGGCCGTGTCCGACGCATTCTACCGCTGCCTGGCCAGCGGCGAACACGCCACCCTGGACCGCATCGCGCGATCCGCGGTGGACCGCCTGGGGGCTCAACATGCGGGCGGGGTGGTCTTCGACCGCCACTGGCTCACCATGCTCAGCGTGCTGCCCCCGAGCCTGTGGCCTGGCTGGCTGCCGCCACCACCCACCCTGGTCTGCTGGGCCGATCCGGCCACCACCCACGCCCGGGTCACCGCCCGGGGCGAGACCCGCCGCAACAGCCCCCAGGCCCACGCCCTCGCCTGCGCCCGTTTCCTCGAGCTCGCCCAGCGCCACGGGGCGTCGCTGCTCGACACCAGCGCGCTGGCGCCCGATCAGGCCCTGCACGCGCTGATGGCCCGCCACCCCACGCTGCTGGGCCCATGGATCTGATCGACCTGGCCCGCGGCCACCCCCAAGGCCCCCCTCCCCAGGGAGCCGTGGATGCCGCCCGCGCGATCTTGCCAGCGGGCGCGTCCAGCTACACCGATCCGCTGGGTCTCCCCGCGCTGAGACAGGCCGCCGCCGCCACCCTGCAGGAGCAGCTTGGCCGGACCTTCGACCCGCGCAGCGAGATCGCCGTCACCACAGGCGCGTCGGGCGGCCTGATGGCCTGCATCCAGGCCTTCAGCTCCACCGGCGATCCCGTCGGGGTCCCCGACCCCGGCTGGCCGGGGTTCCGCGCGGCCGTCGTCGCGAGCGGGCGCCATCCCGTGGCCTGGCCGCCCACACCCGACCCGAGCGCGCCTGCATCGCCGAGCCCAAGGTTGATGCTCCTGGCCAGCCCGGACAACCCCACCGGCCGCCAGATCGACCCAGCCGACCTGCAGCGGCTGCAAGCCCTGGCCGCAGCCCAGCCCAAATTGGTGATCGTCGTGGACGAGACCTATCGGGATCTGGTCTACGACGGTGCGCCCGTGCGCTCGCCGGCCAGCTCCTCCGCCCTCGCCCGCCACACCGTGGCGCTGCGCAGCTTCTCGAAGTCCCACGCCATGGCCGGCTGGCGCGTCGGCTACCTGGCGGCCCCCGCCCACCTGGCGGCCCGCGTCATGCCCATCCTGCGCGCGAGCCACGCCTGCGCATCCACCATGGCGCAGCAGGCTGCCAGCTGGATCCTCCGCTCCGGCCAGGACGCCACCCGGTCGGCTCGCACCCGTCGTCAAGCCAGCAGGGATCGCCTGCTGAAGGGCCTGGGTGCGGTGCCCGGGCTGGCGGTGCCGCCCTGCGAAGGGGGGCTCTACCTGTTCCCATGGGTCGGGGGATCCAGCGAGGCCTGCGCGCAGGCCCTCGAGCGAGGGGCGGGCGTGCTGGTCCTGCCAGGGACGCGCTTCGGCCTGCAGTGCGAAGGCCACATCCGAATCTGCTTCGACCGGGAGGATGCCGTGCTGGACCGAGCCATCGAGCGCATGGGCCCTGTGTTGCGCCGCTGGACGTCGGCATGAGCCGCTTGCGCGAGCTGGTGGTGCTGCTCAACGAGCGCTGCAACCTGCGCTGCGACTACTGCCACTTCTGCGCGCCCCAGCCCCCCGGTCACGAGCTGAGCCTGGAGAGCACGTCCCGGGCCGTGGGCCTGTTCTTCGAGGCTGCGAGCCACGAGCCCGACCTGCCTCGCACCCTCTGCTTCAACGCCGACGGTGAAGCGCTGCTGTCCCGAGGCACACTCACCGCCGCCCTTGTCCAGGCGGCCAGGCAGCGAGACCGACACGGGCTGAGCGGCGTGACCATCGCCCTGGTCACCAACGCCACGCTGGTGGACGCCGCCTTCGCCCGCCGGCTGGCCCGGCTGGGCGTGGCGGTCACCGTCAGCATGGATGGCGCCAGCGCCTGCCACGACACCCACCGCCGCGATGTTCGGGGAGCCGGCAGCCACCAGGCCGTGATCCAAGGGCTGGCCCAGCTCCATCGCGCGGGCGTGCCCACCAGCCTGCGCGCGGTCCACAGCCCCCAGACCGTGGGCCAACTGGCACAGAGCTGGAGCGAGCTGCGGGGCCACGGCCCACCCCGACCGGTGAAGCTGCGCCCCGTGCGCCTGCCCACCCCTCCCTGGTTCGAGCCCGCCTGGGCGGCACAGTACACCCGGGCCTATCGCCACGCCGTGCGCCGCATGGTGCGCGCGGGCACCCCGTGGCAGGCCCTTCCGGATCGCGCCCGGCACATGGCGGCCTGGCTGGTGGAAGGCCGCCGCCGTGAGCGGCCCTGCAGCGCTGGCCATGCCATGCTCTGGCTCACCCCGGCCGGCAGCCTCGTCCCCTGCGGCCTGCTGTCCAGGGGGCCCTACAGCCTGGGCCACATCCAGGATGTTCCTGGCCTGGCCGAGCTCGAGGCGCTGCTGGACCACCCCCTCTCCGCCGCCCTGCGGGACAACGCCCCCGCCCTGCGGGAGCCCTGCCGCAGCTGCCGCTGGTTGCCCGGCTGTGGCGGCGGCTGCCCGGTCGAGGCCCTGGACGAGAAGCTCGAGCCGGTGCCCCCTCCCCTGTGTATGCTCTACCGCAGCCTGGGCGAGCTGCTCGAGGCCGAGCTCCGAAGGTCATGACCGCCGTCCCCGATCACCACCGTGTCACCCTGGCTCGCCGACCCGAGATCACGGCCCACCTGCGCACGGCCGACCGTCGGGTGCTGTTCACCCAGGGCGACGCCACCCTGATCCCCGATGCGGCGCTGTTCGACCGCCACCACGACCTGCTCGAGCACGCCCAAGCCGCCAGCGCGGCCAGCACAGGCAAGCGCACCCTGACCCTCTACATGGTGCTCACCGACCGCTGCAACCTGGGCTGCCGCTACTGCGACGTCCTCGGTCGGCCTGACCAGCGCCGGGCCGGGGTGATCATGCCCTGGTCCATCGCCGAGCGCGCCGTGGAGATCCTCCTGTCGAGGCTGCGGGCCGAGCCCGAGCTCGAGGCCCAGGTCACCTTCTTCGGCGGCGAGCCGCTGCTGGCCTGGGGCCTGCTCGAGCGGCTCTGCCGCCTGCTCGAGGGCCTGCCCGAGCGCCGCCGCATCTCCCGCATGCTGGTCACCAACGGCACCCTGCTGGACGACGCCAAGAGCGCCTTCTTGCTGGCGCACCGGGTCTATGTGGTGGTGTCTCTGGACGGCCGACCCCAGGTGAACGATGGCGTCCGCGCCCTGCTCGGCGGCGGGGCCAGCTTCCCCGCAGTGGACCGCGGCGCGGCCAGCCTCGACCGGGTGATGCCAGGCCGCTGGGGCATCTCCTGCACCGTGGGCAGCCACAACGCGGCCACGCTCCAGGACGAGCTGCGCTGGCTGCAGCAGCGCTACCACCCCCTGTGCATCGGGCTGAACATCTACCACTACCAGCGAGACGGGGGCTGCGGCATCGCCATGGATGACGACGCCATGGGCGCGGCCATGCTCGAAGCCTTCCGCACGGCCAGGCGCGAGGGCATCAGCATCTACCAGTTCATCGGCATCCTGAAGGGCTTCCTGCGACGGGAGCGCAACCTGGACTACTGCCCCGCCTGCGTGGACAAGCTGCTGTTCTCCCCTGCCGGCCGGGTAGGGCGCTGCGAGACCCTGATGTTCGACGAGCGCTTCTCGGTGCCCATCGAACAGGTCCGCGACCACCACCTCCCGGCCCACCTGGACTGGACCGCGCACACCCCCGAGCACGAGCCCGCCTGCCAAGCCTGCCCCGCCCGCTGGATCTGCCCAGGCAGCTGCGCCTACGACCAGTGGGTCACCACCGGGGCCCTCCACGGCGTTCAGGGCAGGCGCTGCGCCTTCCACCGGGGCATGTTGGTGGAGATGCTCGAGCTGCTCCACCAGGCCTGCGAAGACGAGCACGGGCCTGCCCCCGTGCTGGTGCCCGCTCAGCACCACTTCGACGCAGTCCCCGGAGCCATGCCCACCAGCTTCCCCGCAGACACCATCTGGATCGTCTCCATGGCCTCGGCCAGCCAGGCGCCAGCGCCGGGAGATTCCCCATGAGCCGGCCCCTGCTCCAGGAGCTCGACCTCCACCTCACCTCCCGCTGCAACCTGGCCTGCGGCTTCTGCAGCATCGACGCCAACGCCCCGGGCGCCCGCGGGCGCTTGCCCCTCTCCAGGCTCCAGATGTTGCTGGACGAGGCCGTCACCATGGGCCTCCAGGAGCTGCACCTCACCGGCGGCGAGCCCACCCTGAGCCCCCAGCTCGAGGACATCGTTCGCCACGCCAGCGGCCTTGGCGTCCGCACCCGCCTGATCACCAACGGCACCCTGCTGGATCGGGCCCGGCTCGAGGGCCTGTGGCAGGCAGGCCTCCGCAGCATCATGGTGAGCGTCGACGGGCTGGCCAGCACCCACGACGCCATGCGGGGCCAGCCCGGAGCCTGGCGCCGCGCCATGGGCACCGTCAGCCACGCCGTGGACCTGGGCTTCACCACGCGGGTCTCCTCGGTGGCCTTCTCCACCAACCTCCACGAGATCCCCCAGCTCATGGTGGTGGCCGCTCAGCGCGAGGTGGACGTGTTCTCCATCTTCCTGGGCTCGCCCCTTGGGCGGGGTCAGGCCTGGAAGGACCGGGTCATCGGACGCCGAGCCTGGCGGGCGTTCCTGGCCGAGCTGGGCGATGGCGTGCAGCGAGGGGACTACGGCGAGCGCATGGCCATCATCGCCGAGCAGGGCTGGGCCTGGGACGATCGAGGCGATGCCACCATCCCACCATCCGACATGCAGGGGCGCGGGGCCGGCTGCGCCACCCTGGACAGCGCGTTCGACTACCTCCTGCTGCGGGCCGACGGCCGCCTGTACCAGTGCGTCTTCTTCGTCCACGCAGGCCCGAGCCTGGGCGACCTCAGCCGGCGCTCCCTGGGCCAGGTGCTCCAGAAGGCCATGCAGGAGAAGCCCGCACACCACCTCACCGAGCTCCCGCCGGGTTGTGGTGGCTGCGACCGGGCCGCCACATGCAACGGCGGCTGCCGAGGCTACGCCGAGCTGTACCGAGGCACCCACCGCGCCCGTGATCCCCGCTGTGCCGGGCCCGACGCCGACAACCCTGCGCCCCTCTGCCCCATCGCCAAGCTCAACCTGCGCACCGGCGCCATCGCCGGCAGCTCCGAGCTGGCCCTGCGCGCACCCTAGAACAACAGCGGCCCGAACGCCACCACCAGCAGGGTGACGGCCATGATGCCCATGGGCACCAGGACGTGCAGGTAGCGCTGCCCAAAGCTGTCCTGGGGCTCGTCCTCGACCAAGGCCTCGTCCCCCACCGCCTGGCGGGCCAGCAGGTGGTTCATGGCCACCGGCGGCGTGAGGTAGCCGAGCTCGAAGGCCACCAGCACCACCATCCAGAAGTGGGCCGGGGCGATGCCGCTGTCGTAGGCCAAGCCAGCCAGGCTGACCGACACCAACACGACCGCCCCCAGGGGCTCCATGAGCATGCCGATGAGCACCAGGAAGACCACCAGCACCGCCATGGCCGCCATGGGCGAGCCGAAGCTGTGCCCGAAGCTCTCCATCAGCTGAGCGCGCTCCACCACCCCGCCCAGCCCCACGGACGCCGCCATGAGCATGAGCAAGGCACCCACATGGCCCGAGGTGGTGACCGCCAGCTGGGACAGGGACAGGCCGGGAAGCTCTGGCTCCATGCCAGATTCGGCCACCGCGGCCCGTGCCCGCCAGCGGTCGACAAGCACCACCGCCAGCATCACGGCCGGAACGACCAGCGCAGCGGTGTGCTCGTTCACGTGCATGTTCAAGAGCAGCCGGTAGACCAGCAGCACGCCCACGGCTGCCGCCAGGTGAGGCAGCAGCGGCAAGACGGCTCGCAGGCTGGCGGGCAGGGCCTGGCGAGGGGCAGCCGGCCGCCAGCGCCCACGCCCCAGCGCCAGCATGACCACGCCGAAGATGGTGGCGGACAGCGCGAAGACCAGCAGCCCGCGGCCGAACAGCTCGTCGGTGGTGACCTGCTTGTTGAGCACCGCGATGAGCACCACCAGCAGGCAGGGCCGCAGCACCACACCCAGGCTGCCGGACATGGCGGTGGCCGCCAGGGCCAGCCTGCGGGAGGCGCCCGCCCGACGCAGGGTGCCGAAGATCTCACGCCCCGCGGCGAGCACGAAGATGCCCGAGGCCCCGGTGTAGGCCGTGGGCAAGGCCGAGGCGGTGCCCGCGAGCCAGGCCAGCATGGTGGGCGGGAGCTTCCAGGGCTCGAGCACGGCGAAGCCCAGCCGCGCGACCCGGGTCACGCTCAGGAGCATGCCCGCCCCGACGTACAGCCCGACCCCCAGGTAGATGGAGGGGTGCTGGGCGAACTTGTGCAGGTAGATGGCCTGACCCGAGGCGTGGCGCTCCACCAGCAGGAAGTACGCCCCGCTGAAGACGACCATCCAGGCGTACAAGGGAACGACCATGAGCAAGCGAGCCAGCGAGCCGCGGGCTCCCTGCTCGAAGGTCGGCGCCCGCACCAGGTGCCAGCAGTTCACGACGGCCAGAAGCCCGAAGCCCAGCGCCCACAGCCACGGAAGCACGGGATCTTCGAGCTCGGCTTCGCTGCCCCGCTGCACCGCCAGGTCGGCCAGGGCCGAGATCCCGAGCAGCAGGTGCGCCGCGAGCTGAGCGCCCTGGGCGAGTCGATGTTCGGCGTTGGTGCGGGGCTCCCGCAGGGCGATGTGCCCCCGCTGGACCGTGGTGGCCAGGCCGCCGCCCAGCACAAGCAGCACAAGCAGCTGGCGCCACCAGGGCCACGCTGCCGCGCTCGCGACCGCCAGCTCCACCCGCCGCCAGCGCTGCACGCCGGGGCTGAGCTGGGCCAGGATCGCCTGATGGTCGGAGTGCCGCTCGCGGCAGCGCTCCAGCAGCGCGGCGGTGGCCTGACAGTCGTCCGCGCTCGGCGCCCGGGCGGCGGGCGCGGCGAACGGATCTTCTCCCCCAAACGGATCCTGGGCCACGACAGGCCCCGCGGCCGCGAACGGGTCTTCTCCCTCGAAAGGATCCGCCGCAGCAAAGGGGTCCTCACCCCCGAAGGGGTCGCCCCCCGAGGGTGCGGCCGCTGGAACCGCCGGCACGGCCCCGCAGGCCTGCACCCGGGCCTCGAGCTCCTGCACGGAGCAGGCCGGGGGCGTCGGGTCCTCGCGCAGGTCCTTGGCGTAGCCGGGCCACCAGCGCTCCCCCAGCTCCACCAGGCGAGTGTCCAGGTTTGGCGCCACGCCCACCAGCAGCGACAGCAGCAGCACACCCACGGCCAGCACGGCGGCGATTCGCGCCGCGATCCCCAGCATCCCCGTGGCGGATCGGCTCACGCTACTCCAGGGCCTCCGCGCACTCGGGACGCCTGGCGTCCATGGAGCAGCGCAGCTTGCGCATGGCGCTGAGCATGTGGGTGTCGTAGGCCTTGTGATCGTCGCGCAGCCGCAGGCGGGTCTGCAGGAAGAGCTCGTCGAACTCGGCCACCCGCGCAGGAGGCACGTCGACCCAGTACTTGGCGGGGATGTCCGCCTCGACGGCCCGGACCAACCCGAGGCCGTCGTCGAAGTGCTCGGAGAACCAGGTCAGGGACTTGCCGGCAAAGTCGTCAGGGAACCGGGGCGCGCGCACCAGCAGCTGCAGCGTGGCCTGAGCCAGCGGGTAGCGCAGGATGCCGCCGCTGGGCTCCAGGCCCCGGGAGAGCTCGAACGGGCGGTAGCCCCCGGCGGACATGTAGCAGGCGTCCACGTCACCGTTGTTGAACTTGGGCCCCAGGCTGCCCAGATCCGCGCTGACCCGGATAGCGCCCACACGATCGACCATCACCGGCGAGGCCTTGTCGTAGTCCATAGTGGCCACCCGCAGCCCCGCCAGCTCGGACACCGTGTCGCGGCTACGATCGCGCAGGAACAAGTAGGCCGCGCCCACAGGGATGAAGCCCACGGTCTGGTGGTCACCCAGGCGCAGGCGCGCCGCGGCGCTGGGGTAGCGGGCCATGGCGTCGACCATGGAGCGCAGGTGCTCGTAGGTGGGCAGCGCGCCCATGGCCTCGAGGGTGGAGGGGAAGCGGTTGTAGCGCTGCAGGCGCACGCCCGTGGCCAGCACGCCGTCACAGTGGCCCGCGTCGTAGTCCCGTGAGGCGGTCTCTTCGTCGGTGTAGGCCTTGAGGGTCAGGTTGACCCCCCAGCCGGCCGCGGCCAGCGAGAACTCCTCCATGATGCGGTAGTAGTCGCCGGCCCGACCGATGGGGTCGTAGACGCACAGGGTGCGGTCGGCGGCAGAGGCTCGCGGGGAGAGCAGCGCGAGCAACACGAGCATGGGCAGCAACGAAGCGGATCGGATCTTCACGGCGTGGTCTCCAGGTCGGAGGGCGGCGTGGACGGGGCGGCCGGTGGCGCGCCGAAGGGGTCGTCGCCGGCGAAGGCATCGGGTGTCGGCGCGGCCTGGGCGGGCGCATCGGGGAGCACGCCCATGTCCGGACAGCGATGCCCCCTGGCGGCGGTCCACATCAGATCGGCCTCGTGCAGGCTGACCAGGCGAGAGTACTCGTCCAGCAAGGCCCAGGTTGGGTCCCCTGGAAGGGAGGCGTTGGCGGTGGCGTGGGCGACCAGCGCGTGGGCCACGTCAGCGTCGCGCCCAGCGTTGGCAGCGATGAGCACCTGCAGGCCACGGCCCAGGCGCACGCCGGTGGCCTCGCCCGCCAGCGCAGCGGCCTCGAGCTCTGCCCAGGGTTCGACGCCCTCGGGCGCCATGCCCGGCACCATGGCCCACGCCGCAGCGCGCATGGCCCAGGGGGAATACCACCACTGCTCGTCGTCTACGCACTCGGTGCCCCGGGCCACGGCCACGGGGATGTCCAGGGGCACCCCGAGCCCCCCGCCACCCGCACGGTCGTGGAGCAGCGCGTTGACCCCGGCGTACATGCCCAGCAGGTAGATGATGCCCTCGTCTCCAGGGAGATCTGGGCAGCTCCCGGTGCCGACCTCGCCGTAGCGAGCGACGAGGTGATCCCAGGATGACAGGAAGCGCTGGGCGGCCTGGGCGTGGGCCCGAGCCTCGCGGATGCGGGCGTCCTGGATCGCCGGCAGATCCCCACCCAGGTACATCAGCCTGGCCGCCTCGAGCTCCGCCTCCCAGGCCGCGCCCTCGGCACAGAACCCGGCTGTGGTCTCGGCGATGAGCAAAGCCAGGTGGGGTTCGCGCTCGCCTCGTCCCGCCGAAGCCAGCACATGGCCCATGGACGCTCCCAGGGCGCAGGCGCGGTCCACGTCGCCCATGGCGCCAGCCTGAGGCACCACCCGCCGCATGGTGTAGCGGTCGACAAGGCCGCTGCAGCTGCAGAGCAGCAGCAAGGGGAACAGCGAGAGAAGCTTGGGCTGAAGCATGGTTGGACAAACACCTCGAGAGAGGCAGCCTATCCTTCCAGAGCAGCGTGTGGAGCCCCTGAAGCACAGCGCCCCGGTCACGAGGACCGGGGCGCGAGAGCCAGGGGTGTGCCCGAGCACTTAGGCTCAGGCACGCTGGCGAAGCCTAAAGGCCGTGGACCTCGGAGACATCGGCGATGGAACCGTCGCCGTGGCAGACCGAGCAGGACTCGAAGGGCATCTCAGCGGTGTACTCCTCGCGGGTCCACATGAAGGCGCCACCGTTCTGCTCCATGTGGGCGACGGCCGCGTAGCTGCTGTGGCAGCTGGCGCAGGCCCCGACCGCGGGGGAGTAGATCAGGTCTTCGGCGTTGGGCACGGTGTCGTGCGCAGCGTCGAGGCTCTCGATGGTCTCTTCGCCACCGGTGGTGGTCTCGAAGATGGAGACCAGCGCGTCCATGGGGATCTCCTCGGGCATGTAGGTGCCCTCGAAGTGGCACTTCTCGCAGTTGTTGATGGCGCCGGGGAAGGCCACGACGGTACCGTCGGCGTAGTCGTCGAGCTGGTCGTGGGTGATCCAGGCGTAGTAGCCGCCGTGGCTGCCGCCGCGGTAGAACTCCATCGGGTAGTCACGGACGCTGGCGCCGTGGATACCGTGGATCATGTCCTTGAGGTTGTTGGTGTCTTCCGGACGGGTGAGGTCTTCCGACCGGCCCGTGGTGGACAGGTTGGGCAGGTGGCAGCCGGCGCAGACCATGGTCTCGTACACGCGGTTGCCGCCGTGGCCCTCGAAGTCCTCGTGGCAGTCGAAGCAGCCTTCGGGGTCCACGACGACACGACGCTCGTCGTCACCACTGACAGGCAGGTAGACAGAGCGGGCGTGACGCGCGACGTTCTCACCATCCAACACCTGGTACATGTAGCCCTGGATGGCGACGGCGCGCAGGGTGGCGCCCTCGGGGAAAGCGTCGGGGACCACCGCGGTGTTGTTGGTGCCGTCCCAGCTGATGCTGGCGCCCGTGTAGTCACCGTCGATGATGTTCGCGAAGTCGTACCGGCTGGGCTGACCAGAGGACTGACCCAGGTTGTTCCAGTCGGCCGGAGCGTCGATGCCGTCCTGCGCCATGGCGTACATGAACATGAAGTCCGGCGCGCCCGAGGTGTCGGTGGGCTGGCTGGAGAAGTCCAGCGCCACGCCGTCCTGGTACACGTTGAACTCGATGGTCGCGACGTTGCTGGCGTCGACCGAGGCGCTGACCAGTTCGTACGTGACGTCCACGTAGTCGGCGGGCAGGTCAGGGTTGTTCGGCGTGACCTGCGTGGACACGTGGTAGCCCTGGATAGACGAAGAGCTGTGGCAGATGGCGCACTGAGCGTTGCTGGTGGCAGCCCCGCCGTCGTGGTTGTCGCCCGAGGCCCAGTCGATGTCGTCATGGCAAGCGCCGCAGGCGGCCATGTTGGGGACCATGTTCCAGTTGCCGCCGTCGGCGGTGTCCTTGTCGTCGGCGCTGTGGCACTTGGCGCAGTTGCTGATGCTCTGCGGGTAGCCCACGTGGCTGTAGTCGTGCTCGGCGTCGCGGTAGCCCCAGATGGTGTAGGTGCCGCCGGCTTCGACGCTGGGCAGGCTGTGACCCATATGGATCTTGTGGACCATGACGGGCATGTCCACGCTGTTGCCCGAGTTCGGGTCGATGCTGCCGGGGTTGTGGCACTGGACGCAGTACTCGATCTCGATGCGGCCGCCGCCATGGATGGCCAGAGGATCGTGGCACTCGTTGCAGGACGCCACGGCGGCCATGTCACGGGTGACGGCCTCGGCGCCGCTGGGCACGAAGTCGAACCAGGGGTTGTAGATCAGCTCTTCGCCGGTGGAGAGCGCATACTCCCACTGGATGGCCACGCGGTGCAGGTTGTCGGCGTCGTAGACGACCTCGATGGGGTCGGTCACGGCGTTGATGTCGAAGGCGTAGGTGTAGGACCACTCGCCCGCGGCCAGCTCTTCGAGGGTACCGGAGTACTCGTAGGTGGCCTGGATGGCGGAGGTCATCACCGGCACGCCGTCGGGGCCAGCGGTGGAGGTCGAGGCGTCGGCCTCGGTGTTGATGTAGCTCTGCCAGACGTTGGGGTCGCCCGAGGTGCCCGGGATCAGCTGCGCCAGGGTGAAGCGCATGGCGTGATCGTCGAACATGCCGGTGAGGTCGCCCTCGAAGGCTTCGCCGTCCTGGTCGGCCACCGTAAAGGTGACGACCGGGTTGCTGCTGGTGTCGACGCCAGTGATGGTGATCTCGAGCGCTTCGGGCTCGGTCACCCAGTCCTGGCCATCTTGGCCATCGGCGCCATCGGCGCCATCGGCGCCATCGGAGCCATCGGCACCATCGGCGCCATCGGCGCCATCGGCACCATCGGCGCCCGCGGAGCCATCAGCGCCATTGGCGCCATCGATACCATCGACGCCATCTTCGCCACAGGCGATGGAGAGCGTCAGGCACAGGGTCATGCAGACCAGAGAGAGTCGCTGCATCGTGTGTCCTCGGTGAGGGGGGGGGGGAAAGGAACGCCAGCCTACTTGCAAGGAGTGTGCCATCCACCTGTGAGTGGATAAGGCGCTTTCCAAGGTCGACGGACTGAACGTTTTGTATCAGGTTTCACGGCATCCCGCCGCATGCTGACGGAATCCCGTCATGTGCGGGATATTCGGCCTTAGAGATGCGATGACGTGGCAACGGGTGCATGGACGCCAAAGTATTTTCGAGCGGAGCGTCGCGCCAGGGGCGAGACGCCCAGCAGGGGCAGGGGCCATACCAGCAGTCATGGAGACCGTGAAGGCGACCAGGACGGTTGGTGTTTTTCGAGCCTCACAAAGTGCGGAGGAGGAGAGGCTGTGAGGGCGCCCGACTTGGCCCGAGGGATCACGAGTCCATGCGGGTTAGGCGCCTGCAGGACCGTGCGCCTCCTTCCCTCCCTGCGGTCGGGTCGTCGTCTGCCCGTCCTGCTGCTCGCGCACCAGGTCACGCCAGTCCCGACCGTCGGACCTCTCTTCGCCCCCTCGCTTGGCTCGGGGGTTCGGGTGGTGTTCTCTCTTGGCGCCAGCAGGACCGTGCGCCTCCTTCCCTCCCTGCGGTCGTGTCGTCGTCTGCCCGTCCTGCTGCTCGCGCTACGCGCGAGCGTTTTCGGGCCTTCCCGAGGCCCGAAAACAGGGGGCGCCATACAAAAAGCCAGCCTACTGGCTGGCTTTTTGTATGGCGCCCCCTGCAGGACTCGAACCTGCTACCTTTTGATTAGGAATCAAACGCTCTATCCGGATGAGCTAAGGGGGCGGCCAGCCCTGC
>CALDOK010000270.1 GCA_937912125.1 uncultured Pseudomonadota bacterium
GGTGACTCCGGGCGGCGCGCATCACCACCAACCCGTGGGGTGTCGGGCACTCAGGCGCCTGGTGGTGACTCCGGGCGGCGCGCATCACCACCAACCCGTAGGGTGTCGGGCACTCAGGTGCCTGGTGGTGACTCCGGGCGGCGCGCATCACCACCAACCCGTGGGGTGTCGGGCACTGTTAGGGCGCGCCTCCGCAGACCCCTGCGCTGTGGAAGGCCCAGCGCCCGGGGCGCTCGCCGGCATCGAGGGCGGTGGCCAAGACGGCGGCCCGCTCACGGATGGGTTGGCTGGGGTCGTCCTGGGCCAGGGCGTGCAGGCGCTGGGCCAGCCACTGCTGCCCCCCGCGATCCTGCCGCTGCCAGAAGAAGGCCTTGTGCTCCACCATGTCCAGCGTGTAGGCGCGGATGGTGGCGTCGGGGTGGGCCAGCGCCTGCTCCACCGGCTGCTGGCTGTGGGCCCAGTCCAGCTGCTCGAGGCCCCACAGGGCGGCGATGGTGGTGCGGGCTCCGCGGTAGAGGCCGCAGCCTGAAGCGGGCTGGATGGGCGCCGGCACCTCGCTGGTGGCCAGCTCGCCGAAGCGTGAGCCGGGGGCCGAGGGGGAGAGCAGGCTGATCGGCGCGGTGACCCCGCCCGCGACGTCGGTGCAGCGGGCTGCCACCTCAACGAGCGCTGCCAGATCAAGGGGCTCGGCCTGCTGGGCCGCGGCGCGGGAGCAGAGCTTGGCCGAGCAGTCCATCCAGGTGTCCAGGCGCCCATCCCCGGCCAGGGCGTGGTTGCCCAGGGCGGCCACGTTCGCCAGCCGATCCTGCTGCAGGGCCTCGGCCAGCAGGGCGTGGAAGGCCTCGTACCAGAACAGGTCCCGCAGCCAAGGGGCGGCGGGCTGGGTGTCGATGGCGCTGTCAAGGCGGCCCAGATCCAGGGCCATGCCCGCCATGGTCTCTTGTGCCGTGCCGAAGCGGGCGCGCAGGGCCGAGGCTTGGGCCTGGCGCTGGATCAAGTGCTTCAGGCACTCGTCCTCGAAGCCCAAGGCCGACAAGCAGGCCTGGGCGCTGGCCTCGACCTGGGCCAGGGGCATGGCCTCGCTGAGGCGGAACAGGCACTCCCCGCGCCAGCGGGGATCTTCGAGGGAGGCGCAGACCTTGGTGGCCAGCTCCGTATGCTCGGCTGCGCCCAGCCGGGTGGCGGCCTGGGCCGCGCAGTCCCCGCGCAGGGCGTCGTCCTGGATGTCCGTGCAGGCCACCCAGCTCTGCAGCGCCTGCTCGCGGCCGGCCTGGCGCTGCAGGCACAGGTCCCGCAGGCCCGCAGGCTGGTCCGCGCAGGCTCGGCTCGCCTGGGCCTGGGCTTCACGCTCGGCCTCGCTCAGCGAGAGCTGGGTGCTCGCCTGGAGGCCCGCCGAGTGCTCGGGGGGCTCGGGGATGTCCAGGTGGGGCCGTCGGGTGCGCGCCTGGCAGCTGCTCCGCAGCAAGGGGTCCTGGATGGGGTCGCAGGCGTCCAGCCCAAGCCCCGTGGCTGCCTGGGCCAGGGCCAGATCCCGCAGCTCCGGGTCCTGGATCCCCAGGGCCGCGGCGTGGTGATCCTGGGGGCTGAGTGCGGGGTCCAAGGCGCGATCGGCGAGGCATCGATCCCGTTCTGGGGCGTCGAGGGACTCGCAGCTCCTCTGCGTGCTGCTGCCGGAATCGCAGCCCCAGGCCAGCAGCAGGGCCAGCAGCGGGGCGGTGGTGTGCGAGGGGCGCGCCATGGAGGCATGGGTATCGCGGTGGGCGTCGATCAGGCGCCCTTGTTCTTCTCGTCCCAGGCCTTGGGCTCCCAGAGCTCGACCTTGTTCCCGTCCGGATCCATGATCCATGCGAACGCGCCGTTCTCGTGCGACTCGGGCCCCCCGATGATCTCCACGCCGCCCGCGCGGAGCTGCGCCAACAGCGCGTCGAGGTCGTCGACCCGGTAGTTGATCATGAAGGGAGCGTCGCTCGGGCTGAACCACTGACTGTCTCTCTCTACGACATGCCACACCGTGAGGCCGCGGTCCTCGGCCTTGTCGTCCGGCCACCTTAGGATGGCGCCGCCAAAGTCCTCCAGCGCCATGCCCAGGTGAGTCCGATACCACGCGGCCAGCGCGGCGCGGTCGCCCGTGCTCTCGAAGAAGACACCACCGATTCCTGTGACCCTCGCCATCGTCGCTCTCCTGCGTGTCGGGCTCGACCGAGGCCTTGCTGGTATGCCGCTGGGCGGGAGGCCGCCGGCTGCAGTGTGCCAGGTGTGGACGGTACCCACCCCCCGCTCCACCCCGGCCCGACCGAAGGTTATAGCGGGCTCATGGCGCTTCTCTCGTCCTCACCGCGGCCTGCGCGGGTCGCTGTCGCCCGGGCGGCCGGCCTGGGGGGATGGATCGCGCTGTTGCTGGTGGTGGGCTGCGAGACGGTTGATCGAGCGCCCGAGGACATGGTGCAGCTCTCCACGGCCGACGGCTGGAGCTACGCCATCGACCGCTACGAGTTTCCGAATCAGCCGGGGGCCAAGCCGCGCACCTATGTGAACATGACGGAGGCGGACGCGGCCTGTGCCGAGGCGGGCAAGCGGCTGTGTACGGCCCAGGAGTGGCGCCGGGCCTGTGAGGGGCCTGAGGGGGACAACCGCTTCGGCTATGGCCCCGGCTACCAGGCGGGCGCCTGCTTCGCGGGGCAGCCGCTGCCCTCGGGCCACACGTCCATGATGAACCCCGACGAGCTGGTGGCGGCCTCGGGCGCGTATGCAGGCTGCGTGACCCCCGAGGGGGTGCACGATCTGGTGGGCAACCTCGAGGAGTGGGTGCAGGACGACTGGCGCGGCGTGCGCGGCATGCTCGAGGGCGGGGCTTGGTACACCTACCCCCGCTATGCGGACTGCAGTGGGCGCTACTCACGCCAGCCCGACTACCGGCTCGACCCGGACAAGCGGGTGTACTCGGCGGGTTTCCGCTGCTGTGTGTCCCCGGTGCCGCCCTCGGCCGAGCGGGTGGGGGCGGACGCCCAGCGCCAGCTGTCCCTGTCCACGGGCGATGCCGATGCCCGCTACGACGGCTCGGCCGAGCTCCCCAACGGCCCGGGCCTGTGGATCGACCGCTTCGAGTACCCCAACCAGGCCGGCGCGATGCCCCTGACCGGCGTGGACGCCCGCGCGGCGGTGCTGCTGTGCCAGGCCGAGGGCAAGCGCCTGTGCCAGGCCCACGAGTGGGAGCGGGCCTGTGGCGGCTCCGAGCATGCTGCCCAGCCCTACGGGGATCGCTACATCCGGGCGGCCTGTGCGGTGGAGCTGGACAAGCCGACGCCCTCGGGCGAGCACCTGGGCTGCCTGGCCGAGAACGGGGCACAGGATCTGGTGGGCTCGGTCTGGGAGTGGACCGACACGCCACTGGACCTGCCGGCGCTGCAGTCCTCCCCAGGCCAGGAGCTGCGGGAGCTGCGGGGCGGGTCCTGGTACACAGACCCCCTCAAGGCCACCTGCCAGCCCCGCGAGGGCTACCCGGCCGCCCCCATCGATGCGCGCTTTCCCGAGGTGGGCTTCCGCTGCTGCCGGGGTGAGTCCGAAGAGGCGGCTGATCTGCCCGTCCTCGGGGCTCGCCGCTGCCCAGCCGGCATGGTCGCCATCGGTGAGTTCTGCATCGACCCCGACGAGCACACGGGCGTGGCGGGAGACCGGCCCACGGCCAACCTGGACCTGATCGGAGCCCGGCAGGCCTGCTCGGATGAGGGCAAGCGCCTGTGCTCCGAGGACGAGTGGACCCAGGCCTGCGCAGGCCCCACCCAGCGCCGCTGGCCCTACGGCAACGTCTACGAGCCCGATCGCTGCCACGACGAGTCCCGGGCCCGGGAGAGCCAGGCGGGGGAGGCCCTTCCCGGAGGCTCCTTGCCCGGCTGCGCTACGCCAGAGGGGCTGATGGACATGTCGGGCAACCTGTGGGAGTGGGTGGAGCGCGAAGGCGGCGGCGGCGTGCTGGCCGGCGGCGGCTGGAACATCGCGGCGGGGTTGGGGCAGTGCTCGGCCCGGGCCGCGGCGGCCTCGGACTACAAGGCGGCGGAGACAGGGACCCGCTGCTGTCACGACGGCCTGCGGGCGGCGCCGTGAGCCGGGCAGCCCCCCGCTCGACGCTCCGCAAGCTGGGCTTCGCTCTGGTGGCCGCGCTGCTGGCGCTGCTGCTGGTCGAGGGCGGCCTGCGGGGCCTGGCCCTGGTCAGCGGACAGGACTGGCGCAGCGTGCCGCTGCCGGAGCACGGCGAGTACCCGGTGGTCTGCCCGGTGACCGAAGGGATCCTGAAGCTCTGCCCCGAGGATCGCCACGGCTACGAGCGGGTGCGCCCCGAGATGTTCCTGCGCGAGGCGGAGCGCAAGCGGGTGATCGTGGTGGGGGAGTCCTTCGTGTTCGGGCTGGGCATCGCCGAGGACGAGGCGCCGCCGGCTCAGCTCGAGGCGCTGCTGGGAGAAGAGGCCGAGGTGCTCAACTGGGGCCGCTGCGGCTCCTACGCGGGCAAGCTGGTGCCCGCGGTGCAGGCGGCGGTGGATCTGCACCCGGATCTGCTGGTGCTGGCCATCGGCAACAACGAGCACACGATGACCAGCTACTACACGGGCTGGCCGGCGCGGCACCCGGTGGCCTTCTACACGGCGTCCGAGGCCCTGGGCCGGCTGCAGCTGTTCGGGCTGCTGGGCCGGACGGTGGGGGGTGGGCTGCCCCGCCCCAGCGAGGCCTTCGAGCGCCAGGTGGAGCTGGACGATCCGGTGGCCCGCGCGGTCTACTCCGCCCGCAGGCGGCCCCCGGATCTCAGCCTTTTCGAGGACGCCCTGGCGGATCCCGAGGTCACCCGGCTGCTCGAGCAGGAGCAGCGGCTCAAGGAGCGCATCTTCCGGTCCCGGCTGCGGGATCTGGTCACCCTGGCCCAGGACGCGGGGGTGCCGGTGGTGCTGGCCACGCTGCCCCATCGGCTGCGCACGCCGCCAGCCCTGTCGGGAATCCACGGTGGAGACCCCGAGCGAGTCCGCACGCTGGTGCGTCGGCTCGGCGCCCGGGGTGGCTCTGCGCCCGAAGAGACGGTGCGCGCGGGCATCGAGGAAGACCCCAGGGTGGCCATCTTCCTGAACGCCTGGGGTGAGCTGGCCCTGGCCCGGGGCGACACGGCAAGGGCGGCCGAGGCCTTCATGGCCCAGGCGGAGTGGGATCTGGTGCCCGACGGCACGCCCAGCCTCAACGTCATCGTGCGGGATCTGGCCCGCGAGCGCGGCTGCGCGCTGGTTGACCTCGAGCCCCTGGCCCTGCGCAGCCTCGACCCATCCATGCCCATGTTCCTCGACCGGGTACACGTGGACGCCGCGGGCGCCGCCCTGGTGGCTGCGACCCTCGAGCCCACGGTCCGCGCGCAGCTGGGGCTCGGTCCCGGCGCTCAGGACGGAGGTTCCCCACCATGATCTACGCAGTCATCGCCCTGGCGCTCGGACTGGGCCTGGGCGCCCTGGGGGCCTGGATCCTGGCGCGTCGCCGCCCCGGCACTCCCTCGCTGCGCCCGGTGGGGCGTGGCACGGCGGCCCCGTGGCCGTCGGGGTTGCCCGCCATCACCGACGGCCAGGCCATCTGGTTGGTGCCCGAGGATCGCCACCAGCGGGACGTGATCGAGGCCCTTGCCCGGGCATTGGCCCAGGATCGTGCGGTGGTGCTGGCCCCCCGGGCCGCCAGCCGGGCGCTCCTGATCGAGCGCCTGGCCGACCAGCGCCTGGTGTTGTGGCTCGACGAGGATCGACCCACCTGTGAGCAGCTGATCCTGGCCGCCGAGGCCCTGGCCCCCACCCACCCGGCGGTGCTGCTGGTGGAGGGCGCGGGCGCCCTCGAGGCCCCCGCGGTGGACGAGCCCAGCGATGCGGTGGTGCAGGAGCTGCTGGAGCTGTCGGAGCTGCCTACGGTTGTGCTGCTGTCGGAGCTGGATCGCTTGCCTGCGCGCCCCGCGCTGCGCCTGGCGCAGGCCGACGGCGGCCTGGCGCTGGACGACGGCGTGTTGGTGGTGCGGGTGGGCCCGGACCGCAGCGTGCTGGTGACGCCCCAGGGGTGAACCCGGTCTCAGAGCTCGTCTTCGCTGGGCTCGAGGGCGCCGCGCAGGCGCTGCCGGATCCGGGTGAGGCGGGTGCGCACGGCCCCGGGGCTCATGCTCAGCTCCTCGGCGATCTCGGGGCCGGTCCAGCCCTCACCCTCGGCCAGGATCAGGATGGCGCGATCCTGGGAGGACAGCCCCAGCAGCACCTTCTCCAGCAGCTCGCCCACCTCGCCTCGGTGCGCGGCCTGCTCGGGGGTCTCGGCGCCAGAGAACAGCTGGGCCTCGGTGGTGTGCAGGCTGGGGTCGTTCTTGCGGCCGCGCCGCATGCGGTAGCAGGCGTTGGCCACCATGCGCACCAGCCAGCCCTCGAGGGAGCCGTCGCCGCGGAAGCTGGTGAGGTTGCGCCCGGCTGAGAGCAGGGTGTCCTGCACGGCGTCGTGGGCGTCCTCTTCGTTGCGGCAGCGCTGGCGGCCTACGGCCAGCAGCCGGGCGCCGAAGCAGCGGGTGATGCGATCGAGCGCCTCGAGATCGCCCGCGCGGACGAGCCCGATCAGCTCGTTGCCGTCGCAGATGCCGATGTCCTGGCCCATGGTCGCTCCGTGCTGCGGGGCTGTGCTCCCGCGGTGGTTGGGGCCCCCTATGTAGCGCTGCCCCGCCCGCCTTGGCCACCGAGACCGGTCCGCCGGCTCACCACAGGGCCCAGATCTCCACGAGCTCGTCCTGGATCTGCGGCTCAGAGAGCCCCCTGAGGGCGGTGATGGCGGGGATGAAGGTCTCGGCCACCAGCTGGTCGCGATGGAGGACGACGTAGCGGACGCCCCGCTGCTGGGCGCTGGCCTGGAGCTCATCCGGGCTCAGCTCGTCGGCCCGCAGGCGGCGCAGGTCGGCCAGCAGGGCCAGGGCAGGGCGGGTGGCGCCGCTGTTCAGGCCGCTGGCCAGCGGCTGCTGGTGCAGGACCTGCTCGTAGAGGTAGGCGCGGTCGGCGGCCACAGGCAAGTTGATCACCGCCCCGGGCGGGGCCAGGGCCAGGGCCTCGAGGGCCGGGGAGCGCGGCGCAGGGGTGACGGCCGGGAGATCTGCGGCAGGGGAGATCAGGTGGACCTCGGCCAGCACCAGGAGCACGGCGGCCCCGACGACCCAGGTGGGCAGCCGGGCCACGGCGCGATCCGCCAGCAGGGCCAGGGCCAGGGCGGGCGCGGCGGCCAGCCTCCACAGCAGGGACAGGCCCGCGAAGCCGGGCAGATCTTCGACGATCCGGTAGGGCAGCGGCAGGGCCTGGCCGCCGAGATCTACGGGCAAGCCGTTCATCACCAGCACCGGGCCCATGGCCGCCAGCAGCCCCAGCAGCAGGGTGAGGAGCAGGGCGGCGTCGGGCCCGCGGGGGGCGGGCGCGCTCTGGGAGGCGGGGGGACTGGCCCTGCGGCGCAGGCGGGGCAGGAGGGCGGCGGCCAGCAAGCCCCAGCCCAGGTAGGCGACGTTGGCGTAGTCCCCGGGGCGGCCCTCGATCCGCGCGAAGTCCGGCGATCGGAAGGGGCCGGGGACGACGAAGATTCGGGGGTCTGCGGGGCCCAGGGTGCGGCGCAGGCGGTGCAGCTCGTCGCTGGCCTTGATCTGCACCAGGCCGTCCGAGGCCTGGGCCAGGTCCAGGGTGAAGGCAGCGAAGGGCGCGCAGAGCAGGCCAGCCAGGATCAGGGCGGACAGGCCCCGGCGCAGCCTGGCCGCGAGGGGGACGCCGTCGCCCAGGCCCACGCCCAGCAAGCAGGCCGCCATCAGCCAGGCGGCCAGGCCGGTGTACCAGCTGGCGATGGTGGCCACGGCCAGGGCCAGCCCGGCGAGGGCACGCCAGGCCAGCCCGGGGCGCTGAAGCGCCTGCACCAGGGCCAGGCCCGCCAGGGGCAGCCAGCACAGGGCGAAGGCCTCGCTGGATCCGTTGTTGAGGTGGGCCAGGAGCAAGGGGGAGCAGGCGAAGGCCGCCCCGGCCAGCCAGCCCCGCCCCCCCAGGCGTCGAGCCAGGGCGTGGGCGGCCAGCCCCGCGGCTGCGGCGTGCAGCCACGCGGTGAGGTTGTAGGCCAGCACCGGCCCCAGCATCAGCACCAGGGGCGCCGCCAGCAGCGCCCCCAGGGGGTCGGCCACCAGCAGGCGGCCGCCGTCGGGGTGGTTCAGCAGCTCGGTGGCGATGGGCCAGCGCCCGTCCGCCAGCCCCTGGGCCACCCACCAGTGGGACCACAGGCTGTTCCACACGTCGCTGCGGGCCGCCCCCACCACCAGCCCGGAGGGCGAGGGGAGCACGGGCGACACCACGAGCAGGGCGAGGGCACCGTAGATCAGGGCCGGCAGGGCCCTGTGTGGACGAGCGAGGGAGGTGCGAGGCCTAGAAATCTTCGTCCAGGTCGTCGATGACGGTGCCGTCGAAGCCCAGGTCTTCGTCGAGCTCTTCGACGCCGAAGGACTCCTCGTCGCCGTCGTTCCACTCGATCTCGACGATCTTCTCGATGAGCGTGATCAGATCTCCGCCGGAGAAGTCCTCTAGGTCTTCATCCTCGAGCTCCTCGAGGAGCAGGTCGAAGAGGCCGTCTTCCAGGTCGCCCTCGTTCTCCATGTAGGCGACGATGTCGCCACCCTGAACCTCGACCTCGCTCTCGTCGGCGACGCGCTGCAGGAGCTCGACCAGATCCTGCACCATGGTGGCTGCATCGTCCGACCTGGAGTCGTCGTCGAGGTATTCGTCGATCTGCTCTTCCAGCAGATCCCGGTACTCCTGCGGCAGTTCGATCATGGGTGTCTCCTGTGCCTTGGCGGGGCGGAGAAGGCGTGTTCATCGTGGGGGGCCTGGAACGGCCCTACGCATAGCGAAGAAATCCCAGGCGATCAAGCTCGGATGCCACTCTGCGCTCTGGAAGAGCATGAATCCCTTATTGGACCGTCCCACGCCCCTCCCTGGTAGCCTCTGCGGGCTCGGATACGCTGGAGCGTGGCGAGGAGATAGACGGCTGTCAGGCACGCGGACTCTGCGTGTACAGGAAGCGCTCCATGGCACCCTCATCCATCCCCCGTCTCCTCACTCAGACCCTCGGGGGCATGCTGGTGGCGGCGGCTGTGTTGGGGCTGGTGGAGCTGGGCCTGCGCTTGGTAGGGGTTCCGGATGCGGGGCTCTACGCAGGAGACAGCGGGAGCGTGTGGTGGTTGCGCCCCGATCTGGATCGCGAGGTCCCGGGGCCCGAGGGCGGCGCGCCTTTCAGGGTGCGCACCAACGCCCTGGGCCTGCGAGGCCCCATGCCGCCGGAGCAGGGGCCCTGGACCCTGGCCCTGGGCTGCTCCACCACCTTCGGCTGGGGGGTCGAGGAGCAGCAAGCCTGGCCCGCGGTGCTCGAGGCTCAGCTGCGCGAGCCAGTGGTCAACGGTGGGCAGCCGGGCTGGTCCACACACCAGGCCGTCGCCGTGGCGGATCGCTGGCTCTCCCTCGAGCCCAGCCGCGTGATCCTCGCCTTCATCGTGCGGGACGCCCAGCGGGCGGCGCGGCCCGATCACCTGGCCCGACCCATGCCCTGGCCGTGGCGCAGCCAGATCGGCCGCGGGCTGCTGGCCCTACTGAGCAGCGCGGGTACGGCGCAGCTCAGCGGCGGCGAGCCTCGGGTGGCCCCGGAGCGCTTCGCCGAGAACCTGCGCGCCCTGGTGGCGATGGCGGGGGACGCCGAGGTGCTGCTGCTGGCCTTTCCCCAGCAGTACCCCAGCAAGGCCCACCGCCAGGCCATGCACAGCGTGGGCCCTCGGGTGCTCGAGCCGTCGCTGCCCCCCGAGGACTTCTTCCCTACGGATGACCTGCACCTGACCGCGAGTGGGCACCGTGTGCTGGCAGCGGCCATCGCCGCCGAGCTGGCGGGTGGCCCTGTACACGGCCCTCCGCGGGGAGATCCGGCCGGCCTCCTGGAGCAGGTGGATCAGGCCCAGCGCCTGGTCCAGCTGGGCCAGCCCGAGCAGGCCGAGGCCCTGTTCCTGGCCACCATCCAGGCCCTCGAGGGCAGCGTCGATCCAGACGACATCATGGCCCGGCGACGAGCCCTGGATCGCCTGGGACGCCTGTACATCGAGCTGGGTCGTCACACCGAGGCCCAGGCGGTGCTCGAGCAGGCCCTCGCCGGGCTGGCCGAGGCCAACCGCGACGCCCGGGAGCCCTGGGGCTGTCCCTACCAGTCCTTGGGGGTGCTCTACGCCCGGATGGGGCAGCCGGGGCTGGCCTCGACCCAGCTGTACCTGGCCGCGGACATCGAGCAGGGCAACGGGCGCACCCAGCTGGACGCGGCCCTGAACGCCCTGTCCGCCGGCGACAGCGTCAGCGCCCACCGCTTCCTGTCGCGGCTGCTGGAGCCCCCCTCGGCCACCCCTGGGAGCGGCGTGGCCCAGCCCCCTCTGGACCGGAACCAGATCCTGGCCTTGCAGGGCTTCGCCCTGTTGCTGGATCGGGATCTGGACGGCGCGGCGGCCCTGTTCGCCAGCGTCCAGCCCCCAGAAGCCTCCTCCACCCTGGGCCTGGCCCACGTGGACATCGCGCGGCGAGACTACGCCGGCGCCACGGCCAAGCTGGACGCCGTGGTCGCCCAGCTGGACGTCGCGGTGGATCACGAGGGTGACGCGCTGCTGCTGGATCCCCACCGGCTACGCGAGCGCTACCTCTGGGAGATGACCCTGCTGGGTCAGGCCTGGGTCCACGCCAACCAAGGCCAGCAGCAGGCCGCCCTGGAGCGCTACGATCAGGTGCTGGCCCGGTGCCCCGACCACCTGCTGGCCCTGCTGGGGCGCGGCAACGCCCTGACCTGGCTTGGCCAGCTGGATCAAGCCCTGGCGCTGTTCGAGGGCGCCCTCGAGCGCTACCCGGACAACCCCTTCCTGCTGTCCGAGCTGGCGGTGGTGCAGCTGCAGCTGGACCAGCCCGAGGCCGCGGAGCGCAACCTGCAGGCTGCCCTGGAGCATGCCGACGGCCGCTACACCTGCCCCCACGAGGGCCTGGGCCTGCTCTACCTGCAGCGAGGTGAGACCGCGCGCGCCAGCGCCAGCTTCGAGAAGGCCATCGCGCTGGACCCGGACATCGAGTTCCGCAAGTACAACGGCCTGGCCCGCATCCGCATCGCCGAGGGGCGGCTGGACGAGGCCCGCGATCTGCTGCGCAAGTCCATCGCGAACTACCCCCACGACGCTGAGGCCGGCCGCTTGCTCGAGGAGATCGAGGGGCGCTAGTCGCTGTCGATCATGGCCGCGTGGAAGGCCTCGGCGATGATCTGGACACCCTGCTCGCGCTCAGGGTGGCAGAAGTCCACGAAGAGCGTGTCGCCGGGGATGCCGTCGGGGGCGGCGCGGTCGAAGGCGGCGCGCACGTCCGCGCAGCCCACGTGGGGGTGGGCCTGGCAGCTCGCCTGCAGCACGCCGATCAGCTCGCTGGTGGTGCGGCGGCCTAGCCGGTCGTGGTCCACCGCCAGCTGCAGCAGGGCCTTGGCCCGGGCGGGTTGGCCCAGGGCCAGCTGGGCTTCGCCCGCCAGCCAGAGGGCGCGGGCATGGCCGGGGGCCAGGGTCAGGGCCTGCTCGGCCAGGGTCAGGGCCTGCTCGGGGCGGTCGTGCTCGGCGTGGTCGCTGGCGCCCCGGACCAGATCGGCCAGGCGCTGCTGCTGGGAAGGGTCCAGGCTGCCCGAGGCATCGCCCAGCCCTGGAGGGGTCCGCAGGTTGACGGCGGGCAAGCCCAGCCAGACGGGGATCCCGGCGTCGTCGGCCTGCTCGATGACCTCCTCGATCCCGTGGGCGAAGCCGTCGACCACGCGCTGGTAGCCCGGATCGAGCCTGGGGCCACCTGCGCTGGGGGCCTGGCCGCCTTCGGCGCGCTGGGCGTCGAGGGACCGAGCGATGCAGGCCTGCTGCGCGTCCACCATGGCGGGGGCGTCCGGCGGGGTCCAGCCCTGCAGCGCGCGCCAGCGGTCTCGGGCCCAGCGCAGGGTGATCAGGCGATTGCCCAGCCGGGCCAGGCCCCGGCCGTAGGGGTCGGTACACTCCCGCAGCAGCTGACCCTGGATCTCGTTGTTGCCGGCGTAGATCAGCAGGGCGTCGGCCCCCAGGTCGATGGCCTCGCGAGCCATGCGGGGGAAGGAGCTGGAGTCCATGCCCGCCACGCCGGCGTTGATGACGCGCACGGGGCGCCCGCGCCAGCCGCCGTCGGCGAACAGCCCCTCGAGGCGCTGGGGGAAGCCTCGCTCTTCGAGCTCGTAGGGGATGCCCTGGGTGGTGGAACCTCCCAGGGCGAAGACCAGGGCCTGGTCGGGCGGGTCCACCGGGAAGTTCTGATCGTGGAAGCCCCGGGGCACCAGGGCTGGGTTGGATCGGGCCCAGGGCAGGCCGTCGGTGCTGCGCCCGCGCTCGAACCAGGGACCCAGCACCCGGTCCCGCTGGGCCACGTAGTAGCGGTGGGCGAAGCCCTGGGTGGCCTGGATCTCGGCGATGGAGCTGCCCTGCCAGCCCGAAGCGCGCAGGCCGAGCTCCGCCGCGAGCAGCAGCAGCGTGACCGGCAGCAGCGAGAAGACCAGCCGCCGTATCCAGGCGCGCCGCGGGGGAGGGGAGGACGAGGGCATGGCTGGGAACTAACCATCGCTTCGGGGGCCCGCCCGGGCGACGGGGTCGGCCCTCGGATAGCCTCTCCTCGAGGAATCCCTCCGTGAACCAGCCCGACCCCCGCCCTGGCCGCCTCCCGCGCCTGCTGGCCTCGCCTCTCGAGGCCGTGGCGGTGTTCCTGGGCTTCCTGGCGGTGGCCTGCCTGATCACGGCGCCTTTGGCCCTGGATCTCGACGGGCTGTTCCTGGCGGGCAAGTTCCAGTGGTCCCACGCCTGGGCCATGGAGATGCTCGGGGACGCCCTGCGCGGCGGCGACAGCTTCCAGCTGCAGCAGATGGAGCTGCCCCCCGAGCTGCGCTCGCCGCTGCTGCGGGGGCTGCCGGGGCCCTACACCCTGCACACGGAGCTGCTGAACTGGCCCGAGGGCGGCACCATCGTCTTTTTGGCCTGGTTCCACATCCTGCTGGGCACGCTGCTGCGGGACGTCCTGCCCACGGTGGGGGCCTTCAACGGGGCCCTGCTGCTCACCCTGGCCTTGGCGCCCACCTCGGCCTGGCTGCTGGCCCGTCGCCTGGGCGCCGGGCGTCCCGGGGCCCTGCTGGGGGGGCTGGTCTTCGGCTTCAACCCCTACGTGCTGGGGGTGCTGGCCAACGGCCAGGTGGCCAAGGTGAACCACGCCTGGCTGGCCGTCGTGGCGCTGCTGGCCTGGGAGCTGTGCCGCCACCGCCGCGCCTGGGCCATCCCGGCCCTGTGGGTGACGGCCACCATCTGCCTGCTCACCAGCCCTTACTACTACGTGTTCGCGGCCCTGCTGGGCGCGGGCATGGCGGCGTGGGGCCTGGTGGTCCAGCCCGGCTGGCGGGAGCGGGCGACGCTGGCGGGCATGCTGCTGCTGGCGGGCGTCGGGATGCTGGCCCTGCACCTGCCCGTCTTCGAGCACCTGGGCACCCGGGAGGGCGGGCTGCTCTCCCCCTCCACCATCGGGTCCGACACCAGCGTCTACGAGCTGTCCGCCAGCCTGGGCACGCTGCTGCTGCCCCGACAGCTGAGCTACCCCGGGGGCGTGCTCATCCCCGGCGAGACCCACGTGGCCTACCTTGGCCTGGCCACCCTGCTGCTGGCGGGGCTGGCCACATGGGCCCGGCGGGACCGGGCGGTGTGGGGCTGGTGGCTGGTGGCCGTGGCCTTCGCTCTGCTGGCCATGGGCCGCAGCGCGACCGTAGGAGGAGCCAGCGTGCCCATGCCCCTGGGGCTGCTGGCGGGCTTGTTGCCGCCGCTGCGGGCGCTGATCTTCGTCTACCGGGGCGCGGTGGTGGTGAACCTGGCCCTGGCCATGGTGCTGGCCCTGGGGCTCGGGGCGCTGGCGGTGCGGCTGGGCGCCCGGCGCTGGCTGCTGTGGGCGGCCCCTGCCGCGCTGGCCCTGGATCTGCTGGTGATCTCCCCTGCGCCCTTCCCCATGCCGGTGGAGCGCCTCGTCGTGCCGCGGGTCTACCAGGAGCTGGCCCGGGACCCCCGCGCCTTCGGCATCGTGGAGTTTCCCTGCGATCTCGAGGGCCTCGAGGTCCACGGCGCGGCCTACACCCAGGCGCTCACGGATCTCAACCAGCGGCAGATCTTCTGGCAGGCCTTCCACCGCAAGGGCCTGGGCATGGTGGACAAGGGCAACAACCACCGGGCCCTGTTCCAGCAGCCCATGCTGCGGGATCTGGTGCGGGTGCTGGCGGGCCAGGACCCCCGCGAGCCAGAGGGCCTGGACGACTCCCTGCGCTGGCTGCGGCAGGCGCGCTTCGAGCTGCTGATCCTGCACGAGGGGGCGCTGCCTCCGGCCACGGCTCCGGCGGTGCGGGCCTGGCTGGACGAGCGCTTGGGAGAGCCAGAGCGCTACGAGCAGGACGCCATCGCGGTCTACGATCTGGCCAGGGCGATCCCCACGACCAGGGCCGCTCCGCCTCCGGCACAGGACCCTGGTGAGCAGGCCTTCGCCGCGGCCGTGGCCGCCATGCAGGGCTTCCTGCGCAGCGGGGATGCGGCCCTGCTGGACCAGGCCGAAGCTGGCCTGGAGCAAGGCGCTCAGGTCGGCTCCCCCACGGATCGGCACCGGGCGGTGCTGCTGGGGGCCGCGCTGCGGGTGCTGCGGGGCCAGCCCCATGGCCTGATCGCCGAGGATCAGCGCATGGCCTTGGCCTTCCTGCTGCCCGCGGCCGACGACACCCAGCGCCTGGCCGCCGCCCTGCGCGCCGCGGCGGGCAGCAAGGACGAGAGCGTGGTGTACCGGCAGCTGCTGGGGGGCAAGTTCTGCGCGCAGCAGTCCTGCCCTACCCGCGACGACGATCTGGGCCACATCCTGGCCGCTGTGGGTGTGCCCTTGAGGCCGGGCATGGTGGTGGCCGACATCGGCTCCGGGGTGGGCTCCGTGAGCGTGGCCCTGGCCCGGGAGCTGGGTCCCGACGGCCTGGTCTACGCGGTGGACGTCGATCCCGGGGTGATCGCCTTCATGGAGCAGGCCCTGCCCGGGCTGCCCGAGGGGTCCCGGGTGCGCCCGGTGCGCTCGGCGCCTGGGGACATCTCCGTGCCCGCAGGGTCGTTGGATCTGGCCCTGGCCAACGGGGTGGAGTTCCTGCCCATGGAGTACACCCCCCACGGGGCGGGGGGGCAGTGGGTGGACCCCTTCCTGGCCAGCATCGCCCAGGCCCTGCGCCCGGGCGGCGTGCTGGTGATCCGCAGCGACCACGAGCGCGCCTGGCTGGTCAACCGCCTGGGCGACGCTGGGCTGGAGCTGCAGCAGCGGGTCGAGCCCCCGGCGGACACCAGCGCGGACAACAGCTGGATCTATGCGTTCAGGAGCTAGGGCCGCGTGAAGCCCTGCCCTAGGGCTCGAGCCTGGCCTTCAGCTCGCCGACGCCGGCGCGGCTGTCGATGCCGGGGTCGATGGTGCGGGCCTTGTCCAGCAGGGCGCGGGCCTCGTCCAGCCGGCCCTCGTCGGCGTAGATGCCCGCCAGGCCCAGGTACTTGTGGACCTCGATGTTCGGGTTGAGCTCGATGGCCTTCTCGAAGTTGAGCTTGGCCTGATCCGGGCGGCCCTGGCGCAGGTAGATGAGCCCCAGGCCCTCGTAGGGGCAGGTGCGCTGGTAGCGGGCCGGGTCGTCCCCGGGCATGCGTCGGCCGTCGGGGGTCTCGGCCACCGAGGGGTCGTGCTTGGTGTCGTTCCAGCCCCAGCAGCGGATGAAGCCGTCGCTGTCCACGCCGCAGCTGTGGTACAGGCCGGCGTCGATGTCGATGAAGGTGGCGCTCGGGGGATCGGACTCGCCCACGGCGCTGTGGCCCCAGCAGTGCACGCCTCCCTGGGTGGTCAGGCCGCAGAAGTGGCGGTAGCCCGCGCTGATGTCGGTGAAGCGCAGGGTGCTGGGGTCGGCCCGCTCGGGGCCCACTTCGCCGCTGGGGGGGGGAGGCTTGGCCAGGGCGGGCTCGGTGGGGGAGGTGGCGGCCTCCGCGGCGCTGCCCCAGCAGGCCACGGTGCCATCCGTCGCCAGGGCGCAGGCGTGGCGCTCGCCGATGTCCACCTGCACGAAGCCGGGCTGGCCGGGGGTGTCGGGCATCTCGCTCTCGCTGCCCCAGCAGACGGGGGTGCCGTCTTCGCGCAGGCCGCAGGCGTGGAAGTAGCCGGCGACGACCGCGGTGAAGGCACCCTGGGGGGGCTCGGCGCTGGCGCTGTCGTTGCCGCCCCAGCAGGCCACATCGCCGCCCTCGCGCACGGCGCAGGAGAAGTCCCAGCCGGCGCTGACCTGGACGAAGCGTCCCGCGGGAGGGGCGGTGGAGCCCCCCAGATCCGTGCCCCAGCAGGCCAGCAGGCCGTCCACGCCCAGGGCGCAGACGTGCTGGCCGCCCACGCTCACCTGCTGGAAGGGTCCCGGCGGCGGATCGAGGGGTGTGTCCCCTGCGCCGCCCCAGCAGGCCACGTGACCGTCGCCGTGCAGGCCGCAGGTCTGGTATGCCCCGGTGCTGACCTGGATCCAGCCACCTTCGCCGCTGGTAGGCAGGGCCTGCCCCGGCGCCTGCGCGGGCTGGGGTGTGGCCGCCGGGCCGGTGGCGGTCGGGCTCGCCGCACCCTCACCGGAGGTCGGTGCGGGAGTCGGGGCCGGAGCGCAGGCTGCCAGCAGGAGCAGGGCCAAGGGGGCGAGGGCGGAGGGGGACGTCGAGGGAGACATGCCTGGCCCATACCCGCCGCGCCGCCTTCCGGGCAAACCTCTGGGTGGAAGGAGGCTGGAAGCTGTTAGCTGACCCCTGATGCGGAAGGCTCACCCATGACCCGCGCGCTCCCGATCCTGTGCGCACTGCTGGCCGGTTCCCCGGGCTGCCGGGCGAGTGGGGTCCAGGTGCAGGACCCGTTCCCCACGGTGCTGCTGCCTGCGGGGAGCTTCAGCATGGGCAGCGATCCGGCACAGCTGGCCCTGGCCGGCTGGGACCACGCCGAGGAGCAGCCGCGGCACGAGGTGACCATCTCCCGTGCCTTCCTGCTGGGGACCACCGAGATCACCCAGGCCCTGTACCAGCGGGTCACGGGCACCAACCCCAGCAGCTCGAAGGGACCCGACCAGCCGGTGGAGAAGGTCACCTGGCTGCAGGCGGTGGCCTTCGCCAACCTGCTCAGCGAGCAGCAGGGGCTCGAGCCCTGCTACCGGGTGGAGGGTGAGCAGGTGGGTTGGCCCCGTGGCGCCGCCTGCACGGGCTACCGGCTGCCCACCGAGGCCGAGTGGGAGTACGCGGCCCGCGCCGGGACCGACATGGCCTTCTCGGGCTCCGAGCGCCTCGAGGACGTGGGCTGGTACGAGGGCAACAGCGGCGATCACCCCCACCCGGTGGGGCAACTGGCCCCCAACGCCTGGGGCCTGTACGACATGAGCGGCAATGTCTGGGAGTGGACCTGGGACTGGTACGATCCGGCCTGGTACGGCGCCTCCCCGACCCCGCAGCGGGACCCCCAGGGCCCCACCGAGGGCCAGCATCGTGTGCGTCGCGGTGGCTCCTGGCACTACAATGCCGACTTCTCGCGGGTGGCCAACCGCCGCCACGAGTGGCCCACCAAGGGCACCAACGTGCTGGGCCTGCGCCTGGCCAGGACGGCCCCGTGAGCGCCGCCGCTCCTCGCTGGCGACGGCCGCAGCAGGCGCTGGTCGGGGCGCTGCTGATCCTGCTCCAGCTGCTCTGCCCGGCGGTGAGGGCCGAGGAACTCAGCTGGGATCTGGCGCTCGAGCCCGGGCATGTGGCCCACCTGCGGCTGCTGGACGACCAGGGCCTCGAGCTGGCCGTCTTCCGCTGCGCCGACGGTGTACAGAACGACCTGGTGGGCTGGCGCCCCGACACGGACCCCACCCCCGGGCGGGTGCAGGGCAGCGTGGAGCTGTGGCTGTCTCCTGGGACCTACACGGTGCGCGAGGAGCTGCCTGGCGGCGTCCAGGAGCGGGAGCTGACCGCGGTGACCACCGGCGGCCGTATGCTGCGGGTGCAGCTGAGCGCCGGGGCCCACGGCGTGGTGGCCTGGCAGCGGGACGAACGCCTGGGGCACAACGCCCTGGCCTGGGCCCCGGCCTTCGGGGGCGGGGTGACCTTCCTGACCATCGGCCCCGGGGCCTGGCGCGCCCACCAGCTGGGGGCGTCCACGCCGCAGCTGGACGTGCGGGACGACGCCGAGCTGCTGACCTTCCAGGTACCCGGCGACTGGTCGCAGCAGCACCTGCGCGGGCGTCGCCAGGGGGAGCATGCCTGGCTGGTGCGCCTGGGGCTGCTGCCCGTCACCTTGCTCTTCCTGGGCCTGGGGGCCTGGGGCCTGTGGCGGGCCCGGCGGGCGTCGGGCCTACCCCTGGCCGTGGGCGTGGCGCTGGCCACGGGGCTGGCGGCCGTCGGGCCGGCGCTGCTCCGGCTGGGCTCGGTGCTGCTGCTCAACGATCCCGCAAACACCGATCCTCCGGACTCGGTGGCTCAGGTCGCGGCCATCGCCCAGGCTCTGCCCCGCCTGTCGGACATCAGCGCCAGCTTCGGCTTCCCCGAGGGGGCGTCGTGGGTGGCCAACGGGCCGTCGTGGCTGGGCTACCTGCTGCCGGCGGCGCTCACCTGGGTGAGCGGCCCCCTGGTGGGCCACAACCTGGGCGTGGGGCTGCACCTGGCGCTGCTCGCGCTGGCGGCCTGGGCCCTGGCTCGCAGCCTGGGTGCCGGCCCCCGGGTGGCCCTGCTGGCGGGGGTGGCCCCCTGCCTGGCGGCGTCCATGCTCGACGAGCTGGACCAGCTCAGCATCGACCGCTCCACCTTCTTCCTGGTGCCCATCTTCTTCCTGTGCCTGCACCGGGCGGCCCAGGAGCGGGGCTGGCGCTGGCCCCTGGCCGCGGGGGCCGCCCTGGCTGCGGTGTTCTACGGCCAGGTCCACTACGGGCTCTACCTCTGCGCGGCCGCGCCCCTGCTGGTGCTGCCCCGGTTGGTGGGCGCGAGCCCTCACCTGCGCTTGGCCCGCATGGCCCTGGTGGGCGTGGTGGCGCTTCTCATCATGGCGCCGGGCCTGCACCTGCTGCTGGCCGGCACCGCCGACACCCCCTACCAGCAAGACCAGGCCACCCTGCGCACCACCGCCGCCGACCTCTGGCATCCGGTGGACGCCCGGGAGGTCAGCGAGTTCATCCGCAACAACGACCCTAAGTACCGGGGCGGTGCCGAGCCCCCCATGGGCACGCCCAAGGATCGGCTGCTCACGGCTGTGTCCCGGTCCCTCACCGTGCGCGCGGTGGTCGAGCCCTACAAGCTGCTGCCCGGGGGCGGGCTGTACTGGGGGCTGGTGCTGCTGGCCATCGTGGCGGCGCGGCGGCGCTCCCGGGCCCTGCTCGCTACCCTGGACGTGGCCGTGCTGCTGCTGTTCGCCCTGGGCCCCCTGGCCCGCACCGGGCCGACCTCAGTCAGCGTGCCCCTGCCCTACTACCTGGACTTCCTGTTCGTCCCCGGCTTCGAGCAGCTCAAGCAGCTGAACCGCTACCTGGTGATGGCCCTGAGCATCTCGGCCGTGCCCCTGGCCCTGGGGGTGCAGGGCGTGGTGGAGCGAGCCGGTGAGCGCCTGGCCTGGCTGCGCTCCCGCTGGGCGCTGGCGCTGGGCGCGGTGGCCGCCTGCGGCCTGGCCCTGACCCTGGATGCCGTGCACGTGCAGGTGGTGCAGCTGCTGTCCATGGGCGCCCCCGGCGCCAACCTGCCCATGGTGCAGCTGTCCGTGGAGCTTCCCGAGGTCCAGCCGCAGCAGGCCCCCGCGGCCTTGGCCGGGCTGGGGCCCGGCAGCGCCCTGGCCCTGCCGGTGGAGCACCCCATCTCCCCAGCCGTGTCCATCAGCGCCATGCAGGCTGGGCTGCGCTTGGTGAACGAGGCTCCCTTTGGAAGCAGCAGCCAGGGCGGCAGCTACTGGTTCGAGACCAACGCATTGCTGAACCAGGCGGTGCTGAGCGCCGGCTCCGCCCGGGCTGGCCAGGTGCTGTCCCTGGAGGACCCGGAGCGGTCCCTGCGGGATCTGCGCGCCAACGAGCTGCGCTACGTGGTGCTGTTCCGGGATCGGCTGCTGGGGCCCGAGCTGTCCGCCCCCGCCGAGGCCGTGCTGGACGCCCACCTGACGCGGGTGGCGGACGACGGCAGCGTCGCCGTGTGGGAGGTCCCATGATCCATCGCAGCCCGGTCCTGGCCTGCGCGTTGTTGCTGGCTTGCGGCGGCCCCGCCCAGGAGCCCGGCGCCCCCGTCCAGCCCGCGGTGGCTCCGGTGCCCCGTTCCGACGCCCCGCCTCCGGTGATGCGGCCGGGCGAGCGGCCTCCCCCGGGTCACCCCCCCGAGCATCAGGGGGCTGCCGCCGATGAGCGCCCACCGCCTTCGGTGCTCGACGCCGGTCCCCATCCCTTCGGGGAGATCCTCGGGATCGATCCCAGCCTGGCGGTGCAGCCCGACTCTCCGGATCTGGACTACCCGCTGGACAAGCTGTGGCGCATGGCGGGCTCGGCCCGGGACGTCAACCGCAAGCCCGCTGAGGTCATGGCCTTGCTGAAGCTCCAGGAGGGCGACGTGGTGGCCGACGTGGGTGCGGGCTCCGGCTACCACACCTGGCACCTCAGCCGGGCGGTGGGTGCCACGGGCGAGGTGTGGGCCAGCGAGATCCTGCTGGACAGCCTGGAGTTCATGCGGATGCGGCTGGGCGAGGAGCCTCCGCCCCATCCCAACATCCACCTGTTGCTGCACGACCGCCGCGACCTGCTGCTGCCCGAGTCGAGCATCGACCTGGCCTTGCTGGTCAACGTGCACTTCTTCGCCTACCCGGTGGGCCCACCCATGAAGGACCAGAGCCTCGAGGCCGTGGTGCGCTTCTACCGCTCCATCCACCGGGCCCTCGAGCCCGGGGGCCGCATGGCGATCCTCGAGCGCGAGGCCAACTTCGAGCGGATGCCCCAGGGCAGCATCACCGCGGAGCAGATCGCCGAGCAGCTGGGCCAGGCGGGCTTCGTGCTGAAGGAGCAGCATCGGGTGGTGGACGGCGAGTACTTCCTGGTGTTCGCGGCGGAGTGACCCTTCATGCCGTCTGACATTGATTCGGCTCGGCCCTCGCCGGCCGAGCACCCCGCTGTCGACGCTTCGGATCCTTGACGTGACTCGCCACGCCTGCGGCTCCTCATCGCCGACAGCGGGTCGCTCTTCTCGGCGATCATCCGAGCCGAATCTGCGTCAGCCGGTATCAGGCCGTGGGCTCGGGGCTCTCCCGGCCTTCGGGGTGACGACCGGCGGCCCGCATCACCAGGAACCCTGTGGGTGCCGGGCACTCCCGGTCTTCGAGGTGACTCTCGGCGGCCCGCATCACCAGGAACCCTGTGGGTGCCGGGCACTCCCGGCCTTCGTGGTGACGAACGGCGGTTCGCATCGCCAGGAACCCCCTGGGTGCTGGGCACTCCCGGCCCTCGTGGTGACGCCCGGCGGCCTGCGTCACATCGAATGCGGCGAGGGCGCCCACGGGGCTCTCGTGCGCCTCTGGTGCCAGCGTCAGGGCCGCCCGGTGCGTGCCAGGCGCATGCCGCAGTTGCCGCTGCTGCTCTCGGAGGGGTCGCGGCGGCGCTTGGCCGAGCGCACGGTGCGCGGCGGATCGTCCCAGGCGCCCCCGCGGGTGGCGCGGTTGCCCTCGCCGGCGCCCCAGGGGTCCACGGCGCTGCCGGCGTACTCCTGGTAGGCGTCATGGCACCACTCCCAGACGTTGCCGGCGCTGTCGTGCAGCCCCCAGGCGTTGCTCGCCAGCAGCCCCGTGGCGCGGGTGCCGGCGTCGCTGCTGCCGCAGTACAGGGCCTGGTCGTCCAGCAGGCTGCCGTCGTCCAGGGTCAGCGAGCCGTCGCAGAGCTCGGCCGTGCCGGCCGGCAGGTTGCCCCCCGCGGGGAAGGCGTCCGCCCCCCCTGCGCGGGCCGCGTACTCCCACTCGGCCTCGGTGGGCAGGCGGTAGCCCGGGCAGGCGTAGGGGCTGGCCCAGGCGGGGTCCAGGGCGCAGGCCACGCCGCCGCCGGAGCCGGTGCAGGCGTAGCAGGGGGCCACGCCCATGGCGCTGGAGACGGCGTTGGCCAGGGCCGCGGCCTCGTGCCAGCTGATGTTCTCCACGGGGCAGGCGGCGCAGCCGCTGTACCAGGAAGGCTGGTAGCCCATCAGGGCCCGGAACTGGTCCTGGGTGAGCTCGTGGGAGCCCACCAAGAAGTCCTGGCTGAGGGTGACCTGGTGCCGGGCTTCGTCCTCGTAGCGACCCTCTTCGTCGCTGGGGCTGCCCATCTGGAAGCTGCCGGCGCAGGCCTGGACCATGGGGATGCCCTGGTGCTCCGAGGCCGCCCCCGGGGCGCAGGGGACGTCGGTGTCGGCGTCGCTGTCCGCATCGCTGTCCGCATCGCTGTCGGCATCGGCATCGGCATCGGCGTCGGCGTCGGCATCGGCGTCGCTGTCTGCGTCCCCTTCTACAGGCGGCGCGCTGTCGTCCGGGGCGTCGTCGCCGCAGGCCAGCAGCAGGGCGGCCGCGAGCATCAGGGCGCAGGGCAGCGGGCGCATGGCGGCTCCGGGGTCGGGTTCAGAGGCTCCGCGCGATGCGGAAGCCCTGGCCGTGGCAGTGCAGGGTGGGGGGATGCATGCGGCGCGGCGCGATGCGGGTGTCCTTGGCCGGGACCACCCAGGAGCCCCCGCGGGTGATGCGGTCGCGGCCGGCGGGGGGGCCCGTGGGGTCGTCGACCGGGCCGTCGGGGTAGGGGGCGTACCAGTCCCAGACCCACTCCCAGACGTTGCCGTTCATGTCGTACAGGCCCCAAGCGTTGGGCTGCTTGCCGGCCACCGGGTGGGTGTTGTTGCCGGCGTTGCCCTTGTACCAGGCCACGCTCTCGGGGGTGTGCGCGCTGGCGTAGGGGCTGTCGCCGCCCGCTCGGGCCGCGTACTCCCACTCGGCCTCGGTGGGCAGGCGGTAGCCGTCGGCCTCGGGCAGCCAGATGATCTCCATGAACGCCAAGGGATCAGCGCCCCCCAGCTGGGCCACGGACTGTACTAGGGGGCGCCCGCTCCCTCCGGCGGCCAGCGGCTCGAAGCGGTAGGCGGGCGCGAGGCCCTCGGCCTGGCTCAGGGCGTTGCAGAAGCGGACGGCATCGAACCAGCTGACCTCTTCGATGGGGTGGCGGGCGGCGCCTTGCAGCTGGGCGAAGGACGCGGGGTTGGTGCCGGTGATGGCTTGGTACAGCTCCTGGGTGACCTCGGTGGCGCTGATGGAGTAGGGCCGGGTGAGGGTGACGGGGTGCAGGGTCTCGTCGGGGTCACGGCCGGCCTGATCCGGGGGGCTGCCCATCTGGAAGCTGCCGGGGGTGATGGGCACCATGGTGAAGCCGAAGGGCGCCAGCGCGGCGCCGGCCCGGGAGCGGGGGCCGCCGCAGGCCAGCAGCACGATGGGGACGATGGCGGCGAGGGGACGGCGCATGGGGAGATGGTATCCCATGGGTCAGGGCACCGCGGCTTCGGCCTCCAGCCGCTCGAGCATGGCCATGATCTCCAGGGCCTCGGGGTCGCCGGGGTGGTTGGCCAGGGCTTGGTCCAGCATGGCGCGGGCCTGGTCCAGCTCGCCCTGATCCATCAGGATGCGGGCCATGGCGTTGTACTTCTCGAAGCCCAGCTCCGGGTTGAGGGCGATGGAGCGCTCGAGCTGCTCACGGGCCTGCTGGGTGCGGCCTTGGCTGAGGTAGATGAGGCCCAGGCCCTCGTAGGGGCAGGTGGCGGGCTCGCCGCCCCGGGCCAGATCGCGGGTGTAGGCCTCGGCGGCGTGGGCGCCTTGCTCCCGGTGGGCGCGGAGCACCTCGACGGTGGCCTGGACCAGGGGGTCGTCGGGCCAGGCCGCGGCCAGCTCGCCCACGCGCTGGCTGGCTTCTTCCAGCCGGGACAGCTGCATCAGGGCCAGGCCCGCGCTGACGGTGGCCAGGCGCTCGCTGGGCTGGCGGGCCAGGATGGCCTGGTGGTGCTCGAGGGCCAGCAGGTGATCCCCCTGGTTGGCGGATGCCCAGCCCAGGCCCAGGCGGGCGAGCCACCAGGCGAAGGGGGCGGCCGGGATGCCGAGCCCGCAGGGGCCGCCCCCTTCGGTGGGGCCGAGCAAGGCGCCCGCGGGTAGCTGGGGCTCGGTGAGGGCCAGCAGGGGCTGGAAGACGAGCGCGGCCTGGGCATGCTCGGCCACCGCCAGCAGGGCGTGGCCCTGGACGGCGCGCAGCAGGGGTGAGGGGGGCAGGGCCTGGGCCGCTGCGAGGGCCGCCTGGGTCCCGGCGGCGTCCCCCGCCAGGAGCAGGGCCAGGGCCTGCACCGCGGCGGCGTCGGGATCGTGGTCGGAGGCGACCAGGCCCTGGGCGCTGGGGAGCCGGCCGGCAGCCAGGCAGCCCAAGGCCTGGGTGGGGGTGGCGAGGCCGTCTGTGGGTGCGCCGGGGGAGGGCAGGGTCTGCAGGCTGGTCCAGAACACCCCCAGGGCCTGCCAGGGCTCCTGAGGCGCGGCCGGCTCGTGGGCCTGGGGGGCCGGTGCGTGGGCCGTGGGGGTGGGGCCTGCGCAGGCCAGCAGCGCCAGGAAGAGTCCGGGCAGGGCGCGCTTCACGGACGCCGTCCGGGGGCAGGGGGACCGTCTTGGGCGTCCTCGGGGCGTTCCCGTTGGCCCGGGCGCATCACGGGCGGGGGGAGCTCCCCAGCGGGCGGCTGTTCAGGCTCGCTTGGGCGGGCGCCGCGGGCCTCGGGCCAGGCGTTCAGGTCGGTGCGCAGCTCCTCGAGCCCCACCCGTCCGTCACCGTCCTGGTCCAGCAGGGGCAGGAGCGCGGCGGGGTCGCAGGCCATCAGCTCGGCCTGCCCCAGGCCGCCGCTGGCGTCCGTGTCGAGCTCCCGGAAGATGCGCAGCACCGGATCGGAGATCCTGGGTTGGCCCGCGCCCGGGGCGGGCGCGGGGCCGTCGCAGGCCCACAGCCCCAGCAGGAGGAGCAGGGGGGCGCGGGTCATGGGGACGGCTCGCGGGGCTCGGGGGACCAGTAGCCGCCCTGACGCAGGGCCTGGCGCAGGGCCGGATCGTCGGCTCCGGGCTCGACGGCGCCGAAGCGAGCGAAGCGCCCCGGGTGGCTGGGCCAGGCGGCGATGACGCGCTGCAGATCGGCCACCCGCTCGGGGTGCTCGGCGGCCAGATCCCGCGGCGCGCCGTCCCGGTGCAGGCTCCAGGCCAGGGCAGCGCCCTGCTCGGCGCCCTCGACCCGGCGACCGCGCAGCTCCCAGTCCTCGTCCCGCACCCAGTAGCAGCACAGGGACGCGCCGCTGACGGCCTGGACGGAGGGCGCGGGGGCGCGGGGGTCCAGGGCGCCCAGGAAGCTGTGGACCTCTGTGCCGGCCGGGGGCTGGATGCCCAGCCGCTGCAGCAGGGTGGGGCCGAGGCCGGTGAGGGTGACCAGGCCGTCGTAGCGCGGGCTGGCCTCAGCGCCCGGCAGGCGGATCACCAGAGGCACGTGGAACACGGCGTCGCCCACCTGATCGTCGTGGTGGAAGCGCAGGTCCTCGCCCAGGGCCTCGCCGTGGTCGGCCAGCACCACCACGATGGTCTCGTCCAGCAGGCCGCGCTGCTCCACCTCCCGCAGCAGGCGCCCCAGCTGCAGGTCGGCGGCGCGGATGGCGGCGTCGTAGTGGGCCACCAGGTGGGCGGTGTCCGCGGGGTCGAAGCCGCCCTGGCTCAGGCTGGCCTGGACCAGCACCAGGCTGGAAACCAGGCGGGCGCCGTCGGGGCCGATCTCCAGCAGGGGACCCAGGCTGGAGCTGGCCAGGCGCTGGGCGGCGCTTGGATCGATGGGGACGCTGGCGCCGTCGCGGTGGGCCGCGAGCAGGGCGCGCATGGCCTCGCGCTGGCTCCGATCCCGGCGCAGCTCGACCCGCTGCCCCCCGGGCAGCTTCACCCAGTCCAGGTTGGGCTCCACCAGCAGGCGCGGCGCGTCGGGATCGGCCCCCGCGTCGCTGGGATCGGTGAAGCGCTCGGGGAAGAAGGACATGCAGGTGCGGGTGTCGCCCCGCAGCTCGCAGGGGTCGTCGCGCACGGGGTTCTCGGCCTGGTGCAGGAAGCCCCGGTAGGCGGGGTCGTACAGCTCCGCGAAGGCCGCCGGGGCTGCGTAGGGGGTGTGGGCGTCGTAGCCGACCACGGTCAGGAAGAAGGGCTGCTCGCTGTCGAGGGCGTCCAGCCAGGCCAGGGCGCCGTTCACCGCCGGGGTCATGGGGCTGGCGGCGGTGATGTGCTCGTGGGTGGCGAAGCCGCGCCCCAGGCCGGTCTCGGGGATCAGGTGGGGCCCCGAGGTGAAGGCGGCGGTGCGGTAGCCGTAGGCGCTCAAGGCCTCGGCCAGGGTGGTGTGGGCGGGGTCGAGCTCGCTGCGCAGGAAGCCCACCCCGTGGGACAGGGCGTCGCGGCCGGTGAACAGGCTGGCGTAGGCCGGCAGGCTCCAGGCGGCGGGGGCGTAGGCCCGCTCGAAGGTGGTGGACCCGGGCAGGGCGGCCAGCTCGGCCAGGGACGGGGTGGTGTCGCGGGTGTAGCCGGCCAGGCTGGTGTGGTCCCAGCGCACCGTGTCCAGGGACACCAGCAGGATGTTGGGCCGGGCCGCGGGTGAGGCCTGTCCCCCGGGCTTCACCGGGGCTGGGCCGCAGGCGCAGGGCCCGAGCAGCAGCATGGCGGCGATGGCGTGGCGGAGGGTAGCCATAGGCGCAGCCTAATCGTTGCCCAGGGGGCGTGGCTGTGCAGCCTCCCACGTCCGCAGCCCTGGCTCGAGCTGCCGGGCGAGGGCCTGGCCCAGGGCCCGGTGGGCGCGGGCGCTTGGGTGCTGGTCGCCGGGGAGCACGAAACGATCGGCCAGATCGATGCCGTCCACGGCCCGGTCCAGGCGCAGCACCTGCAGGCCCGCCTCGGCGGCGGCCGCGGCGGCCATGTCCAGGATGTCGGCCCCGTCGTCGGCCCCGGGGGGCACGAAGCTGGGCAGCACCACCACGCCGCAGGCCTGCCGAGCGTCGGCGCACACCCCCGCCAGATCCCGGTAGCGGTCGGCCACCTGGGCCTGGGAGCTGCGGGCCCGGATGAGCTCCACCTCGCTGTCGTAGCCCTCGAGCAGGGCCGCCCCCAGGCGTCCGCGCTCCACGGTCCGCCACAGCTTGTTGAACAGCCAGCTGTGCCGCCGCAGGCCCGCCTCGCCCCTGGCCCAGGCCGGGGCCTCGAGGGAGAGCCGGGGCAGGGCGTGGTCGGGGTCGGGGTAGCTGATGGGCACCAGATCGTTGACGTAGAAGAAGACCAGCAGCAGCTGGGCCTCGAGGGCCAGGCCCCGGTGCTCGATCCAGCGCAGCTGCTGGCGCAGATCCCAGCTGGGCACACCCGCGTTGATCAGCTCCACCCGGTGCTGGTCGGCCAGCAGGTCCTCGGCCACGGCCAGGAAGGTCTGGTCCGCGGCTACGCCCTGGCCGAAGGTGACCGAGTCCCCCACCCCCAGCAGGCGGAAGACCCCGGGCTCGGGGGTGGGGGCATGCTCGCCGCCCCGCAGGCCCAGGGACGAGGTGCGCACGGGCTGTTCGAGCAGCAGGGCGCCGTCGGTGGCCCGGCGCCAGGTGATGCTGCCGGACCAGTCGGGGCGCATGACCACCCCCAGATCCCGACGCTGCAGACCTTGGGGGGGCGGGGTCCAGGGGGCGGCCTCGAAGGCATCGGAGGGAACCCACTCCACCACGAGATCGTCGGCGCTGGTGGGCGAGCCCCAGCCCGCGGCGCGGCAGCACAGCTCCGCCATGACCAGGGCCAGCCCCGTGGCTCCCAGCACCAGCCCGAGCCGCGCGAGCCAGCGCTTCATGGGCTGTCCTTGGCGGGCCGCTGGACCGGGGGCGGGAGGTCCGCCTGGGGAACGGCGCGGGGGGGGCTGGGGAAGGCGTAGCGGGCGGTGCCCTCGTCGGGGTAGCGCTCAGGGGGGCCCAGGGCCGCCTCGAGCCAGGCGGCCAGGGGCGCGACGGCGCTGGGTGGCAGGGCCTTCTCGTGTACCACCACGAAGCGGTAGCGGTTGCGGGCGTACCAGCTGATGGAGGCCTCGGTGGAGGCCGGCGGCCGCGTGCCCTTGCCCTGGATGAGCTCGATGGCATGGATCATCAGATCCGTGCGGTAGGGATCGCGCATGTGGTTGCCCTTGTCCACCAGGGCCAGGCCCTTGCGGTGGAAGGCCTGCCAGAAGATCTGCCGCTGGTTGAGCTCCTGGAACGAGGCCGGCCACACGGGGTCCATGCGATCCAGGAAGCCGATGTCGCAGGGCAGCTCCACGATGCCGTACAGCTCGGCGGAGGCGGGCAGATCGGCGTAGACCCGCTGCAGCTGCACCCGCTCGGTCTCGAGGGGGAAGGGGGCGGGAGAGAGCATGGCGAAGTCCGCCAGCAGCAGGGCCGCTGCCCCCGCCAGGGCCAGGCCTCGCCAGCGGGTGGGCAGGCGCTCCACCAGGGGCGTGGACCCCAGAGCCACCAGCAGGCCCAGGGCCAGGAAGACCACCACCACGAAGCGATAGCTGAACACCACGGCGCTGGCGTCGGGCAGGGCGTCCAGCAGGCGCAGGGGCAGGGGTAGGCCCAGCCTGGAGCCCGGGAAGTGTCCGAAGCGGCCCATGGCCAGCAGGGCGAAGACCCCCGCCAGCAGCGCCAGCGGCACGGCCCGCCGTCGCAGGGCCCAGGCGGCCAGGGCCGCCAGCAGCAGAGTGCTGAGCCCCAGGTAGGCAACGTGGGTCTCGTCGGCGATGGCGGTGCCCATGTCACCCCAGCTGGCGCCGAAGCCCAGCGCCCGGGGCCAGATCATGGCCGGCAGGGTCGCGGCCAGCTCGGCGCTGCCCCCTGGGCCCAGGCGGGAGGGGGAGAGCAGGCTGAGGTTGCGGCCCTGATAGACCGGCAGCAGCTGTGCGCAGGCCACGGCGGCGCCGAAGGCGCCCACAGCCAGCAGGCCCCCGGCATGCAGCCGCGCGCGCCAGCCCCGCTGGGTCCACAGGCCCGCCACGGCGAACAGGCTGGTGGCGATGGCCGCGAAGATGAAGTTGTAGGGGCTGGAGGCGAAGCAGACGAAGGCCAGCAGCCAGCACAGGGGAACCCAGCGCAGGCGACGGTGGTGGCCCAGCTGCCAGGCGCTCAGGGCCAGCAGGGCGATCCATGCGTGGTTGTACTTGGCCATCTGGCCGTTGCCCACGACGCCGATGATGTAGGGGTTGAAGCCGTAGATCAGCGCCGCCAGGGCCGCCCCGGCCCGGCTGGCCCCAAGGGATCGAGCCAGCAGCCATGCCGCCCAGGGCGCCAGGCCCAGCACCAGCAGCACCGAGCCGTTGAAGCTGGCCACCACGGGCAGCACCCGCCGCAGGGCCACCCCCACCGCCAGGTTGAACCAGCCCAGGAAGACCAGGGCCCCGCCCCGGGGGAACTCGAGCATGGGGGTGACCAGCTCGCGGCCGGGCGAGGTGTCGGCCAGGTCCCGCAGCTCGAGGTAGCGGCTGTCCTCGAGCCCCATGGTGATCAGCTCCATGGCCCAGGCGTGGGACCAGTGGAACTTGCCCGCCAGCATGGTGCTGTCCGGAGCCAGCACCACGGGCAGGGTGAACAGGCAGGCGGCCAGCAGAGAGAGCAGCAGGGCCGCCGCGCCCTCCAGTGGGAGGAGGCGGATCAGGGGACGGCGGGGGGGGGCGCTGGGGCTCGGGCCGGTCATCCCGGAGGCCGCTCGTGGGCTGGGGTTTCGCGCGCGTCTTTGTGATAGGCATGACTTGTCTATGCCCCCTTCCATGGGACCTCAACCGGAGAGAGCCATGCGCCCCCATGTCCTCTTGCTGTCCGTGCTCGCGGTGGCCGGCTGCAGCGATCCAGCCGACAACTTCATCATCGACCCCACCGTGGTCCCCACCCGTCCCGGCGGCAACCCCGGCGACGCTCCCGGCCAAGGCCCACCTCCGGGCCAAGGCCCACCCCCGGGCGAAGGTCCTCCCCCTGGGGGCGACGCCGGCGCGGGCGGCGATCCCGGCGAGGTCCCCTCGGACATCCCGGCGGGCACCTGCGTCTCCACCGGCGTCTCGTCCCACTCCTACAGCTTCGAGGCCGGGCATGGCGTCGCCCTGAGCGGCGTCATGGAGTACGGCGGCAGCGTCCAGGGCCAGGTGTTGCTCGAGGTCACCACGGTGGCCTCCGGGCCCACCAAGCCCGAGATCCTCTACCACTTCATCTGCGGCAGCACGGGCGAGTTCACCGCGGAGCTGCCCCCGGGCCTCGGTGAGGTGTTGCTGGTGGCCTACATCGACGAGAACGGCAACGGTCCCAGCGAGGGCGAGCCCGCCGGCCGGCTCGCCGATCCCTTCGACGCCAGCTCCGGCGCCGTCCGCGGGCTGGTCGTCCCCATGCGCGATGCCGCCGAGCTGGGCGTCTACACCATCTCCAACCTCGACGCGCCCCTAGGCGCCGGCGGCCCCCCCGCCGACGAGGAGTCCACGCCCGGCTCAGAGCCCGGCCAGCCCCCTGCTGGCGAGCCTCCACCGGGCGACGGTCCACCGCCGGGCGAGGGCTCGGCCCCTGCTGGCGAGCCCCCCGAGGGCCAGCCGCCTCTCGTGGGGGAGCCTCCCCCCGCCGGGTGAGCCGCACCCTTGGGCCGCGCGTCGAGGTTTCCTGTTCTCCTGCATGGCGATAGCATGGCTGGAATGAGACCTTTCCATGCCGCCCTCCGCTGTCTCTTCTCCTTGGTGGTCGCGGCCGCGCTGGTCGTGGCATGTGCCGCCGACCCCGCGCCTGATGCCCCCTCGGCGAGCCCCCCCGAGCCCCGGCTCGGCGTGGTGCAGCCGGGGACGGCGCCACGCGCGGCCATTCGGGTCGCGGATCTGTCGGTCTACAGCAACCCCATCTCACGGGCGGTGCCTTCCTACGACCAGGCCTTGGCCCTGCTGGAGCGTGGGGTGCGGGAGGACCGCCGGGAAGACCTGCAGGCTGCCGAGGCGCTCCTGCTCGACGCCTTGGAGGTCGTCGCGGCCCGAGAAGACGCCTCCCTGGACTGGCTGCTGGCGCCCGACCTCGCGGACTCTCCAGGCCAGCAGCGGCGGCCCACCTACCGGCTCGTCGGGCATCTGATGTACCTGGCCTGGGTGCGTGAGCGCTCGGGGGATGCCTCCCTGCGGGATCGCCTCGTGCAGGCCTCGGTGCTGGACCCTGACGCCTACGCCTTCCACTTCGGCACCCGCGCGGTGGACGAGGTGATCCGCTTCGAGCAGCTGGACGCCTGCTTCGCCCTGGCCACCACCGTGCAGGGGGGGCTCGAGCGCTGGCGCTCCGACCACGGCGGCCTGTACCCCGAGACCCTGGCCGAGCTCGTGCCCGAGCTCATCCCCGCGGTGCCCGCCTGCCCTGCCGATGGGGTCAGCTACGAAGAGCTCTATGAGCGCATCGACGGGGGGCGAGACTTCCGCTTGGTCTGCCACGCCCACCAGGCCGTCAACGACGGGCCCCTGTGCGTGGGGCCGCGCTGCGGCGCCCCCGTCAACCCCGCGCTGGAGCAGAGCTTCAAGATCTACCCCATGCTGCTGGGGTCCTTCCTGGACGCTGGGCGTCGCGACCTGTTCCTGCCCCTGCTGCTCGAGCGCGCGCAGCTGCAGCCGGGCCAGGTGGTGGCGGACATCGGCGCCGGGGCCGGCATGTTCACCATCCCCTTCGCTCAGGCCGTGGGCCCCGGGGGCAAGGTCTACGCCGTGGACATCAACGCCAGCGTGCTGGCCTTCGTGCAGGCCCGCGCCCAGAGCCACCCGGGGACGCAGGTGGAGACGGTGCTCTCGGTGCGGCCCGACGTCACCCTGCCCCCTGCCAGCGTGGATGTGGCCTTCATCATCCAGACCTACCACGCCATGCTCGACCTGGACCGGCCAGCCAGCCCCGAGGTCTGGCGGGACCGGACGGGGCCTTGGATGCGCACCGTCCACCAGGCCCTCGCGCCAGGCGGCCTGCTGATCATCCAGGACGGCGCTGACAAGATGGACCCCGATAACGTCGCGGCCAACCTGGCCACCCTCGGCTTCGAGCTCGTCTCCCTCGAGCGGGACTGGGACCGGCAGTACATCGCGGTGTTCCGACGGAGCTGATCCGCCGCTTCAGCGGCCCTCGATCTCCCGCAGCAGCTCGGCGGCGGTGGGGTCCGCGGGGAAGATGGCGGTGGCCTTTCGCAGCAGGGGGGCTGCGGCCTGGTCGTCGCCCTCGGCCAGGTACAGCTGGGCCAGGCCCAGGTACTTGCGGTACTCGATGTCGGGGTTGATGGCGATGCCCTGCTCGAAGCTGCGCCGGGCGTAGTCGGAGCGCTGTTGTTTCATGTAGATCATGCCCAGCCCCTCGTAGGGGCAGGTGTGGTGCAGCGTGGGCGCCGGCCGTGAGGCCCAGCCTGTGGGGCGTCCGTCCTGGGGCGCTGGAGCGCCGCCAGGGTCGGAGCCCACCAGGGCGTCCCAACCCCAGCACACCGGCGCCCCGTCGTCGCGCACTCCGCAGCTGTGGTAGAAGCCCGCGCTGATCAGGGCGAAGGAGCCCGGCGGCGGGCTGGACTGGCCCACGGCGTCGTGGCCCCAGCACTTCGGTCGGCCGTCGGCCCCGATGGCGCAGGCATGCTGGTAGCCTACCGCCAAGGCGGTCCAACCGTCCCCGGCGGGGGTGGCGGACCCTGCGGACTCGCCGCGGGCCTGCTCGAGGGCGCAACCCCAGCACTGCAGGCTGCCGTCGGGTCGCAGCCCACAGCTCGAACACTGGCCTACGTCCACGTCTACGAAGGGGCCTGGAGGTGGCACGAGCTGGCCGTCCTGGCCGGAGCCCCAGCAGGCTGCGGAGCCGTCGGGGCGCAGGGCGCAGCTGTGGCTGTAGCCTACGGCGACCTGCGCGAAGGGGCCGGGTGGGGGTGAGGTCTCGTCGGGCTCCCGCCATCCCCAGCAGGTGATGCCGCCGTCGTGGGCCACGGCGCAGCCGCGGTCCAGGCCGAGGTCCAGCTGTGTGAATGCGCCCTGGGGAGGCTCGAGGGAGCCGGCGAAGCCTCGGCCCCAGCAGGCGATGGCCCCGTCGTCGCGTAGACCGCAGGCGTGGTGCATGCCCACCGTGACCTGGGTGTAGGGGCCGGCGGGCGCCTGCACCGCGGGCTGGTCGGGGCCGGCCCAGCAGGTGACGGCGCCGTCGGTCGCCAGGCCGCAGCTCATGGTGCCGCCGGCCTGGATGTCCTGCCAGCCCCCGGCGGCGGCCGGGGAGGGCTCGACCGTTGGCGCGGGGGCCGCCGCGGGCGCTCGATCGAGGGTGGTGGCGGCGGGCTCTTCGGGGCCCGAGCAGCCGGCCAGCAGGAGCAGGACGCTCAGGGTGTGGCGCTGCTGCTTCATGGCCCCTCCCCTAGCCGGCTCCGGCCCGGGAGCCCTGGCCGGATGCTGCCGAAGGGGTTGCCGCTGCTCAGCACGGCGTCGCTGGCGCCCAGGTAGCCCTCCCATCCCTGGGCGGCGGCCTCGAGGGCCGGGCGCTGGGCGGGATCGAGGGGGAAGACGGCCGCGCCGTCGTCGAAGACCAGGCCCGGGCCCAGGAAGGCCTCGAGGCCGGCGGCCCAGGAGCTCAGCTGCTCGGTGGTCAGGAAGGGCGCGTGCAAGACGACGAAGCCGTAGCCCATGCCCCGCAGGCCCTCGGCGCTCCAGGCCTGGCCCGCGGGAGGCTCGGGCCACAGGTAGCTGGCGTCCTCGTGCTGGGTGGCCTCGATGGCGGCCACCAGGGGCAGCTCCCGGGCCACCGTGGGGGGCACCCCGACCCGGATGGCCATGTCGATGGGTCGGCCGTGCACGGTCTGGTGCCAGAAGTAGACCCGCTTGTCGTTGCCGCCCCGGTAGATGGGCAGGTTGAGCACGGCCCCCGGGGCCTCGAGCTGGGCCAGCAGCGCGGCGTGGGGGGCGGGGTGCAGCTCCATGGTGGTCAGGGGGATGGCGTAGGGTGGGTAGAGCAGGATCTCCGCCAGCGCCAGGCCCGCGATCCCCGCCATGGCCGCCCGGGCGGTCCAGCGCGCGCCTCGCCGCCGCCCCCGGGTGAGCAGCGCCCCCACCGCCTGTAGGGCGAAGGCCAGCCCCAGGGCCAGGAACATGCCCTCGGGCACGGCGAAGCGGTGGGGCAGGGTCATGCGTGAGATCAGGCTGTGGCTCTGGGCCAGGTAGGCCCAGGGCAGGAAGATCATGTCGTCGGGGGCCCCCACGGGCTGGCCCTGCCAGCACAGCACAGGGCCCAGGCTGAAGACCAGGAACAGCAGGGCGAGCAGGGCGCTGCAGCCGGCCCAGAGCAGGGGGGCGCGATCCACGGGCCGCCCTCGGCCGGCCCATGCCACCAGGGCGGGCGCCGCGATGGCCAGCGCCAGCAGGGTGAAGCCCGGGTAGATCAGGTCCTGGAAGGGGGGGACGGCCTGGGCCAGGGGCAGCTCGGCCATGGGACGGAACAGGTGGACCAGATCGCTGGTGTTTGGGGGCCGGAGGGGGATCTGGGGGTCCACCAGCGCCAGGTTGTCCGCCGAGGAGAGGCTGGCGCTGACCAGCCGCGCGATGGGCAGGAAGAGCAGGCTGCCCAGCAGCCCGCCGCCCCCCAGGGCCGCCAGGCGCGGCAGCAGGGGCCGCTCGCCCCACCAGGCCCACAGGCCCGCGAGCACCATCGAGGGCATTGCCAGGGCCAGGGCGAAGCCGAAGTAGGGGTTGTTCAGGGCCAGCAGGAACACCAGCGCTCCGGCCAACAGCGCGCTGGACCAGCTGGCGCGGCGCAGGGCCCGGATCAGGCCCCAGGCGGCCAGGGGCATCCAGCCCGCGGCCAGGGCCTCGAGGTTGCCGTTGTAGGCCTCGCCCAGCATGTGCGGATGGAAGGAGAACGCCAGGCTGGCCAGGGCCGCCGGCCAGCGAGCCGCCCCCAGCTCCCGGGCCAGCAGGAACAGCCCCGCCCCCGCCAGCAGGAACAGCAGCAGCTGCTCGGTGAGCACCGCGGCGGGCACCCCGGCCAGGGCCTGCACAGGCAGCAGGGCGATGGCCCACAGGGGGTCTTTGACCCACAGGGTGCCGCCGGCCGGGTGGTCCAGGATGTCCAGCCGGTAGGGGAAGCGCCCCGCCTCGAGCAGCTCGTGGCGGAAGCACCAGTGGTGCCAGACGAAGGCCCAGGTCTCGGTGGTGACCGCCCCTAGGATGCGGCCTGTCCCCGCCAGCGCGTCGCGAAACAGCAGCCCCAGCACCGGCAGGTGCATGGCCAGGGCCAGCAGCAGGCCGCGGCCGTCGATCCGGTCGGGCGGTGGCGCGGCGGTGGTGGAGCCCGGGGGGGTCGGCATGGTTTCTGGATAACCCGAGGGCGAGAAACTACTGTAGAGCCATGAAGTCTACGACCCGCTCCGCTGCCTTCGCCCTCGCCTCCCTGCTCGCCCTGTCCTCGCTCGGCGGCGGCTGCGACGGCGCCTCCGTGCCCGCCCCGGATGCACCCCCGCCCGCTCCCCGGAGCCCCCCCGGCCACCAGCCCGCCCTCACCCCTGGCGCCCCGCCCGCAGACGGCCAGCCCGCAGACGAGTGGCTGGCGGTAGAGGCGGCCTACGAGCGGATCGTCACCGTCGAAGACGGCGTCACCATCGTCACCACCTCCGCCCGCACTCAGGAGGGCAAGCACGGCCTGCAGAAGCTGCAGACCGAGGGCGACGCCAGCCGCGACGCCAGCCAGCGGCCCCAGGAGGTCATGCGGCTGATGGGGCTCGAGGCCGGGGACGTGATCGCGGACGTGGGCTGCGGCGCCGGGTACTTCTCGTTCCACTTCGCCGACGTGGTGGGGCCCGACGGGCTGGTCTACTGCGTGGACTCCGACCCCAACGCCGTCTACTACGTCAAGGACCGCATCCTCGAGCGGGGCGTCGGCAACGTCCAGCTGGTCTACTCGGCCTACGCCCACACCCTGCTCGAGCCCGGCTCTTCGGACTACGCCTTCCTCTGTGACGTGCACCTCTTCGCCCGCCCCGGCGTGGTGGAGAACCAGCACTACATGGACAGCCTGCGGGGCTTCTACGCCTCCATCCACGACGCCCTGAAGGCCGACGGCAAGCTGGTGATCCTCGAGGCCACCAAGGAGCATGCCAACGGCCGAGGCGTCGATGAACAGCAGATCGTGGAGCAGCTGGCCCCCTTCGGCTTCGCGCTGGAGCAGCGCCTGCCCATCACCCAGCGCACCCAGTACTTCTTGATCTTCGGCCGCGCCGAGGGCCCGGTGACGCCCCCCGATCTGGCGCCTCAGGAAGCCCCCGCTCAGGCCCTCGCCCCTGAGGTGGCCCCCCTGAACCGCACGGTCGAGGGTGACCCCGCCCGCTGCCCCGCCACCGCCATGTCGGTGGAGGCCCACAGCCTGGTTCCCGGCAGCGGAGTGCTGGTCAAGGGCAGCACCAGCTACGGCGGCCGCGCCGGCGGCGCGCTGCTCATCGACGCCCTGGCGCCCAGCGGGGAGGGGGGCGCCATGAAGGGCGTCTACCACGTCATCTGCAACGGGCTTGGGCCCTTCGAGCTCGAGCTCCCGCCGGATCTGGGTACGGTCCAGCTCATGGCCATCATCGACCACGACAACACCGGCCCTGGGCCCGGCGACCCCGTGGGCGTCACCGCCCAGCCCATCCGCGTGGGCGTCGAGCCCATCTCGGGCGTGGTCATCCCCATCCTGGACGACCCCCCCGCGGGCTCCCTGGGGGCCATGTTCCAGTGAGCTCTCCCCTGCCCCTGCTGTCCGCCCTGCTGCTGGTGGGCTGCACCCCGGAGCCCGGCCCCGTCGCGCTGTACCTGCGCCAGGGCCGCCCCGGCCCGGCCGTGCGCTTCGGCCGGGTGGACGTGAACTCCAACGACTTCGGCTCCCTGTCCACCGAGCCCCCCGCGGCGGGTGAGGATCGCAGCTGCGGCTCGGTGGTGGCCTTCGGTGCGGCCGAGGGGCTCGTCCGTCCCGACACCCTGCACGTTCGCGAGGTGCTCTACCAGCTGTGGTGGTACGCGGGCTCGGGCCGCGGCCAGCTGGGCCTGAACGCCCCGGGGCTCCCCGGTCCCTTCGCGTCTCTGCCGGTGGTCGCCTCGGGCCTGCTGGCGGGCAACGCCCCCCGCGGCGCTGGCTACTCCCTGGCCCAGGCGCGGCTCCCGGTGGACCTCGAGCTCTCTGGCGAGCAGCTGGACGGGCTCTACCTGAGCCTGGACGTGGGCGGGGCCTCGGTGAAGGTGGCCAGCTGTGCCGCCGCGCCGTCCTTGGTGATCCTCAACCCCTCCCCGGCCTTCGACGCGGGGGCTTGGTCCCAGGCGCCCAGCTGCCTGCCCCCCAACCTGGCCCTGGAGCTTCCCAGCGTCGATGCCATCCCCGCCCCCACCTGGGAGCGCGAGCTCGAGCAGGGCGGCGTGGTGGAGTCGCTGGCGCTCGAGGGCGAGGCTGTGCTGCACCGGGGTGATCTCGAGGTGCGCGGGGAGCTGACCCTGGTCGGTGCGCGCCTGGTCCTGGCCCCCGACGGCGCGGGCGCTCCTCCCCGGGTCCTGCTGCGCCCCGGCGCCAGCCTGCGGCTCTCCGCCGGCGCCGAGCTCACGGCCCAGGGCCCCCTGACCGGCTTCCACCTCCGCGCCGAGCCCGGCAGCCGGGTGGAGATCCTGGACAGCGCCGTGCGCTGGGGCGGCTTCCTGCGCCTGGGGGACGACGGGCGGGTGCTGCCCACCGAGGTGGCCCTGGACCTCGAGACCGCCGATGTCGTGCTGCGGGGCAGCCGCTTCGAGGGCAACATCGTGGCCCTGCGCCTCTCCGGGGGCGGCGCTTTGATTGAGGGCAACGCCTTCGCCCGCAACGCCACCGCCATCGAGGCCCGGGGGGCTGGGGGACGCGTGGTCGACAACCACAGCTACGGCGATGGCCTGTTCTTGCGGCTGGACCACCGCAGCGCGGGCTGGCAGGTGCTGGACAACACCCTGAGCTACAGCCTGGACATGGCCCTGTGGCTGGACGGCGACGGCGCCCAGCACACCGTGCGGGGCAACGCCATCGTCGACGCCAACGCCGGCATCGCGGTGACCGAGCGAGGCGACTACGCCGTGATCGAGGACAACCGCGTGCGCACCTGCCGCTACCCCATCGTGCGCCACGGGGCCGAGCCCGATCCGGCCATCCTCGCGCGCAACCTGCTCGAGCAGAGCGCCTTCGAGGGCTGCCCGCCCGAGCCCGACTAAGCAGCCCTCGGGAAAGCCCATGCCTACTGCGGCCCAGCAGTCGCTACTGCGACAGGCGTCACTCTCGCCGCCAACCTCGACGTACGTAAAGTACGCCTTCAACCGGCGTCGCTTCGTGCCACCTGTCTCGCTACGCGCCTGCTGGCCCTCGCTACGGCTGGGTTCCTCCGCCTCACGGCGGAGCTCTTCCGACGTCTGCTAAGGCGCCGCCACCGCGGTCACGCGCATCCAGCCCACCTCGCCCTCGAAGATCAAGATGTCCCGCTCGGTGACGGTGAAGCCGGCGGCCTCGAGGGAGCGCTCGAGGATGGCGAAGTCCAGGGCCAGCTCTCCCGGCTCGAAGGGGAAGCGGGCATAGTGGCCCGTGCTGGTGAGGGGCCAAGGATGCTTTGGGTCGGCGGTGGCCCGCTCGGTGCGGAACTCCGTGGGCAGCCTGTCGGCGTAGAACAGCAGGTGTCCGCCGGGGCGCAGGGCTTGGCGGATGGTGATCAGGCTGCGCAGGGCGTCGGGGTCGAGGATCGGGGCCTCGCCGGTCGGGTCGCCGTGGGTGCGGGCCTCGAAGCTGGAGACGTTGACGATCAGGGCCAGGTCCAGCGCGCCGGGCGGCAGCTGGCTGTGGTCGTTGTCGGCCACGGTGGGCTGGATCCGAGTGCCAGGCTCGAGGCCGGCGGCGCTGAGGATGCGCTGCATGAAGCTCAGGTTTTCTTCCACCGTGTCCACGGCGTACAGCTTCTCGAAGGGCACCCGGAGCTCCAGCAAGGCCACCTCCACCGCGCCGGTGCCGCAGCCGATGTCGGCCACGATCCAGCCGGGCTCGATGCCGAAGCTGGCGATGAAGCCGTCGGTGGCCACGGCCCGGCTGAAGAGCTGGCGCACCTGCCCCTCGGTGGCCCGGGCGTCCCGAAGCAGGTCCAGCATGGCGTCGAGCTCGGCCTCCGGAGGTGGGCGAACGGGCATGGAGCGCAGCACCTGCCACTCGTCGGGCTCCCCGTTGGACCCGGCCTGTGGGTTGGGGGCAGGCGCCGAGGCGAACTCGCAGCGCCCCAGGCCCGCCGCATACCAGCCGTCGGCGTCATGCAGGATGGCATGCTCGGTCTGGGTGACGGCGCTGCGCAGGCGGTGGGTGCGCACGGGCTCGAGCGGATCGTCCACCAGCAGCAGCAGGGTGCAGTCCTCTGGATCCTGGCGCAGCTCGATGGGGCCTTGGCGCTCGAGGGGTCTGCGGTGGCCCATCACCCGCTCGAGGAAGGCGTCGCGCTCCCGGGTGCTGGCGGTCCGGCGCCCAGTCCACAGCCGCAGGTAGCGGGAGAGCAGGTCGGCGGGCAGGTCCGCGGGGGATGCGTGGACCAGGACGATCTGGGTCTGGGGGGGCGCCTCGCGCACCTGCTGAACCACGGGACCCGGGACCGACAGGGAGGTGGCTGAGGCGGCGATGGCCTCGCTGGTCTCGCTCCTGGCCTGGAGCATGCACAGGCCCAGCAGAGCCCAGGCCGCCCCCAGCAGCGCCAGGCGCTGCCAGCGGGAGCCCAGCCTGGCCTGCAGCCCCGCCAGGCCCACCCCCGCCAGGGCGCTGATGGCCAGCACGGCGAGCACCGAGATGTCGGCCAGGCGCTGCAGGCGCCAGATCAAGGGCAGCCCGGCCACCGCGGCCCCGATGGAGTCGGCCGCCAGGGTGACCACGCCGAAGCCGCCCAGCATCAGGATCGCCAGGCCCGCCAGGAAGCCCAGGCCCTGGTGGGGCCCGTCCCGACGTCCAGGCAGGAAGGCGGTGAGGCCCAGCCCCACCGCGAGCAGGGTCCAGGGGCTGATCACCCCGTGGCGAGCCAGCAGCACCGGGGCCGCCACCTCGCGGCCGATGGCCTTGTTGATGGACGCCTGGTTGGGGCTCCAGAACTCGGTGAGCTCGTAGGCGATCAGGGGCGCCACCAGCAGCAGCCCCAGCCCGATCACCCCCGCCACCCGCAGCACCGCGCCCCGGCGCCCGGGGGCCGCGGGCCATGCCTCGCCCTCGAGGGGCCGCAGCCAGCACAGGGCTCCCCACGCCGCCGCCGTGGGGACCGCCGCCAGCCAGAAGTACTGGTTGGTGACCCCCATGGCCGCCAGCACCAGCCCCCCCAGCAGGGGCCAGGCCAGGCTGCGACGCTCCCGCATGCTCACCAGGGCCCACAGCAGCAGGGGCAGCTGGAAGAGCATGGCGTAGTCCAGCGAGTCGATGCGCATGGTGTTGGTGACCATGGGCCCGAAGGCGAACAGGGCCCCGGCCCACAGGGCGGCCCCGGTGGAGCGCGCCAGGCGATGCACCAGGCCCGCCGTGCACAGCCCGGCCAGGACCCAGCAGCCCGCCAGCGTCAGGTTGTAGGCCCGGATGGGATGGGCGGTCTCGAGCAGCCGGGCCACGACGGCCAGGGGCAGCACGTTGAACTCGAAGTACTCTCCGCCCCGCGCGCCGGTGCGCAGCCAGCCCTCGAGCATGGCCAGCAGGTCCTCGAGCACAGGGCCCTCGGCGATGACCAGCTCGTCGATCTTGTCGAAGTTGTTGGCGAACAGCACCCGGGTGTCGAACAGGTAGCTGTCCAGCCAGGGCAGGAAGTAGCCGGCCACGGCCAGCACCAGCAGGGCGTACAGGGGCAGGCCCAGGCCCAGGGTCAGGGCCCAGGAGCCCAGGCTGGGGTTGCGGCGTCCAGAGGCGCTCACGGCAGCCAGCCCTGGGTGCGGATCCAGCTGGCGAGCTCCTCGGCCATCAGCTGGTGGCCCTGGGCGTCCGGGTGGCCGCCGTCGTAGATCAGGGGCTCGGCCGCGTGGGGGTTGTCCTCGAAGAAGCGCACGATGGAGGGGGCCAGGCCTTCGCGGGGGGCGGGGGCCTCGAGCAGCACCGTGCGGTCGGGCAGCAGCAGGACCCGCTGAGACTGGGCGTCGAAGTCGCCCAGCACGCCCGGGGCCCGCTGGGCCGCGCGGAAGGCAGGCGTGAGGTCGAGCAGCGCCAGGTCGCTCAGGCCGGCGCTCACCCGCTGGATCTCCAGTGCAGCCTGGGCTTGGGGGAGGGCGGCGAAGCTGCTGCGGGGGGGCAGCACCACCGCCACGGGCACCGGCGCGACGGCCTGGGCCAGGGAGCGCACCGCCTGCAGGTAGGGGGCCACCGCATCGCCCCCGCCCGGTGCCTGGGGCTGCTTGACGAACAGCACCAGATCGGCGTCCAGGCTGGCGGCATGCTGGGCGGCCCAGGCGGCGACCTCGGGGGGGGCGGCCGCGGGCATGCCGCCGTTGATCACCTCGACCCCGAGCTCTTCGGCCAGCAGGGCGGGGTAGGCCTGCTCTACGGGCAGGCCCCAGCCGAAGGTGATGGAGTCCCCCGCGCACAGGATGCGGAAGCTGGGGGGGGGGATGGCGGGCTCGGGTCCCCGCAGGCCCAGGCTGTTGGTGCTCACCTGGAAGCTGCGCCGGCGGGTGAAGCGGGCGTCCAGGTCGGGCTGGGCGAGCTCCTGGGGATCGTGGGGACGGTCGGGGACCCAGACCCACTGATCCCGCAGGTTGGGCAGCAGCAGCTGTGCGTCCGGCCCCAGCTCGTCGGCGTGGCGGGTGATGGTGGCCGAGCGCACGCCGTCGCGGTGGCGCTGCCAGGTGATCCACGCCCCCAGGCTCAGGGCCGCGACCCCCACCAGCACGGAGACGAACGGCACGAGGTGGCGGGGAGGGCTCATAGGATGCCGTAGACGCCCTGCAGGGGGTTGGCGTCGGGCTGGCTGAGCCAGAGCCACAGCGCCACCGCCAGCACCACCAGCAGCGCGCCTGCGATCCAGGGGATGGGAGAGCCACGGTCCATGGGCCGGAGCTTAGCTCGAGTCACGGCCCCAGGACCGCGTCGGGGCCCAGCAGCGCGCGGGCGCGCAGGACCATGGGCTCGCGCGCGGCGGGGTCCAGGGCGAAGATCAGGGTGCCCTCGGCCAGGATCAGCGGGGGGCCCAGCACGGGCTCGAGCTGCGCTCCGTAGCTGTCCAGGCTGCCCAGACGGCCCTGCTCCAGCAGGCCCTGGTGTACCACCACGAAGCCGTAGCCGGCGTCGCGCATGGCCAGGACGCCCCAGGGATCTTCGGGGTGGGCCTGAGGGTCCCAGGCATCGAGGGCGGCGCGCCGGGCCGGGCCGCCCACCCGCCACAGCAGGGGGATGGCGTCGACGATGCTCGGGGGCTCGGTGATGCGCAGGGTCATGCCGATGGGCCGACCGTGCACGGCCTGGTGCCACAGGCAGATGCGCTGATCGTGGCTGCCCAGGTCGAAGGGCAGGTTGAGCACCGCGCCGGGCTGCTCGAGCTCCGCCAGCAGGCGGGCGTGGTCGGCGCGGGGTGTGGCCGTGCTGGCCAAGGGCACCGCGTAGGGCGGGTAGATCAGGATCTCCGCCATGGCGCCCAGGCCCAGCAGCACGGCCACGGCGGCGCCCTGGCCCCTGGCCCCGCGCCCCCACAGCCCGTGCAGGGTGGCCGCCAGGCCCAGGGCCAGGAAGAGGGCAGCGGGCACGGCCATGCGGTGGGGCAGGGTCATGGAGCGCAGCAGGGGCTGGGCCGAGCTCAGCCAGGCCCAGGGCAGCCACACGATGGAGTCGGGGGCGCCCACCACCCGGCCGTCGATGCTCAGGGCGGGGCCCAGGCTCAGCACCAGGAAGCCCAGCCCCATGGCCGGCCACCACCAGCGCCAGGGCCCGCGGGGCCCCAGCAGGGGGGCGGCCAAGGCGCCCAGCAGCACCAGGAAGCCCGGGTAGACCAGATCCTGGAAGGGCGGGAACTCGGTCTGCCAGCGCAGGGGCGCCATGGGGCGCAGCAGGTGCAGCAGATCCGTGGTGTAGGGGGGCATCAGGGGCACCTGCCCCTGGGTGAGCGCGTTGATCTTGTCGGCCGCGGCCATGCTGGCCTGGATGGCCATGCCCGCCGGCGCGAAGAGCAGCAGGCCCGTCCCCACCGCCGCGCCCAGCCACGCCAAGGCGCGCCAGGGCGGCCCCAGCGCGCGCTGTCGCCACAGGCGCTGCGCCACCAAGGGACCCGAGACCGCGGCCATGGCGATGGCCCAGTACTGGTTGGTCAGCAGCAGGGCCCACAGGGCCGCGGCCGCCACCGCCGCCGTCGCCGGCCCCGGCCGCCGCAGGACCACCAGCATGGCCCAGAGCCACAGGGGCTGCCAGCAGGTGTTCAGGGCCTCGATGTTGCCGTTGAAGGCCTCGCCCAGGGTGTGGGGCGCGAAGGCGAAGGCCAGGGACCCGAGGATGGCGGGCCAGCGCCCCAGGCCCAGCTCCCGGGCCAAGAGGAACAGCCCCATGCCCGCCAGGACGAACAGGCTGAGCTGCGAGGCCGTGTACGCGGCCGGAATCCCCGCCACCAGCTGCACCGGCAGCATGGCCACCAGCATGATGGGATCCTTGAGCCACAGCACCCCGCCGTGGGGGTGGTCCACCAGCAGGGTCTGGTAGGGCCAGCGGTGCTCCACCAGCAGGCTCTGGCGCATCCAGAAGTGGCCCCACAGGAAGGCCCACAGCTCGGCCGAGGAGCTGCCCACCACCCGGCCAAAGCCGCTGGCGATGGCGTCCCACAGCAGGACCAGGGCCACCCCTGCATGGATCAGCGCGCAGGCCAGCAGCCCGCGCCCGTCCAGGCCCGGCGTGGCCGGATCGCCGGGCGTCCGTCCCTGTGGGGCCGGTGCCGGCGATCCTGGTGCGTCGTCGCGGGGCATGGGGTTCGATCCTCCTGTGCTCATCCTGTACCATGGGGGAGACTTCCGGGGCTCCCCGCCCCCTCCCGCCCGCGGAGAACTCCCATGCGCCTCTTCCTCTGCTCCCTGTTCGTCGTCGTCACCATCCCCCTGGCCAGCTGCGGTGAAGACTGCCCCGTGTGCGATGAGTGCATCGAGGCCGACACGGACACCGACGCCGACGCCGACACGGACACCGACACCGATGCCGACAGCGACGCCGACACCGACGCCGACGCCGACGCTGACACCGACGCCGACGCCGATGCCGATGCCGACGCCGACGCCGACGCGGACGCGGACGCCGACGCCGACGCCGACACCGACGCCGA